>DMOG01000027.1 GCA_003453595.1 Candidatus Uhrbacteria bacterium
AACCATGATTTGCGTATGATCCGGAAGGAGGGGGTAGTGATTTTGGGAAAAACAAAAACACCCGTAGAAATACGGGTGTTTTATTGGGTTATTTTATTTTTTTGTTGCTTCTACAACCTTACTAAATACTGCTGGTTTGTGTTCGGCTAGGCTGGCTAGGATTTTTCTGTCCAAGATGATTCCGGCGTTTTTAAGTCCGTTTATCAAGTTTGAATAGGTTGTTCCATTGGCTCTGGCACCGGCATTGATCTGGATGTTCCAAAGTTGGCGGAAAGTTCGCTTTTTTGCTCGGCGATCACGATAAGCATATGTGCCAGCGTTTAGAGCTGCTGGGCGGGCTAATCGGATTTTGTTTCGCAATCCATAGCGGAATCCTTTAACAATCGCAAATAAGTTGCGTCGTCTCTTTACATGGGAAGTTCCTCGTTTTACGCGTGGCATAGGTTATTTTTGATATGGAAGGGCAGCCGTTATTGCCTTTTTAAGAGTTGAGCTCATCTGTAGGTCAGATCGCTTGTTTCGGCGTGTTTTTCCGGTTTCTCGTGAATTAAAATGATCTTGACCAGCTTTGCGTTTAATTGCCTTGCCAGTCTTAGTGATCTTTACGCGCTTTGCTAGCGCTTTGTGAGTCTTGAGTTTCATACTTTTATTGCGTCGGTAGTGTACAGTTTTGGCGGAAAATTGTCAAACTAACCATGTTTTGTTTTTCTCTACTGTGGCGCTATGATTGCTTGTAGGCGTCCGTTTTGCATTTGGATTTCTGATTCAACTCGAACCTTGAAGTCCTTGCGCATCATATCAATAAAATTGTTGATGATCTGACATGCTCGGTCTTTGTGTTCTCGTTCACGGCCGCGTAGTTGCATTTCAATCTTTACCTTATGTCCTTTTTCAAAAAACGCTTTTGCTTGGTTAGCTCGGACTTGCATGTCGTTTTCACCAATACGGAAAGAAAGGCGAATGCCTTTAAGCTCAACTTCTTTGCTTTGTGCGCGTTGTTTTTTGATTTCCTTTTCTTTTTGATATTTAAAAGTTCCGTATTCCATCACCTTACAAACAGGTGGTTCAGCCTTTGGTGAGACTTCAATTAGGTCCATGCCTTGTTCACGAGCTTTGGCGATTGCCTCACTTGTTGGTAGCACGCCAATAAAGTCATCTGAGACAAGTCTTACCTCTGGGGATTTTATTTGTTCATTAACTTTGAATTGTGGTATCGCGAATTTTGGTTGTCCGCGACGATGTCGATGTATGCGCATTGTGGTTAATTATTTTCTTGGTTTATCGTAAGGCTACGGAGGGCATTCTTCGCTGCGCGAAGAATGGTGGACCTGGGGGGAGTTGAACCCCCGTCTGGTCAGGGATAGCAATCCAATTGCTACAAGCTTTGTTCCGTTGTAATAACGCTTTATGATCTAGAACGGAACGAAAAGATCATAACACGTTCTGACCGCAAAGTTCTTTCATGCTAGGTCAGGAAGCATGATATAGCCCAGTGATATGACACCCGGCTTCTAATGTAGGGCACATTAGAACGGATGGGTTGGCGAATATTTACGCAGCAACCATTACAGGTACTGGCATTGAAAATGCGTTTCGTACCTTTGAGATGATGTTTGCATTTGTCTCGTACACATGGTTTTTACAGAGCAATGTGTAGCTCTGGCTTGATTGAAAAGTTCTCGCACTGCCATCGATTCCTGGCAGGCCCCGTCGCTCGCGAGCGACGGGGCAGGCCCTGTCGTTTGTGAACGATGAGGCAGGCTCAGTTGCTCGAAAGTAACGGCGCATGTCAGACACATGTTAGCTATGCTTTGAATCTTGTTTTTTTCATTTCTTCTCGTGACTGCTTTTCTATATCTCGTTTTTTGATTGCATCACGCTTTTCGTGCTTGCGTTTTCCACGAGCAAGGGCAAAAGAAAGTTTTACTAAAGCGCCCTTAGTATAGACACGAATGGGCACGATTGTCAATCCTTCTGAGCTCTTTTTTCCCAGCATTTTTTTGATTTCTGATTTATGAACAAGTACTTTTCTGTCTCGCGTTGGATTGTATTCTTCTTGTTCACCAGCTGGCGCATAGGCACCAATGTGAGCATTGCGCAGCCAAACACCTTTATCACGCAGTGAAATGTAGGTTCCTTGCAAACTCATGTTTCCTTTTTTAGCTGATTTAACTTCTGCCCCAGTCAAAACCAAACCACCCTCAAATTCTTCTAAAAGGTCATAATCAAATCGCGCGCGTTTGTTTGTAGCAAGAGTAGGCATATTTCTGTGCTATACTATAAGGTGTAAAGTGCAATTTTTCAAGTTTATAAATATGCAACTATCACATCGTACTTGGTTTCCATTTATTCTTGTGGGTCTAACTCTGGCTTTAATGCTTGGTGTTTATGCCTTTATTGTTCAGCAAAACACACCGATTACCCGGCAAGTTTTAACCCAGGAAGAATATCATCAGGAAGTTTTTTTATTGGTAGAGAATTATTCATTGGGTAGTGAGTCAGCCCAGTCGGTTTATAATTCATTATTGGCCTTGCATATTCCAGAAAGTGAAAAAGATGTTCATCTAGAACTTGTTTTGTTATTTGGCAAAGTTCTGGCTGGTGAAATTGATTCTGCTGATAATGGTATAACAGAATTGCGTTCAACCCATGATTGGCTATTGGAGCCAAATGAATAAAATTTTTTTGTGATTATTCTTCATCGCATTTCAACATTTTTAATTGCACTACTAACCGCGGTTGTATTTGTAATTTTAATTTATTGGCCAGATCAGCTTTTGTTGGCAGCTATTATTGGCTTTGTCATGACGCCATTACTTTTTGTTAGATTATTAAAATGGGAAGTAAAGCGATTTGTGTTTTGGGTATTTTTAGCTCTTCCTTTATTGCTATTGTTTTCATCAGTGTTTTTCTTTTTCTTTTTGGAAGGCGAAGTGATCAAATACGCAGTTGGAATTATTGTCACACTTTGTATTTGGATTTATGCAGAAAGTGTTTTTGCTTTTTATCATTTGCCAAGTACATATCAGGCATACACACTTGAATATCTTTCATTAACCCTTTCGCTTTTAAGTGCATTTTTCTTTGCTAGTGGCATGTATGCTATGGGATTGTTCTTGCAACTTTCTTTGTGGGTACCGGCAATAATCATGGGACTTTTTTCCTTTTTTTCATCAATGATGGTTTTGTGGGTTAGTAAGATATCACTTCAACGCGCCTTGAGATTTTCAATAATTTGTGGAATTTGTTTGGCACAGACATATATTGTTCTTTCACTTTTGCCAACTAGCTTTGTTTCCAATGCAGCTGGCTTTGCGGTTATACTGTATTTATTTCTGGGACTTTCTCGGGCGCAGGCCTTGGAAAAATTGTCAAAAAAAGTTATTTTGCGCTATCTTGCCATTGCCAGCGCTATGCTTTTAATGATTTTTTTAACTGCAAGATGGATTTAATAATGGCTTTATGACCCAAAAACAAATAACAACAACCGGCATTATCCTTATCGCATGCGTTCTTGTTGGTGCATTATCAGGAGCGATTGCGAGTGTTTTTACCCAGCGATCATTAGATACCTATTTAGAATTACTTAGCGACGAGCAACTTGTTTTAACTCTTTCACAAGTTAAACCAAATCCAATTCCTGGAACATATGAAGAAGCATTAGGTCGGGTGGTGGAAGCACAAGATTCACTGGCTTGGTTTTACCCAGCCCAGGAAAAAAGTGCTGATCCTAGTTCTTGGGTTTTTGCATCTAATTCCTATGGGGCTGGCGTTGTGGTTACTAGCGATGGGTGGATACTTGTTCATGACTCTGTTTTACCAAACACATTTTCAATAAATGATTTTTCAGTGTTAATTGCCGGAGAGTGGTATGAGCCAACGGAAATTATTAAAGATACTCGAACAGAAATGAAAATGGTGCGCATCGAAGCGTCAGGTTTGCGAGTAGCTTCTTTTGCCACATCAGGAGAAGTGCAACCGGGTGAGTTTTTGTTTGTGCTTCATAATCAAGAAGGAGTGCAAGTGACTTCATTATTAAACCAAGAATGGTTTGTAACTGATCGTGCGCAAAGAGCAGAGGATTACCAACGGTATTGGATTTTGCAAGATGATGTTGAAGATGGTTCGGTGTTATTTGATTCATCCGGTGCGCTTTTGGGAATTAATGGATCTAATAAACAAACATTACCAATTCAAAATCTTACTTTATTTATTGAATCAGTTATTTCTAACAATGCAACTGTTTATCCTGCGCTGGGTGTTTATGTTCTTTCTCTTGAACAAGGACTCAATGTTGACTCTGCAGTTTTAGGCGCATCGCACGGATACATGATTACTTCATTGCCAGGATATGCCAGTGCTTTTGTGGCAAAAAGTCCGGCCAAGATTGCCGGACTGCAAAACTCGGACATCATTGTTTCATTAGGGGGCGTTGATGTTTCCAGTGAATATCCATTAGCAAAATCATTGGAGCGATACAAGGTTGGCGAAGATATTATTGTCGGCGTGATGCGCCAAGGAAGCTATCAAGAATTCACAATTACGCTTGGTGAGTATAATTTGTTATACTAGAAGAGGTGATTAAAAGTGATCAGAGGTTAAAAAGGTAATGGATATTTTTTCTATAACCTTTAATCACCTTTACATTCCTTTAGATATTTATGACTTACACCTACACAACATTCACTCCAATCCTTTTTTCCTGGCCAACTATTTTGTTGACTGCAGCAATTGGATTATTTTTAGGAGTCGCACTTTCTTTTATTCAACCACTCGAATACAGCTCAACGGTGCGTATCTTGATTACTCAAGAGTTGGGAACAATTGATGCTTACACTGCCAGCTTGTCAGTGGAACGGATTTCTGAGGATTTGGCTGATGTAGTTTATACCACTAGTTTCTATAAAAAAGTTTTGGAAGCGCCATACGATATAAACACAGCTTATTTTAAAGAAGATGAAATTGATCGTCGCAAGCAATGGACAGAGATGCTTACCACATCTGTTTCACGCAGTTCCGGACTTTTAACAATCAAGGCATATCACACTGATGTTGAAGAAGCGGAGAAGATTGTAAACGCTGTTGCTTATGTGCTTATCAACCAAGGTTGGACATATACTTCTGGTAGCAATATCAAAGTTCAACTCGTTGACGAAGCACTAAACTCTCGTTGGCCAGTAAAACCAAATATCCCAGTCAATGCTTTTTCAGGACTTGTACTAGGCATGATTGCCGGAGTCGGCTATGTGATGATTCAAGTTGAACGAACAAAACGCAGACATCAACTTATCCACGAGGTGTAATTTAACGAATATTAATCTTGTGGTATTCTAAAAGTAGATATGATTTTAAAAGCACAAAAACAGATTATCAGTACCAGTCGCTTTTTTAGCTTTTTCTTTTTTAGAGATAGCCGATTTTAGTTTGTAAATATTTTAGAAAAAAATCGGCTCGAAAAAGCCGATTTTTGATGTTCTGATTTTAGGCATTATTTGGGAGACCCCTATGTGCCTAAACTCAGGTCATCAATCTTCTACAACAAAATCTCAACTTGACCTGGGTTGAGCGGGAACTGTCCCACGGAGGCGTCATGTTCCAGTCCAGTGAAAGGGAAGAGTCTACCAGTGAAGTCCTGGTAGCTCAGATCGGTTCTCAGGATCAGTATTCTGTTGCCGAGCAGGATATTGATGCTGATGAGCCTGGATCAACCTATCGCGATGAGTCCAGGATGGTTAGTGAACTTTTTACTCTTTCGCGGATGAGCTGATAATGCTCATCACCTTCTTCTCCTGCGGGTCTTCTCAAGACCCGCTTTGTGTTAAGTAAAGGGTGGGTTAAAAGGTTGAGAGGGGCGTAGTCCGGTATCAAACAGCTAAGCTGTTTCAGTCCGGACTGAATCAGCTAAGCTGTTTTAGCCCGGGTTATTCCAGCTAAGCTGTTTTGTGCCATTTTCCTAGCAAAAGAGCTGATAATGTGACTTTTAGGGCTGTGTTTCATATGAGATTAGTATTGTATTAAAATATTTATATAATCAAGGCAAATATGGGAAGGATGATCACCGGACTTGTTCCGGTGGTCTTTATTTGACCATTTTGTTGTATTTAATATACGCTCTTAATAATCCAAGAGCTCATTCTTGGTGTACAAAGGGAGCGGAGATGCCGAGCTTCAGGAGAGATACAATGCGTGATTGGTTATTAGAGGCAAATCGAAGGATTCTGGGGAAGAACCCTGGCAGGACAGCCATTCACAATGCTGCGTGCGAGCTGATTGATGCTCTCACGCCGTGCGTTGAGCAACCGTCATCGTGGTTCACGGCCTTTGATACCGGGAATTCTCTATTCGAGGTGATTGGGACCACGCCGTATACTGTTATCGGCGTTGGTCGCATCGAATTGAGGAATTCGATCTGGCAGGATCACCTCAAGAGAATCAGAGAATCCAGGACCGCGTTTGCAGAGGGTCGTATCTCTGAGGACGAGGCTAGGAGAGGGATCCTTATATTCATGGGGAGTCTCGAGTACCTTTGCAATGAGGCTAATCCTTTCGCGGATGTGCTTGCTCCACTCGTCCCGCCGTGGCATATTGGCCACTGGTAGTAGGTGAATATATTGTCGCGTCGCGCCCGTCTGGGCGCGTTTCGTTTTAATCAAGAAACAGGCATATAGTACAAAAACATCGGGATTCCTCAGCCGTCGGAATGTTTTTGGAATGAGCAACTTTTCATACTGGGTTTTGTCTTCTAACCCAGTTTGACAAAGAAAAATAGGTCTGATAATCTCGCTTTACTAAAGCCCCTTGAGTGGGCCTGGGTAGAACGGTCGTAGCGTCTCCTCCTCGCTAAGATTTGTCACTTCCCAGGTTCACTTAGGGGGTTTTTTGTTCCACTCGGTCTCTCTCTCCCCTTTTTTCTAAGGGGGAGTGGGCTGTGCCCTTCGTAGCCCAGAGGGCGAAGAAGGGAGGGGGTTGGATCTATAGGCTTGGATAAGTAAATACATTCGAAATTAGCCAAGAATAGGGGCTTGCGGTTGACAAAATAGGCAAAATATGTTATTGTTATGCGTTCATCAATTGTGGCAGATCGTGCCAGCTTTTGTATGACTGTTCTATAAAAATAGGTTATTACAAGTTTTTGGGTGAATTGGCTATGTGTCCACCCGCATCCCCTCCACGCGAGCGCGATGCATGGTCAATCTACCCAAAAACCAACCCCACCCCCACCGGCCCCAAAAGGGCCAGATAGGAGACACCATGAGCAACAGCTCTGTGGTTCGTGTCCTGGTGGCCCTGGTCCTCGTGGCCATGGGCCTTGTGTCCACCCCCAACACGGCGTGGGCCAAGTCCACGCCCGTCGTCCGGACCTCGGCCGACACCGGCGGCGCCACTTCCATGGACCCCCGTCCCACCTTCAACCGCCAGGACATCCTGGCACTCCAGGGGCGCGCAAGCGCCCTGGAGACGAAGGTCTCTGACCTGGACACGCGCGTGAGCGCGATCCGGGTGCCCTCGACCAAGCAGATCAAGGTGGACATCCACGATCTGCAGGTGCGCATCGACGCTGCCGAGACCGCCCTCAAGGGCAAGGTCTCCCAGGCCGACTTCGACGCCGCGGTGCTCCGCATCACGGCGGTCGAGGACGCCCTCCCCAACATCCGCGAACGCCTCACCCGCCTGGAGGAGCGGGTGGACCAGCTCGAGACCGACATGCGCGCCGAGCAGGCTGAGCCCAAGGCCGGCCTGCTGATGGGCATCGACTGCATGGCGGTCGGGCACGACAGCGTGTCCGACCTGGGCGTCAAGCGCTTCGGCGCCGGGTGTGGGTTCAACAGCGGGGTCGTGGTGGAGACGGCTTCGGCCGGCCTTCTCCTCGACGGCGGGGTCGACTGGATCGCCAGCGGCCTCGGTGGTACCCACTGGCACGGGTCGGGCCTCGGCCTGATCCGTCGGGCCGGAAAGCCCGCCATCGGCCTCGGGCTGATGGGCCAGACGACCCTCCTCGGAGAGTCGGGTGACACCTACTACCACAGCTGGGGCCTCGGACCGGAGGCGAGGATCCTCATCCAGTCGCAGCGGCTGGGTGAGAACAAGGTCTTCTCCTTGCTTTCCTTCCGCGTCGCCGCGCCCTTTGGGCCGGTGTTCACGGAGGGCGAGCAGAGCGCCAAGTTCCGGCCCAGCCTCGAGTTGGGCTTCGGCCTCGAGGCGAAGCTCGGCGGCCGTGGCCCCCGCCGGCGGTAACAACCTCACCTCGGCGAGTGTGAATGGTCCAACCCCATCGCACTCGCCAATCGTTTCCCACCCCTTACCCCCCAGATTCGTCTGGGGGTGTTCGCTTTTGACGGCTTTTTATATATTTGTATTCCATATGCCGTCATTCCGAGCGACCGAGCGTTTACGCGAGGAGTCGAGGAGTGCATTTCCCATCCCGACGATAGGAGGGATCTTCTTGAGAAGATAAGCAAGGGTTAAAAAGGTAATTAAACATAAAAGACCCGTGGGTCTTTTATGATAGGCAACCACCCCCGCCCTTCGCTCTGCAGAGCTTCGGAGCGGCACAGCCGACCCCTCCTTGGGAAGGAGGGGAGGCCTAGGTTAAAACCCCTCAATCAATTTTGCTATTTCTAAACTATAAACTCCGTAGGCTCCGTTTTGTTGGCCGTAAAAATATATGTTTCTTCCATCCTTGGAGATCCACAAAGTTTGAATATCAGCATTTTCCAAAAGCGTTGTGACAAATCTTTGTTTGGCCTGTGCATAGGTTTCATACGCGCGAAGCGCATCATCTTGCACAAATACGATATTTGACTGCGGATGCCAGGTGACTGTTTTTATTTGAGTGCTTTGCCTGGTGATCAGCTCAGTGATGTGTGAAGACGCATCATAAACTGAAAGTTCAAATCCATCTGTAAATACCAGTCGATCAGATTGCGGGTCCCAATCATAAGTATCAACCTCACGCTCCAAAAGAATTGGTTGGTCTTGATGAATTTGAATTAAATAGAGTCGGCCACGCGTGTCTGTCAAAATTAAGTAAGTCCCATCTCGTTCTTCGATTGTGTATGTACCTTTTGGCAACAAAGCCAAAGTTTCTTTTTCATTATCAACATACTGAGCAATCTCTGTGTAATCTGATCCAGAAATCAATCTCAAAACACTAGCATCAAGCAGAACTGAAGTTTCATCAGTCTGGGCAAATGATTTTATTAATCCAGCTTGTAGATCAATCTGCACCAGTCCGTCTTCTGTGGTTAGAGCAATGAGTGCATCAGAACTTGGATTCCATTCCAGGCCAATAATGTCTTCATTCACTGGGAGCGAAACAGCTGTGGCATCGTTTTTGTAAATGGCTACTGTGTTAGCGTCAATATCAAAGGCAGAAAGATATGTTCCAGCAGCCGACCAAGCAAGTTCAAGATTTTTTTGATCGCTAGCAATTTGTTGATTCAAGAGTGTGTGTGAATTTTCTTTGGGACGATAAAGCCAAATTTCTTGCCAACCACCCTCGCGGGTTGCATAGGCGATTGTGTCGCCCTGTGGATTTACTGAGATAACATCAGTCTCTTTATCAAACAAAAGCTGTGCTTCTGAGTCTAAGAAAAGTTGAATGTTTTGTAATTGTTTGGTTTGTCCACTTTTGATTTCAACCTCACCGGTCCAAGAGTGGTATCCGTCTTTACGCAATTCAATACCATAGGTTCCAGGCAAAATTCGCTTGAGAACTTCAGGAGTTTTGGCGCCAGCATATTGGCTGTCCAAATATATCTCTGCACTACGCGGGCTAGTGGTGATTGATAAAACTCCAGTTCGAGTAACTAGTCCACTAGAAATGCTATATCTGTATCCAGCAGTATAAAGCACCAAAAGTGGGGCAGTGATGAAGAATATCATTACAAAAGTCCAAAATATGACTCGTCTGATCCAAATAGGCATAGTGGGGGTATTATAAAGTAGAAAGTGAAAAGTAGAAAGTGGAAGGTAGAATGTAGAAAGTAGATAGGGCGCGGGCTATAGAATCCGGAATAACCACCCCCAACCCCTCCTTAAAAAGGAGGGGAGATTGGGACTCGGTCTCTCCCCCTTTCACAAGGGGGAGTGGGAGGGGGTTAATTTAGTTTCCATAACATTTGTTCTTCTTTCTCTCATTTCTCATCTGCGCTATAATACCCATTGTTATGAAAATAGATTTGACAAGTATAAAGGCGCGCGTTTTTCGTGGGCAAACACTGATTTTTGTTTTTTGTGCGATCATACTTTTTTCTGCCGGATGGCTAATTAAAGGATCAGTTGACACACCAAGCAATCAATCAGAGTCAGAAGGTGAAGTTACAAATCAATATCGATTCTATGATGGGGTTGAAGATGATGTTAGCTTCCAGCAATTTTGGCAGGTTTGGGATTTAGTGCACGAGCTTTACTTGCGTCAGCCACTTTCAGAAAAAGATCTTTTTTATGGTGCAATCTCGGGCATGGTTGGCGCACTTGACGATCCATACTCTGTTTACTTTGATCCAAAAGACGCAGCTGCATTTAATGAAGAACTTGAAGGTCAGTATTCAGGCATAGGAGCAGAAATTGGCAAAGAAGAAGATTACATTATTGTCGTTGCTCCTTTAGCTGGTAGTCCAGCCGAAGCTGCCGGGCTAATGTCGGGAGACTATATCGTGGCTGTTGATGGGGAAGATGTTATTGGCGCAACAGTTGATTATGCGGTTAGTATTATTCGCGGGCAGGCAGACACAGAAGTTGTGTTAACAATTGTGCGCGATGGATTTGATTCAACTATTGAAGTTCCAATCACGCGTGGTGATATAAAAATCAACAGTGTTGAATGGGAAATGCGTGACGACGGCATTATGTATATTAAGTTGTCGATTTTTAATGAAGACACCACATCATTGTTCCGTCAGGCAGCTCAGGAGATTCTAACCAAAGATGCAAAAGGAATTATTTTAGACCTTCGCAATGATCCGGGTGGACTTTTAACAGAAGCAATTAATGTGGCAGGATTTTGGATTTATAATAGTACAGTTGTTGAGCAACGCATTGGTAGTGAAATCGAGTCCTATTCTGCGAATGGACAAGCTTGGCTGTCGGACATTCCAACGGTTGTTTTGGTGGATGGTGGGTCAGCATCAGCGTCAGAGATTTTAGCCGGCGCATTACAGGATTATCATCTCGCAACTTTAATTGGTGAGCAGACATTTGGTAAAGGATCAGTGCAGGATTATTATGAATTTGATGATGGCTCAGCATTAAAGGTCACAACAGCAGAATGGCTAACCCCTTTGGGCAGATCAATTGATAAGGTTGGCATAACCCCAGACATCATTGTTGAATATACCACTGAAGATTATGAATCAGGAGCAACACCACAACTCGACGCGGCAGTCAGTCAGCTCAAGAAAAACTGGTAGTTTAGAAAAACATCGTACAGAAGTTTCTGCTGGCGGCCTAATATATAAAAGAACCAATCAAGGTGTCTTGTTTGCGATGCAAAAAGACTCATATGGTTATTGGACTTTTCCCAAAGGTCATGTTCGTAAAGGCGAGTCATACAAACAAACAGCTATCAGAGAGATTAAGGAAGAGCTTGGTTTGGATAAGCTTCAATTTAGAAAGCCATTGGGAACGATTGATATCTGGTTTCGAGATAGGTTTGTTTTTAAAGGCAAACTTGTTAAAAAGTTCATTCATTACTTTTTATTTGAAGCAGGTGTTGATGCTGTACTTGTGCCCTTGCAATCAACTAAAAAAGGTGAGCAGATTAAGGAGGCGGCATGGATTCCAATTAAAGATGTTCAGGAATTATCAGGCTATGATGATTTAAATCCAATTGTACATAAAGCTTTACAATATTTTGAAAAACCAAAGCATGTACGCAGGCGCGTTGGTTATTCACGCAAATAGCTTTGACGCTTTTTATTCAATTTACTAAAATATACTGGTATGAAAATTATATTACTTGAGGATGTTAAAACCATTGGCATGAAAGGAGATGTAAAAGAAGTACAGGAGGGATATGCTCGTAATTTTCTGTTCCCACAACATTTAGCTGTTGAAGCCACTGAGCATTCAATTCGTCAGCAGGATGAAAAAAAGAAAGCGGCAACTGCCAGAGAAAAGAAACAGGAAAAAATGGATAAACTGGCTGTTTCAAAAGTTGATGGAGTTGAAGTTGTTATTAGCGCCAAAGCAGACAAGGGGAAGCTTTATGCAGCAGTTACTGCCAAGGATGTGTCAGAAGGACTTAAAGAGCAAGGATTTAAGATTGACCCAGACGATATAGAATTTGCTTCAACAAAAGAAACAGGTAGCTATGAAGCAATAGTTTCCAAAGGAGACTATGAATCAGGAATCACTGTCATTATCGAAGCAAAGGAATAAATAAAGAATAGCCGGCCCTCGCGGGTCGGTTCTTGATTTAAAGGTGATTAGAGGTGATAAGGGGCAGAAAAAGATACCTGCAAAATCTCTAATAACCTCTAACAACCTCTAATCCCTTTCCCCTATGAAACACAACTATTTATTCATCGTCGGTGGAGTTATGAGTGGCGTTGGCAAAGGAACTTCCAGCGCAGCGCTTGGTTTAACTCTCAAAGCTAAAGGTTATAATGTTACAGCTATAAAAATTGATCCATATGTAAATGTGGATGCAGGTACAATGAATCCAGTTGAGCATGGTGAAGTTTTTGTAACTGTTGATGGCGATGAAACAGATCAGGATGTGGGTACATATGAACGATACTTGGAAACAAATATTCCCAAAATTAATTACATGACCACTGGTCGGGTTTATCAAACAGTAATTCAGCGTGAGCGAAATCTTGAATATAAAGGCAAGTGTGTTGAGGTTGTTCCTCATGTTCCAGAAGAAATTATCAGGCGAATTGAACAGGCAAGCGAAGAAGCAAAGGCAGATATTACTTTAATTGAAGTTGGTGGAACTGTTGGTGAATATCAAAATGTTTTGTTTTTGGAAGCTGCTCGCATGATGCAGGTTAAGAATCCTAAATCAGTTAGGTTTGTAATTGTTAGCTATTTGCCAGTTCCTCCGTCAGTGGGAGAAATGAAAAGTAAACCAACTCAATATGCAATTAGAACTTTAAATAGTGCTGGAATTCGGCCTGACTTTGTTATTGGTCGATCAACCATGGCTATGGATGACCCACGCAAACAAAAGATAGCGTGGATTTGTGGAGTGCCAAAAGAACATATTATTAGTGCGCCTGACGCAAAAAGTGTTTATGACATTCCTGATATGTTTGAAGATCAAGATTTTGCAGACAATGTTTTAAAGTGTTTTAAACTAAAACGAAAAGGAAATGACTTAAAGCGCTGGCATGCTTTTGTGAAAAAAATGAAATCATCAAAGCGTGAGATAAAGATTGGAGTTGTAGGCAAGTATTTTTCCACAGGCGATTTTGTTTTGTCTGATGTTTATATCTCAGTTCTTGAGGCGATTAAACACGCCGCTGTTGATCAAGGAGTTAAAGCAAAGATTGAGTGGCTAAACTCGGAAGAGTTTGAAAAAAATTCTACTAAGATGAAAAAGATATTAAGTCAGATGGATGGTGTGATTGTTCCAGGTGGATTTGGATCACGAGGAATAGAAGGGAAGATCGCGGCTATTGAATATTGTCGAAAAAATAAAGTTCCATATCTTGGGCTTTGTTATGGTTTGCAATGTGCAGTGATTGAATTTGCCCGACACAAGCTTGGGTATAAAGATGCAAATACAACCGAGATAGACGAAAAAACAAAACATCCAGTCGTCCACATTCAGGAAAGTCAAAAAGAAAATGTGGCCAAAGGATCATATGGTGGAACATTGCGGCTTGGTGGCTATCCATGCATGCTCAAGAAGGGAACTACGGCGCAAAAAGCATATGGCGGAGAAATGATCAGTGAGCGACATCGTCATCGTTATGAAGTTAATAATGAATATCGTGACGAACTAGAGAAGGCTGGATTGGTAATTTCCGGCATTAGTCCTGACGATCATTTTGTTGAGATTGTAGAAATAAAGGATCACCCGTTTTTTGTTGGCACTCAATTTCACCCAGAGTTCCAAAGCCGACCACTGACTCCGCACCCATTGTTTGTTGGATTAATGAAAGCAGCCAAGCAGAGAGATGGGGGAAGGGGAAAGTAGAACACAAGACCCATGTGTCCCATAGGGTCTATAATACTTATCAACATTGCCGAAAACAAAACAGCTTAGCTAAATCAGCTTAGCTAAATCAGTCCGGATCAAAACAGCTTAGCTGTTTGATACCGGACTGAAATTATTGAAAACAAAAACCGCCATTACGGCGGTTTTTTAAATGCGGGATTAGATTACATGAACTAATGTTCGCTGTTTGAGCTTGCCATTGAATCCGGCGATTTGCTTTTTGCTGAATTTTACTGTTCCGTCAATTCCAGCATAAAGTGTATCATCTGCTCCAGTCTTTACATTCTTTCCTGGGCGATATTTTGTACCGCGTTGTCGGATAAGAATCTGACCAACTTTTACAGATTGTCCATCAGACTTTTTCAACCCGAGTCGTTTGGCAAGGGAATCGCGGCCATTAGAGGTGGAACCCGCAGCTTTTTTGTGTGACATATTACTTTATAAATTTATGCAGTCGGCGCATTGCGTTGTCGAAATCTCCGCTCTTTGTTTACCGTACATTCTAGTACGGCTCGCAAAGTGCTCGATTCCTCCTAGCACTGCATCCAACTGCATAAATTTATCGCAGTTGAACGCTAAATACCGAGTACAAGTAAAACTAGATTACGAGCCGTAGTGTAGCGAATTAGTCATGATTCGTCAAGATCTTTTAGCAAAGCTAGATGCATTTGCCAAAAAAATGTATACTAACAACATCTATAATCAATTTTTCATGAAAAAACAGCTTAAAAATGCTCAGGTGGTTTTTGCGGAAATGTGGAAGAAAAAGCCGGTGCAATTACTTTTTGGTGCCTCGATTATTCTTTTAGCAATCACATTTCTTATTCCATACCTTGAGCTTTATCCAGAAGTGATGACCAAAACAGCTGTTCCACTTCATTATAATATCCACTTTGGTGTTGATATGTTTGGTGCTTGGTGGCGGGTATTCACTCCTTCAATTGTTGGTCTGCTGATTATTATGATCAATACAATCTTTGCAATCGTCTATTGGTCAAAAGACAAAATGTTGTCCTATAGTCTGCTACTAACATCAGTTGTTTTACATGTGTTTCTTATCCTTGCGACTATTTTTATGACATTGCTTAATCTGTCTTATGATTGACCCCATGGTTATTTCAAAAATTCTTCTTTTAACAACAATCTCTTTTATTGTGGCTTTTGCTTGGACACCTTTGTTGACCAGTATTTTATATAAATACAAACTAGGAAAATCTTTGCGCAGCAAAATCCAAGCTCCGATCTTTCACAAACTTCATGCCAAAAAAGCTGGCACACCAACTATGGGTGGTGTACTGGTGTGGGGAACTGTATTTGTAATAGCAATTTTATTTTTATTTTTAAGTCAGTGGGAGATTCCAGTTTTGTCAAGCTTAAACTTTTTAACCCGAGGCCAAACTCTTTTGCCACTTGGCGCTTTGGTTGCTTCGGGAATTGTTGGTCTAGCTGACGATCTTTTAAATGTTCGTGGTATTGGAAAAAATGGTGGTGGAATTCACATTCGTCATCGACTCTTACTTTATTCAATAATTGCGATCATTGGTGCTTGGTGGTTTTATGCAAAACTTGATTGGGATTTGTTCCATGTTCCTTTTGTTGGCGCATTTAATATTGGCTGGTGGTATATTCCAATTTTTATTCTGGTGATTGTAGGAACTTCATTTTCTGTCAATCAGACTGATGGACTAGATGGACTCGCTGGCGGATCACTTGTTTCTTCTTTTGGCGCATTGGCTGTTATCGCCTTGTTCCAAGAAAGATATGACCTGGCAGTTTTTTGTGGAGTGATTGTTGGTGCGCTTATTGCGTTTTTGTGGTTTAACATTTATCCGGCGCGATTTATTATGGGTGATACTGGAGCAATGTCTTTAGGAGTGACATTGGCAATTGTTGCCATGCTTACTAATACAGCGCTTTTTTTGCCAGTCATTGGATTTGTGTTTGTAATTGAGGCAGTGTCTACGATCATCCAGCTTATTTCCAAAAAAGTTTTTCACAAAAAAGTATTTCTTGTGGCCCCAATCCATCATCACTTTGAAGCCAAGGGTTGGCCAGAACCAAAGGTTGTTATGCGTTTTTGGGTAATTTCTTGGATCGCTGCCGCACTAGGAATTATTCTTTTCTTAATTGACGCGTCTTTAACTGGAGGATTTTAGCTTGATCTTGAATTTATGAAAAAAGATTCTGGCAAGATTGATCACATTTTTCTTTTATTGATTTTAGGTCTTACAATTTTCGGATTATTAATTTTGGCATCTGCCTCTGGACCAGTTGCGTATACGGATAAGTTTGGCGACAGTTTTTATTTTGTAAAACACCAAGTTTTATCAGGAGTATTGCCAGGATTTGTTTTGATGTTTTTAGCATCGATCTTTCCTTATCAAATGTATAAAAAAGTTGCTTTTCCACTTTTGATTCTATCGATCGCCCTTTTAATATTAGTATTTATTCCAGGTATTGGAACTGACTTTGGCACTTTTGCTAATAGCTGGGTGCAGATAGGTGGACTTTCTTTTCAGCCAGCAGAAATCGTTAAACTTACTTTTTTGATTTATTTGTGTGCTTGGATGGCGCAAAGAGCAGGGGGAGGGAAAATTCAGGATTTTTCCGAAGGCCTAATGCCTTTTTTATTCATTATTGGATCAATCGCCGGTCTCATCTTGCTTCAGCCTGATCTAGGAACGCTTTCGATCATTGGTGCAGTTGCCTTGATTATTTATTTTGTGGCCGGTGGATCAATCAAACATTTGTTAGCCATTGGCGTTGGTTGTGTGGCTGCGTTTTTCCTATTGATTCAAATGTCGCCTTATCGAGCTGAGCGACTGATGACTTTTTTGCATCCAGAACTTGATCCGCAGGGGATCGGCTACCAGATTAACCAAGCGTTGTTGGCCATTGGTTCAGGCGGATGGTTTGGTAGGGGATATGGTCATTCGTTGCAAAAGTATCAATATTTGCCAGAAGTTATCGGAGATTCAATTTTTGCCGTGATGGCCGAGGAGCTAGGATTTTTCTTTTCCATGCTTTTTTTGATTGCATTTGTTATTATGATATTGCGAGGACTTGAACTTGCTCGTAATGCTCCAGATAAGTTTGGCAGTTATTTGATAATTGGAATCGTAAGTTGGTTTGGAGTACAGGCTTTTGTAAATATCGGCGCCATGGTCGGCATCCTCCCAATCACCGGAGTTCCGCTTCCATTTTTAAGCTACGGAGGAACAGCATTAGTTGTTTCACTAGCCGCTGCTGGAGTCGTGTTAAATATTTCTAAGTCAGTTAAGTAACATACAACCCCCTTCAACTCCCCCTTCGACATGTCAGACTGGTCTCCGTAAGGGGGAGAGATCGAGCCGCGGTTCGATTTCGATAGGCGTTTCCCTTCTTCGTAAGGAGGGGGTAGGGGAGGTTAATCGATTATCGTATAGTGAGGTCGGTTATAATCCATATAAGATTTGTAGAATTAAGATTATGATAAACGACGAGCAAAATATCAAACGCATTCTTATGACCGGCGGGGGGACGCTTGGTCCTGTTACTCCGCTTTTGGCAATTGTTGAAGAATGGCAGAGCCAAGAAGAGGTTGAGGTTTTTTGGATTGGGACACGCAAAGGTCCAGAGTTGGCCTTGGTTGCGTCAATGAATATTCCGTTTTCACCAATCGTGGCACCAAAGTTTGATAGAGCTTGTTGGTGGAAATGGTGGATGATTCCAATCGTATTATTGATCGGTTGTATTGAGTCTTTTATCAAGCTTCGAGAAATTCGTCCGGATATTGTTTTTACTGCCGGTGGATATGTGAGTGTCCCGGTGGTGATTATGGCCTGGGCTTTGCGAATTCCGGTTTGGGTACATCAACTTGATATTGTTCCGGGATTGGCAAATAAAATCATGGCTCCGTTTGCTCATCAAATTACAGTCACTTGGCCAGAGTCACTGGAATCATTTTCACAAAAAAAGACAACAGTGGTTGGTGGTGTGATGCGTCATGCGCTTTTACACGGTGACCGAGATCAGATTTTTGAAAGATACGAACTTTCTAAAGATAGACCAACACTTTTGGTAATGGGCGGCGGCACAGGCGCGCAAGCAATTAATGAAACCATGGAAGCCATTGGTTCTGATCTTTTGGAAGATATGCAAATTATTCATTTGACTGGCAAAGGAAAAATGACCACAGAGTTGGAGAATATGGGGGAAGGTTATTTAGCACTTGAATTCTTGGGACTGGGAATGCGTGATGCATTTGCCATGGCTGATTTGGTGGTTGCTCGCGCTGGTATGGGAACAATCATTGAACTTTCAGCTTTGCGTAAGCCATCAATTTTTATTCCACTTCACAATACAGACCAGCTAGCCAACGCCCGGATGATTGAAGACCGCGCTGCCGGAGAAGTACTTTGGGACATGAATCCACAGATTTTGCAGCAAACAATTTCCAGACTCATGTTTGAAGAAGATCAATGTAAGCGACTGTCATACCGCATCAGCGCCCTATTCTCAGCTTTTGGAGCGAAAGACATTGTCAGAATGGCAGGTGGAATGGGGTTGGGGGAGGAGGAATAGGAAGTTTAAAGTCAAAAGTGGGTCAAGCAGTGAATTGAGGAATCTTAGAAATCAGTCCGGTATAAAACAGCTAAGCTGAATCAACCCGGACTGGAATGGCTAAGCTGAATTAATAACTGTTACGCGATTTTATTGAGTTATATTGAGGTTTGCGTTTGAGATACTTGATTTACCTGAGAAAACATGATATAAAATTGCCGTTATGCACCGGTAGCTCAGTCGGTAGAGCGAAGGCCTTTTAAGCCTGAGGTCGCGGGTTCGAGTCCCGCCCGGTGTACCAGGCCGTCGAACGGCCTTACAAGGCAAGTTCGAAGGAACCAAGAAAGCCATCTATTTAATAGGTGGTTTTCTGTTTTTTAAAAGCCTGTGGCCGAAATTGAACCTCTCAAGTTTGAACTCCCAGAGGTTCAATTTTTTGCTTGCATTGTGTTTTGCAGGTTCATCGCTTCAAAACTAAGTCCTTATAGCTTGACTGTTTAGGTTAAATGACCTATGGTCGAGTCTTGAGGCTCGGCCTCTTGCAGATAAATAGTTGATAACTATGTGTGGATAAGCCATAAAACAATGTTGTCCACAGGCGGAATTGATTTATCTGGTACAATGACTGTAGCTAATTCATAATAAATATAAGTATGGAAGATACAATGAACCCAACACCACAGGCTGATGAGCCAGTAGTGACACCTGTTGAAGAAACAGTCGAAGCTCCTGCAGAGACTGTAGAAGTAACACCGGAAGCGCCAGTTGAGGTAGCTCCTGCAGAAGAGGCTCCAACAGTATAGTCAACACGACGATGAAAATCGCCCCCGAAACCGGAGGCGATTTTCTTTTTATTTCATGCATGCAAGCTTAATCCCATCCCCATCCCGACGAGAGGAGGGATCTTTTCACTTCGGATGATCACTAATCGAGAGGATTTCTCCTAGGCGTCGAAATGGGGGATTTTTTTATCCCAATCTCGACATTCGCATTCTACATTTATCTCGATACCCCCTTGTTCCCATCTCGACGCCTAGCCCAACTTCGTATCAAACTTCGATGGGCCCTTCGTAACTTTAGTGAAGAAGGGGAGAGATCTTTTCGAGTTAGATCGAAGTGAGAAGATTTCTCCCTCTGGTCGAAATGGGAATATGCGCATCCCATCTCGACACGACTCTCATCTCCTATCTCGACCCCTCATCCCTATCCCGACAAGAGGTCCCTCTGGTCGAAATGGGGAGTGAGACTTAGATAATTTCTCCCTCCGATCTGTCTGATGGGTTTTTGTTCGAAATGGAGGATGAGGTAAAACAGGGGAGTTATATGTGTTATCTCTTGACACATTCTTGATACTAATTCTAGATTGGTTACAATATAGACATAATTCTTAAAGTAAATTCCTATGGGAGTTTGTGTTGCATGTAGCTCTGTCGCACCTGACGAAGTTATGCAAGATGATCTTTGTCCTAACTGTCTTGGTGATGAGGCAGTTGAGCAAATGGATGATGATTTGGAGTTGGATGAAGAGATTCTTGATGATGAGCAAGATGAAGAAATGTCAGACGAAGAGTAATTAAAAAGAAAACCCTGAGTAAAAAGTCGGGGTTTTTGTTATACTGTAATTATTACAAGAGTATGAGAATCGCAATGATTGGACAAAAGGGGATTGCCACTGACCAGCGGGCCGGCGGAATCGAGCGTCATGTTCGCGAGGTTAGTAAAAGACTTGCGTTAATTGGGCATGAAGTTTTTGTTTATGCGCGCGCAAAATATCATCCAGAAAAGCCGTCGGATATTGAAGGCGTAAAAATGATTTTTATTCCCACGATTTATTCAAAAAATATTGAAGCCATTTTGCATACTTTTATTTCTTCCTTGCATGCGGTGCGGCAAAAATATGATGTGATTCATTATCACGGCGTTGGCCCGGCTACTTTGGCTTGGATCCCGCGTTTGTTTGCACCGCACGCAACAGTAATTGTTACATTTCATTCTCAAGATCGTTTTCATAAAAAATGGGGATTTTTTGCCAGAATGTATTTATGGTTTGGTGAATGGGCCGCGGTTAAGTTTTCTCATTACTGCATTGCTGTGTCGCACGAAATGCAAGTCTACTGTCGCGATCATTACAGAACAGAGGTCGTTTATATTCCAAACGGGGCAGAGATTAAGATCGTGGAAGGGAATGATGAACTGGAGAAATTTGGTCTTAAATCAAAAAAATATTTTATTAATGTTGGTCGGCTGGTTCCGCAAAAAGGTTTACACTTTTTGATTAAAGCTTTTAAAAGTATTGAAACAGAAATGCAACTGGCAATTGTGGGAGCGCCAAGTTTTTCCGAAGGTTATTACACGGAATTGCGCGAGTTAGCATCAGATGACGCGCGAATTCACTTTTTAGGATTTCAAGAAGGAAAAACCTTGGAGCAACTCTATGCTTGTGCTTATGCCTATGTACATCCATCAGAGTATGAAGGGCTTCCTTTGGTTGTTTTGGAAGCTATGAGTTATGGATTAATGCCGATTGTTTCTGACATTGCTCCGAATTTAGAAGCGATCCACGGAATTGGATTAACTTTTCCGAGCGGTGACGCAAGTGCATTGCATGAGCGTTTAATGTATGCAATAGCACACCCGCAAGTTGTTGAGGATCAATCAGAAGAAGCCCGCGCAGTAGTTGAAGCATATTTTAATTGGGACACTATCACTGATCACATAGAGTCTGTTTATGTTACTGCCAGGCATTAGATGAAGGAGATTAAAAGAGGTAGGTTTGGAGGGTGGTAGGCTACGAATGGCACGACTGGGTTCTTTATTCTATAATTCTGCGCTATAATGCAAGCGTATGGATTTATCCAAAATTGAAAATTTCCAGGACGCTGTTATCACAGTGATTGGTCTTGGGCGGTATAAACAGGGAAGCGGTCTTGGCGCTGCTAAATGGTTAATGCGTCATGGTGCGCAAACGATTATTACAGATTTGAAAGACGAGTCAGAACTTGAGGAGTCTATGGAGTTGGTCATGAGTTGGTATCATAAATATCGGGAACTTTATCCGGAGCGAACCATTTATTCTCCGGTTTTTGTTTTGGGAGAACATAGGCAGGAAGATTTCACTGATGTTGATTGTGTTGTACAAAATCCCGGCGTGCCAAGTGAGACTGAGTTTATCGAAGCTGCCAAACAAGCAGGTGTTTCTGTCGAGTCTGATGTTAGTTTATTTTTCCGTTTTTGTCCTTATCAGATCGTGGCCGTTACTGGGACTAAAGGTAAAACAACCACAACTAAAATGATTGGTACCATGTTTGAAGAACAAGATGATCGTACAATCGTTGCTGGAAACATCAAAGTATCTCCGCTTGAATATCTTGATGAACTTCTTGTTCGTGGGGAAGAGACTTTGGTTGTGCTTGAACTTTCTTCCTGGCTTTTAGAAAGTCTTCCTGGTGCTTTTGTTGATTTGAAAAAAGGACCAGATATTGCAGTGCTGACAAATGTTTATCCTGATCACTTGAATCGATATGATTCCTATGAGGATTATATTTATTCCAAGGAAATTTTGTTCCTATCTCAGACTGCTGATCAATACACTGTTCTAAATTATGATCATGAAACTGTGCGGGCAATGGAGTCAAAGGTAACAGGAAAACTTTTGTGGTGTTCGCGAACTTATCAAGAGCATGACGGATGTTTTGTTAAAGATGGGATGATTGTTGTGCGTAAAGATGGCACAGAGGTTGATGTGATCTTGGTTGATCAAGTCGGGCTTAAGGGAGATCACAACATGGAAAATATTTTAACATCAATCTGCGCTGCATATTTCCGTGGAGTAGGTATTGATATCATTCGATCGATTTCTCATTCATTTCAAGGAGTATCAGACAGACAAGAGCTGGTGCGCGAAGTTGATGAAATTACTTACATAAATGATGTGACCGCCACCCAGCCAGATTCTGTCATTGCCGCGCTTAAGCGTTTTGGGGCTGATGGTGATATTATTTTGATTGCTGGCGGACAAGATAAAGGATTAAATTTTGAAGAACTTTCAGAAGAGATTGTAAAAAATTGTAAACATCTGATCCTCTGGGAAGGTGATGCGTCAGATAAAATTGCCCAACTTGTTGGCACTCAGATAAAACGAAACACTGGAGTTAAAACAATGAAAGAGGCTGTTGGGCTTGCCAAAGCAGTGGCAACATCTGGCGACATAGTTCTGCTTTCACCTGGGGCCAGCAATATGAATCTTTTTGCTAATGAATTTGATTGTGGTGAGCAATTCCGTGAGGAAGTGCGAAATTTGTAGTGTATGTTGCATGCATTGCGCAAGATAATCCCAAAACAGATTTTACAAATATATCATTTTTGTTTGGCCAAGCTCGCGGTTTTTGTTTATAGAAATCCATCAAGTGAATTAATTGTCATTGGCGTTACTGGGACAAATGGCAAATCATCAACAGTACAAATGATAGCTCAGATGCTTGAGTCTTTGGGAGAAAAAGTTGGCTACACTACAACAGCGGGATTCTATATCGCCGGTCATGATATTGAAAATAAAATGAAGCTAACCATGCCTGGGCGTTTTTATTTGCAAAGAATGCTGAGGGATATGGTTAAGGCTGGTTGCGGATTTGCAATTATTGAGACAAGCTCTCAGGGAATTGAACAATATCGTCATCTGGGAATTAATTATGATTTGGTAACCTATACAAATTTAACACCAGAACACATTGAGGCTCATGGCGGCTTTGAGGCCTATAAAAAAGCAAAGTCAAAATTGTTTTCGCATTTAATGCATCGAGCTCATAAAATTATCAATGGAAAGAAAATAGAAAAAGTTTCGGTAATAAATGCTGACGATGAACATGCATCGTACTTTCTTTCATTTCCAGCTGATCGACAGATAACATATTCCGTTCATGGTCGAGAATGCAATGATCATATTGTAATAAAAAATATTGGTGTAAATGAAAAAGGGTTGTCCGTGGATGTTTGCGGAGAAATAATGCAAGTTCCTTATATAGCAACTTTCCAACAAAAAAATGCAATTAGCGCATTAGCAGTTTGCTATGCTTTAGGATATTCACTTAAGGAAATCGCTAAGGCTTTGAAAACTTTGGAGCCAATTGCCGGTAGGTTTGAGCGAGTTGATAATGGGCAGGATTTCACTGTTATTGTTGATTATGCTTATGAACCATATGCACTTCATGCATTATTAGATTCAGTAAAAATATTGCAACCAAAAAGAATCATTGGCATACATGGTTCGGCTGGTGGTGGTCGCGATCGCGCTCGTCGATATAAAATTGGTCAGATAGCAGCTGATCATGAAGATATTGTTATTGTGACTAATGAAGATCCTTATGATGAAGATCCTCGCGTGATTATTCAAGAAGTTGCCAAAGGTGCTCGTGAATCTGGTATGAAAGATGATGTTGATCTTTTATTAATTGATGATCGCGAGCAAGCAATTAAAAAAGCAATTTTAATGGCAAAAAAAGGTGATGTTGTGTTAATAACAGGTAAGGGATCAGAAACAGTTATGGCTGTAAAGGGTGGAAAGCTTATTCCCTTTGATGATCGGCGTGTTGCTTTGGAAGCTTTAAAAAATAGATAAATATGCAACAGTCGTCAATTGAACTCCATACTGATGAACATGTACTTGCTGTTGTTAGAAGCAGTTTTTTGCGTGAGTTTGGACGCTTTGTATTTGCCACTTTATTATTACTTGTCCCATTTTTCTTTTTCTTTCCATTGATGAAACTGGGTGCATTTGGTTTATTGCTTTTTGTTATTGTTGAGGGATTTGCGATTTTATATTTTGGTCGACTTTGGATTAGCTGGTATTACACACTGCTGATTATTACTGAAGAACGCGTCATTGACACTGATCAGCAAGGGTTGTTTAAAAGAGAGATAATTGAAATTGATATAGATGATGTGAGTGATAGTATAATAGAAAAACAAAGATTGTTATCTAGAATATTAGGCATCGCTGGCTTGCGCATAAAAACTGATAAACTCCATGAGTTCGATATTTATTTTCCAGCAATACGCCAGGCAAATCGTGTGCAAGAGCTTTTAAGAGAGGTTCAGTCCTCACAAAACCAGAAATCTTCAAAACAAAAACATCAACCAGTGATTTATGGAGAAAAGGAAGAGTAAACTAAAACAGAAATGGTTTTTGATAATTGGATTTGTTTTGCTTTCATTTTTTATTATGGCTTTTGGTCGAGAATATGTGGGGAATCTTCAGGTTGAACATGAAATAGAAGCGTTGCAACAGCAAAAACAAGATCAAGAACAATTACATTTAGAAACTTCAAATTTAATTGATCAGCTCTCCAGTGAATATTTTTTAGAACATGAAGGACGCGTTAAGCAGGGTCTTGGTAGAGAAGGAGAGACTGTGATTGTGATTGAGGATGATTTAGGCTCAAGCTTGAGTGATAAAGAGACTGACTTGCAAGATGATAACATGACAAATGTTACTCGTTGGTTTTATTATTTCTTTTCCCATGATGTTTTTGATGAATTAGTTTCTTATGAGAGTTCCTAAACTTGAAGAAAATAGTGAGAAAAGTCCTTTTCGTATTTTTGAATTTTTTTTGTTTTTTGCGCTATGCGTCGTAATGATTGGTGCTTGTCTTATTTATAATAATATTTATAGGACTCATCAGAATAGCGCCCTTAATCGAACATTAACTGAATTATTCTCATTACCAGCCGGTTCTATTAATGGCGATTGGATATATTATGACGATGTATTTGAACTTGATCAGATGGCACAGGTTCAATACCCGGGCGAAGATCATTTTGCTCGCGCCTTTGATGCTGCTGTACGCGAAAAATTACTAGAACAACTTAAGGCTGAGTTAGGAGTGGACCCACAACCTACTTGGCAGGATGTAGACGAGGAAGATTATCAGATTTACGGATGGACCAGGAGTGATTATGACAGGCATGTTTTAGAACCACTTGCTTTATCGTTTCTTCTTCAGGATTCTGTTTTATCCTGTGAATTATGTCAGCAAGATGTGCGTATGGAAATGGAACATGTTGCTTCTTTGCTTGATAGTGGAATAGAATTTTCTGATCTTGCTATTCAATATTCGCAGGTTGCATCTTCGCAATTTGGTGGTGACATTGGATTGATCGGATACGAAAATCTAGATGAAGGATTAAAAGAGCTTTGGGATTATGAGTTGGGGAAAAGATCCGGTATTATTGAACTTGATGATTCCTATGTCATTGCTCAAGTATATGACATTGTTAGTTCAGGCGAGAAGAGAGATTTAATTGGCGTTGAAATGATAGTACTTTATAAAAATGAGTTATCAGAGGTTATTTCGCAAAAAAAAGAAACATCCAAGATAAAGATGTTTTAATGGAGCCATCGGGCGGAGTCGAACCGCCGACCCCTGCTTTACGAAAGCAGTGCTCTGCCAACTGAGCTACGATGGCTTGATAAAAATGTTCAGTAAGTCTAGTAAATTTTTGTTAAAATGTCCACAGAGATAAGAATATTGTTTTCGTGATATACTTTATTTGTATTATGATTCGTTTTTCAAATGTAAGTAAACATTACCCGCCAAACACCTGTGCTCTTGAGCATGTGAATTTGCATATTAAGCCAGGTGAGTTTGTTTCGATTGTTGGCCAAAGCGGATCTGGAAAAACAACACTGGCAAAATTACTTTTTGCTGAGGAACGAGCAACCAAAGGTAAAATTGTAGTGGGTGATTGGGACATAAGCTCAATTCATACATCAGATATCCCTGTTTTAAGACGACAAATTGGTATTGTGTTTCAAGACTTTAAATTATTATCACGCAAAACTGTTTTTGAAAATGTAAGTTTTGCTCTTGAAGTTGCTGGTGAGGAGAGAAAGCGCATTCGAGATATTGTTCCACAGGTTTTAAAGATTGTCGGCTTGTCAGATAAACATCACCGTTATCCGCGCCAGCTCTCAGGAGGTGAACAACAGCGTGTTTCAATTGCGCGTGCCCTTGTTCATCGGCCAAAGATTTTAGTTGCAGATGAACCGACTGGGAATTTGGATACGATTCATGCCCACGAAATAATTCAGTTATTAAAAAAGATCAATGAGTATGGCACAACTGTTGTACTGGTAACCCATGATCGTGATATTGTTAATGCATTAAAAAAACGCGTTGTCACAATTGCTGACGGCAGAATTGTGTCTGATATTGAACGCGGTAAATATCTTATCTCATGAGCTTCTTATTGTCAGTAGCCAGACTTGGTAAGTTTACTTTCCAGAATATATTTAGAAATTTCTGGTTATCTTTTATTACTTCAACAATTTTTGTTTTGACTCTTGTCACTATTAACGCAGTGCTTTTCATGAATGTTGCAGCCAAGGCTGTACTTGAGGCGGTTGAACAAAAAGTAGAAATTACATTTTCATTTTTACCAGAAACTTCAGAGAGCATCGTGACATCTGCTCAAGGATATTTGCGCGGATTTTCGCAGGTGCGTGATGTTCAATTTATTCCTTCAGACGAAGTCCTGGCAAATTTTCAAGATCGGCATCAGGCAGATGAAGTGATTTTATCATCACTCGACGAGCTTGGGGAAAATCCATTTGGACATTCACTGGTAGTGACAACCTATTCAACCGAGGATTTTGAATTTATTCGAGAGGCCATGGAAACGCCAGAGTTTTCTCAATATATAAAAGAACAAGATTTCACAGATTACCAACTAGTGATTGAAAAAATAAAATCTTTAAATACGCGAACGCGATATTTTGGATTTGGACTGGCCGCTCTTTTCAGTCTTATCGCAATAATGATTATTTTTAATACAATCCGTGTTGCAATCTATGTGCACCGCGACGAGATTGCGATTATGAAATTGGTGGGAGCAAATGATTGGTTTATTCGGGGGCCGTTTGTGCTTGAAGCGCTTTTATACAGTTTTCTCTCAACGCTGGTAATGGTGGCTATAGTTTTTGCTGTTTTTGGAGCATTACAGATCCAAATGACATTATTTTTTGGCGATGCCTGGCAGGGAACTGTTGATTATTTCCGCGACAATGCATTTATTATTTTTGGATTACAATTTGCAACCTTGGCTTTATTGAGCCTATTAACCACTGCTTTTGCAATGCGAAAATACTTGAAAACATAGGCACTTGGGTTGATTGATTGTTGCATTGGTGCTAGTCTGATGCCTTATGCAAGAGAATACTATTCCCTATGGTAAGCATAGATTTTGGGAAATGATTCCCGGGATTCTTATTTGGACAACCTTTATTTTGGCAGTGGGCATGTCATTTTTTGCACCGGCAATAGCCGTTGTTTTTATTATCATCTTTGACCTTTATTGGACTTTACGCGTTCTTTATTTTTTAATCTTTGTTGTTTTTGCCTATCGAACTTACAAAAAAACAATGCTTGTTGATTGGTATGCTAAGCTTCAGAAAATAAAAAATTGGGAGCGTGTATATCACATTGTTCTACTACCAACATACAAAGAGGATTATCAAATTTTGTATGATGCATTAGTTTCGATTAGAGAAAGTAATTATCGCAACGATCGATTTATTATTGTAATGGGAGGAGAAGAAGCTGATGAAAAGAATTTTATAAATTACGCTGAAAAACTTAAAGAAGAATTCAAAGGTCAGTTTGCAGGATTTACCACCACGGTGCATCCAAAAGGCTTAAAAGGAGAAATCCCGGGTAAAGGGTCGAATTTAAAATGGATGGAGCAGGAAACTCAGAAGTGGATTGATAAAAATAAATTGCCATACAAAGATTTGCTAGTGACAGCTTTTGATGTAGACACAGTCGCTCATCCACAATATTTTGCTCGGTTTAGTTATTTGTTTTTGACAGTTAAAGACGGCGCACATGCTTCCTACCAGCCAGTAGTACTTTACTCAAATAATGTTTGGAAAGTGCAGGCTCCGATTCGTGTTTCTGTTTTTGGGACAACTTTTTGGCTGATGTCTGAATTGATGCGCTCGGATCGAATGTGGACTTTTTCTTCACACTCAATGACTTGGCAGATGTTGGTTGATGTTGGATTTCATGAACCAAATCTTGTTTCTGAAGACTCACGAATATTTTTGCAAGGATTTATTCGTTACAATGGCGATTATCGGGTGGAGCCATTATTCCTGCCTGTATATATGGACGCAGTTGAGGGCGTTAATTATTGGGATAGCATGAAAGCATTGTATAAACAGCAACGACGATGGGCTTGGGGAGTAGAGCATCTGCCATACATGCTGGAAAGGTTTAAGGGCAATAAAGATATTTCTCTTTGGAAACGAATGAAATATGTTTTTAATCAAATCGAAGGCATGTACACCTGGGCAACTGCGCCAATGCTTATTTTTTTGCTTGGATATTTGCCATTTTTTGTTTTGCAAGATACATCAACTGCACTCTTGGCAAATTCTCCGTTTACATTGCAATACATGATGGAGATTGCTACAGCTGGTGTTTTTGTTAGTGCATCTTTAAGTTTATGGCTTTTGCCAAAGCGGCCAAAAGATAGGAGTCGCTGGTGGTGGTTGATTATGATTTTGCAATGGGCATTGCTTCCAGTTACATTTTTGGTTTTTGGCGCCTTCCCGGCTATTGATGCCCAAACAAGAATGATGATTGGAAAATACCTTGGTTTTAATGTGACAGAGAAGAGGAAGAGGGGCTGATAATTGACCTTTTTTACATATTTTGGTATCCTTTTGCCATCGCAATTTAACATTATTCAAATAATCAAGTCTGAGGCGATGCTGTTGCATCTTCCCGTATTTACGGGCGTAACAGTCCAGACTGTAGTAAAAAAGAAAAATATGCCAAACATTCCTTCAACTCAAGACCTGCTCAAGGTTGGTGCTCATTTTGGTCACCGCACAGAGAGATGGCATCCAAAAATGGAGCAATACATTTTCGGATCCCGCAAAGGTGTTCATATTATAGATGTTGAACAAACACGATCACAGCTAGAAAAGGCTTTAACTTATGTTGAAGAGCTTGTTGCGCGTGGTGGTGTTCTTTTATTTGTCAGTACAAAACCACAGGCACAAGATTTAATTGAAAAGCATGCGACTGAGTGTGGTATGCCATATGTTAATGGCCGATGGCTAGGTGGAACTCTCACTAATTATAAAGAGATTCAAAAGCTTGCAAAACGATATATCTCACTTAAGGATAAACGAGATAAGGGAGAGCTAAAGAAATATACAAAATACGAACAAGTACAGTTTGATCGTGAAATTGAAGATTTGGAAGAGCGAATTGGTGGTATTACAAAAATGACAAAAATTCCTCAGGTGATGTTGGTTCTGGATATGCGTATCGACAAAACTGCTGTTATGGAAGCACGAAATACAGGAGTTAAAGTCATCGCCCTATGTGATACAAACATCGATCCAAGTATGGCTGATTTCCAAATCCCATGTAATGACGATTCAATTGGATCATTAATGCTCATGACAAGATTGTTTGCTGATGCTGTAAAGGTTGGGTCATCAAGAGCAAAGACTGCTCAACCAGCAGCTCAAGAGAAAAAATAAAATTTCCTTTATCAATTTTTAAAGTTTTTATTTTTATGTCTATTACCGCACAAGATGTTCAAAAACTCCGGGCTGCTTGCAGTGTTGGAATGATGGAAGCGAAAAAAGCACTAACAGAAGCTGATGGCAATTTTGATAAAGCTATTGAGCTTTTGCGCAAGCAAGGAGCTGCTAAAGCTGCTAAAAAAGCAGATCGAGAAACAAGCCAAGGACGAATTCATTCATACATTCATGGTGAAGGAAAAATTGGAGTCCTAGTTGAGGTTTCCTGTGAGACAGACTTTGTCGCTCGCAATGAAGGCTTTGTATCTTTTTGTAATGATATCGCCATGCATATTGCTGCTATGAGTCCACTCTATCTTGTGCCAGAAGAGATTGCAGCTGAGATTATCGCTAAGGAAACAGAGATTGTAAAAGAACAAAATGCTGGTAAGCCAGAAGAAGTGATGAATAAAATCATTGAGGGAAAATTACAGAAGTATTATGAAGAAATGTGTTTAATGAATCAGAGATTCATTAAAGATGAAGACATGACTATCAAAGATCTTCTAGAAAGCAAGATCCTTTCAATCGGAGAAAACATGAAAGTCCGACGCTTTGCCAGATTTGAGTTGGGGATATAAGAAAGAGCCCGGCTGTGCCCTTCGTAGCTTAAGCAAAGAAGTGGCTACAGAATTCAGACGACATACTATAAAATAGTCCCCATCTCGACGCCTAGAAGAGATCTTCTTGAGAAGACTTTTTCTATCGTCGGGATGGGGATTTGTTGTTGATATGTAAATTGCGCTAGTGACTATTTAAACTTTCTACAACCTTTATCCACATTTATGCTATAATACAAACACTATGCCACGAATTGCTATCAATGGCTTTGGTCGCATTGGTCGCGCGACCTTTAAAGCTGCCTGGGGAAAACCAGGATTTGACCTTGTTGCGATCAATGATCTTACTGACGCAAAAACACTTGCTCATTTGCTTATGTATGATTCAGTTTACGGCAAATGGAAAAAGAAAGTTGTAGCTAAAGGGAATGCACTGGTAATCGATGGAAAAACAATTCCAGTATTAGCACAGCGAGAACCACTAAAACTTCCTTGGGATAAGATGAAGGTTAATACAGTGATTGAATCAACCGGATTTTTTACAAATCTTGAAGGCGCTTCAATGCACATAAGTGCTGGAGCAAAAAAAGTTATTATTTCAGCTCCAGCGAAAGGCGAGGGAGTACCTACAACTGTTTTAAGCGTAAACCAAAAGGAGATAAAAAAGAGTAAAGCAAAGGTTGTTAATAATGCATCATGCACAACAAACTGCGTTGCGCCGATTACAGCCATAATTAACGAAGCTTTTGGCGTAGAAAAAGCATTGATGACAACTATTCATGCTTATACTTCTACGCAAAATATTGTTGACGGCCCAAGCAAGGATTTACGACGAGCACGCGCCGCCGGGATCAACATGATTCCTACAAGTACTGGGGCAGCTATTGCCACTACTGAAGCCATTCCAGATTTAAAAGGAAAGTTTGATGGTCTCTCGGTTCGTGTTCCACTACCAGTTGTTTCACTTTCTGACATAACTTTTGTTTTAAAAAAAGATGTGACTGTGGAAGAGATCCATGAGGCTATAAAAAAGGCAGTTAAGTCACCGCGTTTTGATGGAATAGTTGATTACACTCAAGAAGAACTTGTTTCGTCTGATTTTATTGGTGACCCACATTCAGCAATCGTTGATTTTGGACTAACTCGAGTAATTGGTGGAAATCTAGTAAAAATTGTTGCTTGGTATGACAACGAATGGGGATATGCCCATCGTTTAGCTGAACTCGCACTCTACCTATAAATTATGCAACGGAGGACATTGTTTGGAATTTTTTCTCACGCCACAGATGAGGTCTGGTTTAGTGTATTCTTTGTAACACTACGGGTTTTCATTGGATTTAGTGCTTTTTTTTATGGAGTTGAGCGTTTGTCAGATTGGTCAGTTATCAACGATCTTTCGATAAACGCTTTTTTTTCTTCCTGGTTTGAGCAAGTGTTTGCCTTTAGTATTTTTGAAACCCTGCTACCGTGGATGATGATAATTTTTGGAATTTGTTTAATTCTTGGAATGCTCGTTAGACCAGCGTCAATTATTTTATTAATTTGTTATTTTTTGATTTACGCCTGGACATTTATTAGTTTTGCATCCTCTTTTAATTTTTTGTTAGTGATTGTCTGTCTTATGCTTTTTCTTTCTGGGGGGAGTGGACATATAGTTGGACTGGATTATTTTTTGTATTCGTATGCCCGCGAACATAACTGGGTCACCAAGTTTTTAGTTGGATAGTATGGGGTTAAATATTTTACAAAAGAGTAAGATTAAAAAAGGCATGCGCATTTTTTTGCGAGTTGATTGTAATGTTCCACTGTCTGGAAGAAAGGTAAAGGAAGAATCAGCTTGGCGACTTGAGCAAACTTTACAAGATATCCGTGAATACCAAAAAAGAGGAGCAATTGTTGTTTTGGCCGGACATCTAGGGCGACCAGACGGACAAACTAAACTGACTTTAAGTTTAAAACCAGTTGCGCGCTGGTATGAGAAGAAATTAGGATGTGAACTTAGTTTTGAAAAAAATATTCTTTCTGATAAAGCAGTCAGCAGAATCAAAGATTTGCGAGCCGGATCAATAATCATGCTTGAGAATCTAAGATTTTATAAAGAAGAGGAAAATGATAATTATGGTTTTGCTAAAAAATTATCAAGACTGGCTGATATTTATGTTAATAATGCTTTTGGTGTTTGCCATCGTGAGCATGCCTCGATTCATGCGATTACAAAATATTTACCAAGCTATGCTGGATCAGTAGTGATTGAAGAAGTTGAAAATCTCAGTAGACCGCGCGCTTTTCCATTTGTTCTGGTTTTAGGCGGGATCAAGCTAAATACAAAGATGCCAATATTATTAAAGCTTGGGAAAGAAGCAGATGAGATTTTGGTGGGCGGTGGCGTAGCATTGGCGATTTCTAGCGTTGAGCAAGGAGAAGTTCTACAAATTTCCGGAGTTGATATTAGCCGTAATGAGAGAATGCTAGCCAGACAAGTAATGAAGAAATTTGCTGATAAGCTTGTTTCTCCGATTGATTATATTGCAATACGCGACGCAAAAGTCCAAACAATATTGGCCTCAAATTTAAAGAGATCTGATCAATTAATTGATATTGGTCTAAGTACGCAGAGATTGTTTAAAGCAAGTGTAAAAAATGCAAAGAGTATTGTATACAACGGATGTTTGGGTTCGCTGGTAACTGGTGCAGAATCTGGAACTCAGTCCATCGCTCAAGCCCTGCCAATAAAAAATAAAATACAAAGCATTGTTGGTGGAGGAGATACTGTTGGATTTTTACAAAGTAAAAATCTTTTGTCCCATTTTTCATTTGTATCAACCGGAGGCGGAGCAATGCTTGCATACTTGGCTGGAAAAAAACTACCTGGACTTGAAGTATTAGAAAAGAAATAGAGGTGATTAAAGGTTTCGCTTTATAGTGACAATATCAAAACCGTCAACATTTTAGATCTTAATAAAGTGAGAAGATCCCTCCTATCGTCGGGATGGAAAAAATCTCTTAACCCTTCCCAATATGAAAGAAAAAATTGAATTCATCCATGCGCATGAGATTCTTGATTCGCGTGGCAATCCAACGCTAAATGTTAGCGTGTTGTTAAATAATGGGTCCCATGGTTCAGCTTCTGTTCCGTCTGGTGCTTCAACTGGAATACATGAGGCACTTGAACTTCGTGATGGAGATAAGAATCGTTATAATGGCAAAGGAGTTTTGCGGGCAGTTAAAAATGTAAATACGAAAATTGCCTCAGTCCTGCATGGAATGGACGCAATGGATATTGAGAAGATTGATGACACCATGCGCATACTTGATGGAACCGTTAATAAGCATCGACTCGGAGCAAATGCAATCCTTGGAGTTTCTATAGCTTGTGCTCATGCTGGTGCGCGACGAAGAAAAATGCCCTTGTATAAACATTTACGAGATATTTATTCACTCGATCACCAGACATATAAATTACCCACGCCATTAATGAATGTTTTTAATGGTGGTCGTCATGCCAGCACTAATCTTGACATGCAGGAGTTTATTATTATTCCTCATGGTTTTTCTCGATTTTCACGAAAGTTGCGAGCTGGCGCAGAGATATATCATGCTCTTGGAGAGATTTTGCGAAAAGATAGAATGGATACGGATTTGGGTGATGAGGGCGGTTATGCGCCAAATGTTGGTAAAACCGAGGATGCGCTTGAGTATTTGAAAAAGGCAGTGCAAAAAGCAAAGTATAAGGTTGGCAAGGAAATTGGTTTTGGTATTGATGTGGCTGCTAGTGAATTTTATGATCCTCGAAAGGATCGATATGTACTTAAAACAGACCGGATAAAATATAATGCAGATCAAATGATTGACCTATATGCTCGTTGGTCAAAAAAGTATCCGTTAATATCAGTGGAGGATGGGCTTGATCAGGATGCTTGGGATGGATGGCAAAAGATGACAGCCAAACTTGGTAAGCAAATGATGCTTATTGGCGATGATCTCTTTGTTACAAATCCAGAAAGAATACAAAAGGGGATTGATAACAAAGTAGCCAATGCAGTATTGATAAAAGTAAATCAAATTGGAACCTTGTCAGAGACGATGCAAGCAATCAAGTTAGCTCAGCGAAATAAATACAAAGTCGTGATCTCTCATCGATCAGGTGAAACAGCTGATACCACAATTGCTGATTTAGCGGTTGCTGTTAATGCTCAATACATTAAAACCGGCGCTCCATCAAGATCAGAGCGACTTGTTAAATATAATCGCTTACTAGAAATTGAAGAGGAGTTGATCATTAAATAAGGTATGAGAAAAGAAACAAAAAAAATAATTTCATGGATATTAATTTTAGCTCCAATACCTCTTTTTGTTGCTAGTGGCTCAATTGCTGACATTTTGTATTCATATATACTTCAAGATCAAGCCAGCCAACTTCCAGCTTTGTTAAGTATATTTTTTGGTTTTTCTTTAATTGTTTCTTATTTGCTGTCAATTATTGCCAAAGCGGGAATAATAATAGGAATTCCGGTTGGTGTGATTTGGTTTTTATTGCTTCGTAGAAGTGAGCGTCAAGCAGATAGACCAAAATTAAAGAAAGAAAATACAATTGATAAGATGTTGACTCCATTGCAGATCGCACTTCTTTCCGTTCCTTTTGCTTTTTTAGGTTTTGGTGCTTTATCAAATGCATATGAGCTTTTTATCGAAGGACCCAGGGGATCGACCATGGCGATATCTAGTTTTCTAACAATATTTTTCTTCGGAACATCGTGGGCTGTTGCTTATAAGATAACAAAAAATTCAAAAGCCATTTTTCAGTTGATGATGTACCAGGTTATAGTATCAATTATTAGCTGGATATTAGTTTATCGTTAAAAGTATGACTATAAAAAGAAAAAAAATTACCGGAATCATTTTATTCTTATTTCCAGTACCGTTGCTTGTTCTGACTTTGCAGGCATATGCGATTTTGGAATTTGGAATTCGAAATATTACTTTTCAAAGAGATGATGACCCAGATCAGATTATACTTATTGGACAGGCAATAAGTATGGTTCTTGCTTTGGTTGGTATACTTGCAATTATTGGACTATTTATTGGTACGCCGTTTGGAATCTGGATGTATATCTCGGCTAGAAAACAAGAGAAAAGCGTTTTGCCAAAACTTAATAAGTAAATTAAAGCTCGTGATCGTAATGCCAGCCACTGGCGCGTTCTTGAAAAAAAGTCTTCATTGTTGCAGCGCGAGAAATTGCTTGTGATCCAAATTTATGAGCAATGCAGTCATATGCTTTAAGTGTATGCTGCATTTTTTTATCTTTAAGAAAAAGAGAAACTGGCGCATCGCTTTCCAAAAGACCTGATGTGCTAATGCCCATAAGTCTAATTCGTTTTTGATTATTACGGACTCGATCAAGTAATGCCCAAGCATTTTTATAAAGTGTTAGGCCGTCTTGGGCGGGCTGCGAAAGTCTGATTTGGGCATGATTTCCAGAAAAATCATGATAGCGAACAAAGAAAGAGACAACCTGCGCGCTTAATTTATCTTTGCGCAATCGATAGGCAACTTGGTCAGCAAGTGCTAATAGATTTGTTTTTATTTCTCCATCAAGTTCGAGATCGTATGGGAAAGTATATGAATGTCCCACGGATTTTGGAGCCTCTTCCAGTGGATCGACTAAATTATTATCTATACCTCTGGCAATGTTATAAAGCCAGTTGCCAGTCACTTGCTTGAATTCACGCAATAAAAGTTCTTTATCTGCTAGGCGTAGTTTTGGAAAGGAATCAATCCCAAGTTCATTTAGATGCGCTTCTGTAGCTCTGCCAATACCACAAAGATTGCCTATAGGCTGGGAGTCGAGGAAAGACAGGACTTTGTTTGGTTGAATAACTGTAAAGCCGTTAGGTTTTATTGTTCCAGATGCTAGTTTGGCTATGGTGCGATTTGGCCCGATACCTATTGATACAGTGCAACGATTTCCACAAGTTTTTTTAATTTCATTACGAATAATTTGCGCAATGATTGTAGCGCCGAAATAATCCTGAGCTGTTTTTGTAATATCAGCAAAGGCTTCATCTGTACTGAATTGTTCAACAGAATCAGAATTATCGCGTAAAGCTTTGAGCATTCGTTTGGTAATCTCACTATATTTTCGCATGTCGCCTGGCAGAAGAATAAGCTGTGGACAGATTTGTTTTGCTTCAATGGCTGAGATTGGTGGCTTGATTCCCAATTTTTTAGCCTCAATGGATGCTGTGGCAATAATTGATCGTTTCATATCCTTTAGTCCTCGCTTGCCAGTAATGGCAATTGGCTTTCCACGCAAAAATGGGTTTGCTTGTTGCTCAACAGAGGCAAAGAAAGAATTAAAATCGATGTGTAGAATTATCGACATAGGGTAGAAGTTTAAAGTTGAAAGTTTAAAGCTTTATGCTTTTTGCTTTCTGCTTTACGCTTTTAATCTGTATATAGCTCAACAAGTCGCCATTCCAGGTTTTTTGTGTTTAGGCGAAGCTTCATAAAGTTAGTATCGTCTGATACGGAAAAGTAGAAAATATGTTGACCTTCTTCGTTCGTACTATGAACAAGGTTTACATTTTTCATTGCGTATACACGATTATCCCAACAGACTGAACGTGGCCGTACTCGGCTGTCAATGAAGTCAACAGTGACATCGATTGGGTCGTTTAAGTATTCATGCATATGGAAAGGGGTAAAAGTGGCAGTGAGCGACATGATAGGGGTATTGATGGGATTGGGAAGAAGTAGAAAAAACTATTTATTGTAGATTTAAAGATGTGGTGGCGATACGAAGAAATTGTTTTATTTTTCGGCGGCTTATTTGGGTTCGAATATATTTACCTGCTTCTCGCGCCTGGCGATCAAAGCGTGATGGAAGATAGGCAAGGGTTAATTTGTAGTAACGCATGGTTGTAGTAGACATAGATGATTGAGTGGTTAGAGAGGTTATTAAAGAGGTTAATGAAGTTAGAGAGGTTTATGATTTAGAAAAACGAAAAGGCGCCGGGAGGAGGAGGGACCGGCGCCTATTTTCATAATTGTCCTGTGTGAGGATAATCGGATCCCTTCGATCATTCCTTACTCAGGGAAAAGAATAGGATCTGCATCTTTTCTCTAAGAAGGTATGAAAGGGGATCTATTTTTAAAAGTACTTTGTTGATCTCCCCTCCTTTTCCAAGGAGGGGTTGGGGGTGGTTGCTGTAGCTTCCACTATTTATTAAATTTTCTCATAACCGCGCGCACAATTCCTTGGATGTTTATATCACCCTTAATAATGATTGGATCCATTGTGCTATTGGCTGGCTGTAGTCGAATGTGATTTGCTTCTCGATAAAATCGTTTCAGAGTTGCATATTGGTTGTCGAGCAGAGCTACCACAACATCTCCATTTTTTGGTGAGGGATTGCGTTCGATCACTACATAGTCGCCGTCAAAAATTCCGTCTTCAATCATTGAGCGTCCCTTTACTCGCAGAACATATGAGTTTTCACTATCCACCACAAAGTCTGTTGGAACTGCAAAGGCTTCGTTTTCCTCCACGGCCTCGATCGGTTCACCGGCGGTGATGAGTCCGGCCATAGGAAGCATGATGCTCATGACAGAAATTTCATCTTCAACAAGCTCTATTGATCGTGCACTGCCATCTTCGGCTGTGTTAATCACTCCTTTTTCACAAAGCGCCTGAATGTGTTGATACACTGTCGACGGGGAAGAAAGGCCCATGCCTTTAGCAATTTCTCGATATGACGGCGTGTATCCATTTGTTTGCACAAAACGTTCAATAAAGTCCAGAACCTCGCGTTGTTTTTTTGTGAGCGGTGGAAGAGGGGACATAGTGTTTGGTTTTATCCCCCCTTCTTTCTAAGGAGGTGTTGGGGGTAATTATTCCCCTGTTCGTTTCATGTTTCTATTATAACCGAACAAAAACAGAACGCAAGCGCGAATTGTGGATAAGTGATGGCGAGTATCTAGAATTGACTTTTAAGCCAATTTTTGATACAAAAATACCTTGTTCATTTGAATTGCTATGTGTTGAAAATGGCTTTTTGATGATAATATTTTGTCATTGAAATGCCGCTTTCAACAATAGGTCTCGTGATAATCCGGGTTTCTCGGACCATGACGCCGGCGGTGCAACAAAAGGAGCTGACCATGTCCATGGACATGCTCGGTGACATCGTGAGGAAGCTCGTGGCTCTCCCTGAGTCAGAACTCGGGACAGTTTTCGACCTTCTTTCCAAGCTTAATGACCAGGAATGGGTACAAGCCTTCAAAAGGTTTCTCCGCAAGGAGAACCCATGGCCTATCATAGCCGGCGAAGAAAAGTGGCACGAGGAAAATGGTGTCATCCGCTTCTCGGTCATCACCAATGGAACGACCGGCGAGGGCTTGATCGCCCGGCTTGGGAGCAAAAGCCTCCGCGTGAGCAGATACGCGAAGCAGGTGCTCTGTTCGCCGGACTTCGTGCCGAGCGAGTCAGGTACGGTAGTCGATGTGGTTGTCCTTAAGGGTTCTCTTTTCGAGGATAGCGTCCGGACCTCGGCGAATATCCGCGCCGAGGCCGACAAGCGCAGGCACAAGAAGTTGAACATCGAGGTCGCCTGCCTCATCCGTGAGAAATTCACAGACAAGGAGCTCGAAGCCATGGGATTGTGGGCGATCGTGGCAATGCACGATCCTATCGATGACTCCGATGGCGATCCGTCTCTGTTGGGCGCGAGCCGGATCGACGTTGGTCGTTGGCTCAACGCGTACTCTGCCGAGCCTGACGATAGGTGGCATCACGCTTATGGGTTCGCGTTCTCTAAATAGCATACTTAGCACTTAGAACTTTGAGACTTTGTGTCCTCTGCACTTAGTCCCTTAGTCCTTTGTGCTTAATCTGTGGCCCCGTTCCGATTCTTCGGAGCGGGGCTGAAGTGTTTTAAAAGATGTTAATTATTATTCCATAATGATTGATTTTTCCACTCGCTTATGTTAATTTAAGCGCATAAATATGCTAAAGACAGTCGAGGTTCCACTATCAGGCCACCCAGATAAAGTCTGCGATCAAATCGTGGAAGGGCTTTTGGATGAATATTTGCGTCGTGATCCAAAAAGTCGGATTAGTTTAAAGGCGTGTGGATCACATGGTATGTTGATGATTGGTGGAACAGTTGATTCTCGCGCTGATTTTGATGCATCAGCATTGGCTAGGAAGATTTATACAGAAATCGGATATGTTGATGATATTGAACCATTTGTAAATATTGAGCGACCAAGTGAGAATTTGGCCAAAACAATTATTAATGGTGGAGCGCAAGGATCAACTGCAGTTCATGGTTATGCCACTAAAGAAACACGAGAGTTTTTGCCACGCGCTTATGTGTACGCCAATGCGATCGCTCGGCGTATTGATGATCTTCGCTGTCATAATGAAGCATTTAGTTTTTTGCTGCCTGATGGAAAAGTCCAGATTACAATGGATGCCAATAAAATCGTGGTAGTAACTGTTTCTGTTCAGCATGATAATTCAGTAGACCGCAATGTTGTCCAGACTAGCATTCTTGATCATGTTATTTTTCCAATTCTTGGAGACACATCAGGCATAAAGATTTTTATTAATTCTGCTGGTGACTTTTCTGAAGGTGGATTTTATGCCAGCGCTGGTGCGTCAGGATTAAAAGTTTTAGCTGACACTTACGGCGGACTTTTGCCTCACAGTGGTGCGAGCTTTACGGGGCGTGATCCTTTGCAGCCAGCTCGAGCTGGTATGTTGATGGCTCGTTATGTAGCAAAAAATCTTGTTGCTCAAGGAGTTGCGGGAAACATTTTTATAACTGCCGGCTATGCTATTGGTCATCATGATCCAATATTTTTACAAGCCATGTCTGGTAAAGGTGAAGATCTAACATCGATTGTTAAAGATAAGTATGATTTTCGACCAGAGGCGATTGTGGAAAGATTAAACTTGCGTCAGCCGTTTTATCAAAGAATGTCTGTGCATGGTTGTTTTGGAAAAGAAGGAGCACCTTGGGAGGAGATTGGGGAATAGGGAATTGAAAGTATAAAGTTAAAAGTATAAAGAATCGAATTATCGGTTCTTTTTTTTTGCCGTTTCAGTTCTCTGTATTTTTTTTACTTTGTACTTTCAACTTTCTACTTTCTATCTCCTGCGATATAATATAAACATGAAACGATCATATTCTATTTTATTTATTTTTTTCATGATTATTTTAACAATTATATCTGTTGCTTTTTGTTTTATGCTTGAGCCAGAGCATATTTTAGTTCAAAGCGCAGATGGTGTAGTGAAGGTTGAAGGACTGGCGCGTGAGTCTCAAGATGTAAGTATTGATGTGATTGGTAATTATCTTTACAAAATTGAGCCGGCCGTTAGTATGTTGGATCAGGCAATGACAATTACTTTTGATGTTTCGCAAGCGCAGTTTGATTTTACCATTGCCGTTTATAAATATAATGAAAGTCTATTGATGTGGGAGGCAGTTTCTTCGGGCATTGATCCTAGCGTGCAGGAGATTGTTATTGATCAATCAGAGCTTGGTATTTACACAGTAAAACAGTATGTAACAATTGATGTGCCTGATTTTCTTGATACATTTGGAGAAATACTAAAAATGGCACCGAAAAATACTGTTGGCTATGAGTTAGCAACAGGTTTTGTTACTGGCGACGGTTCAGTGATTCGTATTTCTCAAAAAACAGAGCTGGGTGGATGTGATGGTATTATTTTTCACGGAAATAAAGAAGAAATTTCGCAGTTGGAGCGTTATGCCCGTGTTTATATTGATGATGTTGAGCAAGAAGTTAAGTTCCTAATTATTGGTCGATGGTTTGTTGATGAAACAGCAGGATGCGATAGTGGACAAGTGCTTGGATCAGTGTTGGAAATGTGATAATATAATTATATAAGTTTATAATATTTAGGAGGAATATTTTATGTCTAAGAAAGTCAAAGCTAAGGAAGAAGTAAAAGTTGTAGTAAAGAAGGTTGTGAAAAAACCAGTTGAAAAAATGAAAGCACCAGCTATGCCAAAGCTTACAGCAAAGAAAAAAACAAAGGTTGCGATGCATGCCAACGATGTTCATGAGCCGCTTCCACAAATTCATCATGTCTGTCGAAGTTGCAATGCGCTTCCGATAGGAAGTATTGAGCTCGTTAGCCTATTACTTGTTCTAGTTTTTGCCTTGTCGGCAGTGTTGATTACCAGTGTGTACGCATTAGATCAGCGATCAGCCGAGATTAGTTACTTACAAACACAGATCGCGGAATTACAGGCTGAATAATAAATATATTCAAAAACAGACTCCAAAATGAGTCTGTTTTGTTCTCTTAAATAATTGTGTATAATATTGTGTATATGAAAAAACAAAACATTGGTCCGTATTTTTATGTCTCGCTACTTGTTTTGGCTGGGTTTGTCACAGTTGGAGCAGGGTGCACAACACAGGAGGAATTAATTCAAGAGTCTGATATTTCAGATTCACAAGTAACTGAACAATCTATGTATTCATTCCCTGGGGTTTTAGATGATAGTCAAATCGAAAATAAAATAGTTCGTATTGAAACAGAAAATGGCGATATTGTATTTGAGCTCTTTGCCGATACTGCTCCAAAAACAGTTTCCAACTTTGTTTATCTTGCTAACCAAGGATATTTTAATGGATTAACTTTCCATCGCCGAGTCGAAGATTTTGTTATCCAGGGCGGAGATCCTATGGGAAATGGCATGGGCGGACCTGGATATAAATTTGAAGACGAACTTAATGACGAATATCAATATGACCGTGGAATTGTGGCCATGGCAAACTCAGGGCCTGATACCAATGGCAGTCAGTTTTTCATCATGCTAGCTGATAATCCACTGCCAAAAGCATACTCAATCTTCGGCCGTGTATTGGAAGGTATGGAAGTTGTCGATGAGATCGGAATTGGGGATGTGATGACTAAGGTGACGATTGAGTCGATTGATGGAAGTAATGAGGCAGAAGGGGAAGATGGTGCAGAAGTAGAAGGTGACACAGGCGCATCAGTTGCTAAGTAGATTGTCTAGTCGACAAGGAAGAGATTTATAAAAACAGTGTAAAAAGAACCAGGTATTAAATGTGCCTGGTTCATTAATTATGGATAGTAAGACGAAGTTGTGGACTTAGTCAGAATGACTTAGACATGGAGACTTAGACATTTTGTCTGGATCTCAAAGAGAAATAGTCAACTATATCGATGTTTTTGAAAAATTTGCCATTTAGGTGCCGATTGGACCTTAGGTGGCAAATTTGGGTTTTTGAGTTGTTTTAATTTACGAAAAAACTTAATAAAATCAGGATTTTTGTTATTCAATGCTGGACATTTTTGGGTTTTTGTGATAAGTTGCTCTGCCATGGCTTACAATAAGGAGGTTGCCATGAAGGACTTTTTCAATGTTATGGCCGGTGTTCTGTTTACGCTCGCGTTTGCTCCATACATCTGGGCGATCATGCATAAGCGTGTCAGAAATTGGAAGTCCACATCGGTTTGGAGTTGGATCGATAGGATCACGTTCGTTCGACCGGATGATAAGCCTGCGAAGCCAATCAAGGCCAGTTGGATCATCTGGGCGTCACTCGACACAATCACGTTTGCGGGAATGTACGCCGAAGGTTCCCTTAATTTGCAGATTACATCAGCAGTCGTGATGGCGTGGGTGACCGTGTTGTTGGCTCTCAAGCACGGACTTCCTGGGTGGCGTAGAGTCGACACCTTTGGGGCCTGTTCCTGAATAACATA
>DMOG01000019.1 GCA_003453595.1 Candidatus Uhrbacteria bacterium
GCAGGAATTAGGAAACAAAGCCGAGTCATTATGTAATGTTATTCGCGAATGATGTGACCAGCTGGCGTAGCCGATGAAACAAAGCCACCAGACTTCAGTCTGGTGGCTGTTCACATTTATTTTCAACCTCCCTAACCTCTTCCAACCCCCTACTTCTTATAAGTCCCTGACACCTGTGTTGCGGCTGAGTCCATGATGTCACCGGGGTCTTCGTAGCTTCCTGACAAAACCGCGTTGATTAAATCTTCAAATACATCTTCCATGACTCCAGAATCGTAACCATGGTACCAGCTTTGAGCTGTTAAAGTTTGTTCAGCAAAAGCACCAAGGTATGAATCATTAAGCTGACTGGAAATTAGATTGCGAAGGGCAGTTGGTTTTTTGGCAGCATCTAAATATGAGACAACTTGATCTTCGCTTGTTTCAAATTGTACAAAGTCCCAAGCCCAATCTGGATTATCACAGGAGGCAGTAACTGATTCTACCCAGTAATTAGCAAAGTTTATTTCTCGTCCACCAGAAATTTGGGGAACAGGTGCGATACCATAATTAAGTTTTGGAGAAGCGGTCTGAATAAGTGGAATGTGATAACTGTATCCTAGGAACATGGCGGTCTCACCGTTTGTAAATGATTCAAAAGAGCTATCAAAGGTATTGTTCCATGTATAAACTTCCTTGGTTGGATTGGCAAAATCAGTGTAAAAACTGACAGCATCAAATCCTGGGAAAACTCCATCAGCAACATCATTGGTGATTGTGTTAAATGTAATTTTATTTTTTTGATCAGTCATCGCTGTGCCGTTTTGCATCATGAGTAGGGAAACAATATCGCTGGCTCGCTCAACATTTTGTGATGTTCCTAAGGCAGCGCCTGATTGATCGACATTCCCAGATTTGTCATAGGTGGTTAGTGCAATTACATCATCTTGAAACTCGCCCCAACTCTGTGGTGGTGTGGCAATACCAGCGGTATTGAAAAGATCTTTGTTGTAATAAAGAGCTAACGAATCCATTGCCAAAGGCAGACCATAAATTTTTTCAACTGGGCTAACATCTGTGTCAACTTGATAATCCAATATCACATCTTGAGCAATTTGTTCAACAAAGGTTGATTCAAGTTGGCGCATGCTCATGGTTGGTTCTGTGCGAGAAACAACCACGGTTTCTTTACGAAGTGTTCCTTGAGTTTCTTGATATGTCAGATTTACACTTTCTGGCATTGGTGCCAAAAGAACTTGATAGGCTGGTAGCCAAGTGTTGTGCAAGGAAACAATGTCTGGTCCACGATTCTCAGCAAAAGCACGGATCAGTTCGTTTTCGTATTCATCGTAGCGTAACTTTCTATAATTAATTTTTACATTTGGATGAATGACGCGGTAATTATTGATGATAGTGTCAAAAGCGTCGTCATCATCGAAAACGCGCCAGACCGTTAGCTCAACATTTTCAAGTGTGGCTGAAGATGAGCCACCAGTACATCCTGCGCCTGTGCCGACAAGCAAGACAAACAGTAAAAGGATCGCAATTTTTTTCATATTATAAAATGGATTTTATAAATGCTCGTATTTCTTTTTTCAGATTTTTGTCCTCAAGAGCCAGCGCGATATTTGTTTTTAGCCACGCCTCAACCGTGCCTGTGTCGCGGTAAGTTCCGTCAACTATTTTGATATACATTGGTCGAGTTTTACCAAGCGTGGCAATAGCATCAACCAACCAAACCTCGCCGTCTTTGCCTCGCTTTGTTTTTCGTAAAATATCAAATATCTCAGGAGGCAGAATGTATCCGCCAAGTGCCGCAATGTCTGACTTTGCTTTTTCCGGACCCGGTTTTTCCACGATTCCTTTTACTTGCCATAGGTTCTTTTCAACCTGCGCAACTGGGTCAACAATTCCAAATCTTCTTTGACCCTCAGCGCCAACGCGCATACCAGTCAAAACCGGATCGCCATATTTTTCATAAGCATCAATCAGCTGTTTGAGGCGTGGCTTTTTGCCACCTGTAAAAAACTCATCACCCCAGACGACTGCAAAAGGTTCGTCACCAATAACATGTTCGGCACAAAGCACAGGAGTGCCGTTTCCATAAGGGCCTTTTTGACGGATATATGTGAAGTTAGCCATGTCAGCAATTTTTTTAACTCGTTCACGCAATTCTTCTTTTCCTTGTTTCTTTAGCCAGTTTTGCAAGTCGTGGTTATAGTCAAAGTGATCCTCAACTGCGCGCTTTGACGCACCAGTGACAAGAATAATATCAGTGATTCCACTATCCACTGCTTCTTCTACCACATATTGAATAACAGGCTTGTCGATTATTGGCATCATTTCCTTGGGCATGGCTTTGGTAACAGGCAGAAAACGAGTTCCATATCCTGCCACTGGAATAACAACTTTACGTATTTTTTGCATAAATCTTTAGTGTTTAGAATAATTTCATTATAGCAGTTTTTAAAACAAATTGGCCAACACGCAGTGCTGGACAATTATCGCTGTTTTTTTTATTTCATATCTGGCGGAGGTGGGAGGATTCGAACCTCCGATACCCTTTCGGGCATAACGCTTTTCGAGAGCGCCCCATTCAACCACTCTGGCACACCTCCGTTTCTTGCTTGAGGCTATCATGAAACAAGGGGTTTTTCAATATATAGAGTTCGTTTATTAAATACAGCAGATATGTCATAATAGATAAAAGAATAATTAACCTACTTTTATATGTTTGGAAGAAAAAAAGGAGAGGGAGAGCCAAGACCAGCACCGGTGGTTGAGGCCGAGATAGCAGAGACAGATGCTAATTTGTCAGAAATGTTTGGATGGTTGCATGAAGCAACAGATCAAGGTGATCTCGAGGCTGCTATTGATCTTATGCGCGAAGCGGGCGAACGACGATTAGCATTAATGGATGAACGAAAGTCGCTTTTGGAAAGAGCATCAGAGCTTTATCAAGAAGGTAGGATTGAGCAGGCACAAGAGGTGGCAGAGGTTGTTGCACAAGCTGATGTTGCCTTACAGGACTCTGTCAGTGCACAGCAAAGAGCGGAAGGTGCAATGCAAAGAGCAAGAGAAATAGTTGATGCTCAACCACTTTCCGAAAGCGAGATTGGTATTGGTGCCCGTTTGGTTGATGAGGTAATGAAAGGTCAGCCAGAGCTATTAGCATCTGACAAGTCGGCGGCGACAAGGCGTGCAGCAAGATTGTTAAGAGTCAATGATGAACTGGCGGCTAAGGATCAGCTCGTTAGAGAGCTAGCAGGAATTGGTGATCGTCCTAAGGCATGGGAAGATGTTTCTTGGACAGTGAGATAAAATATAAAAACACCCTCTATTGATCTAGGGGGTGTTTTTATATCGATTTTTTTTGATAGGAAAGTGCAATAAAGGCTATTAATAATATCCAAGTTAAAACAGCAAGATCGTTTTTAAAATAAGGAACATCAACAAGTCCGTGAATGAAAATTGTGAGCAGGGCGGAGAAGATGGCGAATGTTACCACTTCGACATTAGGAGAAGTCTTCAAGTTCCTCGAAATGGTTTTGAGTATCAAGAATCCAAACCAGAACAGGGCGATTAGTCCGAGGATGCCGAGCTCAGACCAGGTGTTTAGGAAGATGTTGTGTGGGTATTGGAAGATTTCGTAAAGGGTTGAGTCATGATATGGCTCAAGCGCGGTTGGGTAGCCGTTGAGTCCAACGCCAAAGATTGGATTGTCTTTGATAAGTTCCATTGTCTCACCCAATTGTGAGAGTCGAACCTGGCCAGAGTAGTCTTGGAGTAAAAGTTTCTCGCGTGAGAATGGTATGAGAAGTGAGAATAGGACTAGCGTCACGGATAATACTAGTAGGACGAGTTTTTTCTTTTTGGAAATATTTGAAATTAGCAGGGTGATTATTACGGCAGACGGAATTGCAACCAAGGCGGCCTCGGTTTGGGAAAGGATGATGGCGATGAGGCCGAGGATTATTGAAATTAATGATAACCACCCCCGCCCTTCGCTCTGCAGAGCTTCGGAGCGGCACAGCCAACCCCTCCTTAAAAAGGAGGGGAGTTCGAAATGTGGTCTCTCACCCTTTTTAAGGGGGAGTGGGAGGGGGTTATGGCGGATTATTAAGATTGAGTTGAACACCACGATTGGTGCTAAGAAAAGTCCGAGGGCGTTTGGATAGTCAAAAATGCTTGTGGCTCGCAGTTCGATATCCCATGGAATGGGAATACCAACGCCAGTTAAATATTGAAAAATAGCAAAGATTGAAAGCGCGATCGCCGTAATGCTTAATGCTTGCAAGCATCGACACCAATCTTTTTTATTAAAAGTCGAGAGCATCATAATGGCCACAAGAATTGGTTCGATGAAATATGCTTTCCAGATGCCCAGAGCTAAGAATGTGTCAGGAGCAATGATAATTCCGATGATCGATGCAATTAGAAGTAAGATTGTCGGATAAAGCCAGACGAGAAGATCCCTCCTATCGTCGGGATGGGAAAGGGGCGTGTCGAGGTGGGAAAGGGGCGAGTCGGGCCAGATTAACTTGATCATCCACACCACAGCACAAATCAAAATCATTATTTCCAGAGCAGTTGAAGGGATGGGACCGATGGAGAATCGGAGTAAGTAAACGGGCAGAAGACCTGACAACAAAATAAGCCCAAGCCGAAGATTACGCCACGCAAGAATAGCAAAAAGTGTGAAAAGGATTGTAAGTAAGGTTGGGTACATAAATCTATTATCTATGTTCACTTCTTCGCGCTTTGGGCTACGAAGGGCACGGCTTGGTTCTGATATTTGACTCCTACGGCTGACTTATTGGTGGTTTTTCTGGCAAGAATAGATTTAACACTTCTTTTGGTTTTGGTCCACCCAGGGCTGTTAGAGCCACAGCGTAAACTATCATTGAGAGTGGCAGTAAGATGGCAATGTGCAGATCGGCTAGTAATTTCAAAACAATAAACATGATAATGCTTGCCAGAACTGCTTTGGAAAGCATTTTAAGTGATGGGAAGTAATGGCTGATGCGCCAGACAACTGCAAAGGTCAAAAGTCCAATAAGCATTTCTGAGAAAAGTGTCATCCAAGCTGCGGCCCACATTCCGTATTGGGGAATAAAGATAACATAGCCAATAACCGTAAAGACGGCCACTGCCAAATATCCAAATGTCATTATTTTTTGTTTGTTAAGGGCAACAACAGCGTGTCCGAAAAGTGAATTCCAAAAAACAATGGCAGCAGCTGGCCCTAGAATCATCAAAACTTGACCTGACTGTGTAAAATCTGATCCAGCAATTAGTTGCATAATTGGAACTCCAACGGCAATTGATCCAAAGATGATTGGCGTAGCTGCAATTGAGAGGAAATCAAAAGATTTTTGCATGTAATCCTTAAATCGATTTGTGCGCGATGCACTCCATGCAGCTACAAGAAGGGGAAGGGCAATGCCCATGTACATAACTGGAATAGCTGAAACAACATCAACAACTTTATAAGCTGCTCCATAAATTCCTGTTTCTGCGTTTGAGCGAAACACTGACAAGAAGACAACATCACCACGCATGTAGATCAAATTAAAAAAGATTGATGCGCCAATTGGCCAGCTTCGTTTTATAATTGTTTTCCAAATTGCCAAATTTAATCTTGGCTTAAACGCAACCAGTGCTCGGGTTTGGGCCAGCATAATGATTAGCTGAATTCCGTTGCCAATAACCAAGAGCCAGACAATGTCTACCACGCTAAAGTTAAAAATCGGTGCGCAGATAACTCCAATTAGCACAGCGGTGCGGTTAGCTAGTTCAGCCATAACAGCCCGCGACATGAGCATGCGTTTTTGAAATACACCAACAAACATTTGGGCAGTTGTGCCAAAAAGATAGGAGAATGATCCAACTGCGATTGAAAGTTGGATTATATTGTCGTATGGGAAAAAGATAGCTACTACCGGAGCAAGCGCCAAGAAAATAATGGCTGATAATATTCGCAAAGTGAATAGATTCCCCAGTAGTGCAGGTTCGTCTGCCTCATGCTCGGAGATCATTTGGGTGGTGGTGAGCGTTAGGCCAAAGTCAACAATAACTGCAAAGATTGATAAGAAAGAAAGCGCAATGGTAAATTGACCATATCCTTCAACTCCAAGATGGCGAGCAAGAATTGCCACTGTTAAAACCCCAAGCACGGTCGCAGTTGTCTTTCCAATAATTTGAATAGCAGCGTTTTGAGCAAGTTTTCTGGTTTCTTTCATAGTAAGATTATTATACAGCACAACAGAAGCATCGCCGAGTTGTCAGATTTAGTCTAAAAAGGCTGTGCATAGAGTGTTGAAAACATTTTTGTCCAGATACTCAAGGATTGATATACTAAGAATGCATGAAAACAATGCAAAGTTCTATGAGTTTTACAAAAACATGGGGGATTACTACCGCTTGCTTATTTGTTTGCGGTTTATTTTTTATCTCAATGCCAGTTCAGGCCGCGACTTACAAGGCATTACCGGTAACTTTGTCAGGAAATGGAACTCTGACCATGGAGCCGGGCGAGGTGAAGGAGATAAGCGTTACCTTTCAAAATAGCGGAGACACCACTTGGTATAATGATGGCGCCGGCTATGTTTCACTTTATACATACGAAGAAAAATATCGCAGAAGTGTGTTTGATCCTGGAACTTGGCTAGGTCCAACTCAGGTAAAGCGGATTATTGAGCCAGTTGTGAAGCCTGGAGAAGTTGCGAGCATGAATTTTCAGCTTCACGCTCCGTTGACAGAAGGATCTTATGAGGAAGTTTTTAAATTAGCGTCTGAAGATCGTGCTTGGGTTGATGGTGGAGAGATTCGATTTAAGATTATTGTTGCCAAAGAAGAAATTGTTGCGCCAAGTTCATCCAATGGGCAAGATGGTTATGGAGCTTCGCTTGAAATTCAAAGTGCAAATAGAGTTAAGGTAAAAGCAGGATCTTCAGTTTTAATTACTACTGGATTTAAAAATACTGGTACAAAAAATTGGACTAGTTATTCAATCAATGAAATGGATTTAGCTCTGGCATCAACCTCGGTTGCTTTTAATCATCCTTCTTGGCAGGGAAGTCAGCTGGCTTATGGCGCAGAGGCTGTGGCACCAGGTCAGATTGCATATTTAACATTTGCCCTGCTTGCTCCAAGTATAAACGGGTCGCATACGGCCGAGTTTCAGTTTACAGCTAATGATGTAGACATTGATAATGCAATTTTCGAGCTTCCAGTTGAAGTTACTGGCGGTTCTTCGGCCATAGCTAGTCATGACAATGAAGATGTTGTTGTTGATTATCGTCTTGATGAAGAGCCATTACTGCGCGTTGGTATTTTGACAGTGGACGAGGAGACAGACAATGAGGTGGTGATTACCTGTGATGACGCTGATTTTGAACTTCGAGATACAGAAGGGAGTTTGTTAGCGGAATTTGATGCTGGAGATGAGGTGACGGCTTATTATTTAGCTGGGAAATATTATTTTGACCGTGGTCGAGGAGTCGAGGTTTCAAGTTATGGTTTGCGTTTTTTGCCAGTGGAAGAAAACGCCGTCATGACAATTTTAAACTTTGATTACCGCGAAACTCGAAACGGCGGATACGCTTATAACACATATCGAAATATTCTTGAGCTTCGATACAATAGTTATAAAGATCGGGTGTGGTTAATAAACGAGCTGCCAATTGAACAGTATTTGTACGGACTAGCAGAAACTTCAAACATATCACCGCATGAGTATCAAAAAGCATTAGTGACCGCAGCTCGGACATACGCCTATGCCAATGCTCGTTATGAGGTGACAGAGCGAGGTGAGTATATGCATGTAAATGCTTACGCTGACGATCAAGTGTATCGTGGATATGAGCATGAAGAGGATTCGCCAACCATTGTGCAAGCTGTGAAAGATACACAAGGAATGATTGTAACTTACGATAACGAGTTGGCCATTACACCATATTTTTCCCGATCAGACGGAAGAACCAGAGCTTGGTCTGAAGTTTGGAATGGTACCAAGGCATGGTGCAAATCAGTGGAAGTTCCATGGGAAAAAGGTGGAACACTCTGGGGTCACGGCATCGGCATGTCAGCCCTCGGAGCCTTGTACATGGCAAACGACGGATATGAGTGGGATGAGATTCTGAAATATTTCTACACAGACATCGAACTTCAGCAGTGGTGGGAGTAGGGAATAACACTTTTTTAAAAACCCTGTAAACATTGACTATTTGTTCTCAAGACTTAGACATTTTGTCTAAGTCTCTTTGTCTAAGTCAAAAAGACTTAGTCTATGAGACTAAGTCTAATGCTTCCCCTGCGATTTTTTTAATTTAGCTCCTTCATTAATCTTTCAAACAATTCAAGTGGCAGGTCGCGGAGTTTGTCTTCGGTGGCGTTTGTGTATTTGATGAATGGTTTGATGACTGGATCTTCGAATTGGATTCCACCAGCACAATTAAATATTAGGCCTTTAGCTATGATCTGATCAATAAGTTCAGCGGGTAGTGGTTCTTTGAGCAGCGTAATGCTTATGTCGATTCCCTCGACTCGCTTATTATTAGAATTTGTCAGGACCATGCCGTTAACTACTTTAGACGGATATTGGTGATAAAGAGAAATAAAATAACGAGCTTCTTGCCCGTCTTTTGGTTTTTCCAGAACTTCTCCATTACAAACAACAACTTGATCTGAAGTGATGATAATTGTGTCTGGGTCGATATTTTCGCCCAGTTTTTCCAAGATTGCGTCTGCTTTGGCATGGGCTAGTTTTACAACCAGCTCGCGTGGATCGTTGTACCGGATCGCTTGTTCATCAATCTTGGGCTTGATGATTTCAAAATCATATCCAGCGGTTTTGAGAATAGCTTGACGACCAATAGATGAGGATCCAAGAATTATCTTCATATCTATTTTGACGCATCGCCATGACGGCGTTTGTCTTTGGCTACGAGGTCAGTAATTTTTTGTTTTACTATTTCTGGGTCGTTTACTGTTTTGAAAATGAATCTTTCCCTTGCTCCTGCTGTTTGAATATATACATCACCATAGCTTAGAATAGTTTGTAAAAATCCACGCGTTTCAGCTGTTACATCTTGAACTTGGTTTAAATGAAGCTCAGAGATTACTCGAGAGAATAGACCTCGTTGTTCAATGTTTATGATGCGGTTGGTGGTGACGATCCAGGTATCAAGATAGTAGTCACTAAACATTGATAAAAGAACTGCTAGTACAAAGAATGCGTAGATTGATAATAGTAATGAGCTAAATTGTCCCATGTAACCTGACCAGTCAGCTCCATTTTCTGATAAGAAATAATAAATTACATAGACGACGGCAGATAGGATAATCAACAGAAGAACGATTTTGGCAACTTCTGTCCAATGGCGTCTTAAAAACAAAATTGGTGATTCATCGCGTTCTTGATTTGGTAGTCGTCGTAGGCTGATCATAAAATTGATGGCATTAAGGAGCTAATAAATTCATTTAATAAAATTTCCCCAGTCCAATCATAGGCAAGAATCAACTCGTATGAGAACCAGACCACCAGCAAAATCGTTGTTAGATAAAGTAGTATCACTAGTAATGTTTTGAATCCTTGCAAGCCAAACATTAGGATGTGGTAAAGATTGAAGAAAAGGAAAAAGCCAGCGATTGCCACAAAAATTCCGTAGGCGATTAGAAAATACATTAAAGGAATGATCATAAAAGAGTGTCAATTGGTTTAATATAGCCCATGTGTTTGTAAGCTTTTTCTGTTACAACTCGTCCGCGCGGAGTTCGTTCTAAAAATCCAAGTTGCAGTAAAAATGGTTCAAAAATTTCCTCCAAAGTTTCTCTTTCTTCTTGGGTAGCAGCAGCTAAAGTTGAAAGTCCAACTGGTCCGCCATTAAATTTGTCGATGATTATTTTTAAGACTCGTCTGTCTGATCCATCAAGTCCGAGTTCGTCGATGGCCAACATGTTAAGGGCAGAGTTGGCAATATCAGATGAGAGTAGACCATCGTGTTTGACTTGAGAATAATCTCGAACGCGTTTGAGTAGGCGATTGGCTATGCGAGGAGTCTGGCGTGATCGCTTGGCAATTGTCTGACATGTTTCTTGGTCTATTTTTACGCCTAAGATTTTGGCACTTCTAGATACAATGTCAGACATTTCGCTATCTGAATAAAAATCTAATCGGTAAGTTGAGCCAAATCTATCACGCAAAGGCGAGGATAGCAGTGATGGTCGAGTGGTGGCACCGATGATAGTGAATTTTTCCAGACCAAGTCTTAGCGTTCTGGCTGACGGGCCTTTACCAACAACTAGATCAAGGGCAAAGTCTTCCATGGCTGGATAAAGAACTTCTTCAATCGACCGATTCATGCGATGAATCTCATCGATAAAAAGAATATCGCCTTCTTGAAGGTTGGAGAGAATGGCAGCTAGGTCACCAACTCGTTCTAACGCAGGTCCGCTGGTAATGCGGATATTGCCTTCCATCTCATTGGCAATGATGTGGGCAAGAGTTGTCTTTCCTAGTCCTGGATTTCCATAAAGAAGAGTGTGGTCAATGGGCTCGCCCCGCTTTTTTGCCGCATGAATAAAAATGTTTAGACCTTCTTTAAGATCTTTTTGGCCAATAAACTCATCAAGGGATCTTGGTCGTAAAGTTGCTTCAAAATTAATTTCCTCGTCTTTTTGGTCTTTTGAAACCTCTCGGACATTTGTTGAATCCTCCTCAAAATTGGATTCGATCATACAATAGGTATTATATCGTATTTTTAAAGGATAAGATATTTATATGATTTTTTAGTCGAAAAAGAAAAACTCTGAGGATATCTCAGGGTTTTTCTGGTACCGCGGGCGGGACTCGAACCCNNCGTGTCTGCCAATTCCACCACCGCGGCTTGATGTAGACAAAAGATAACTGTTTTTGAGATTTTTTTCAAGTGCTAAGCTGATTAACTTGCATATTCATGCATATTCGTGAGATTGACGAGCTTTAGGGTTTTCGATACTATGTGGCACATGCGGTAGTAGTTTCCCGCCTATGGCGGGNNGCGGTAGTAGTTCAGTGGTAGAACGCTTCCTTGCCAAGGAAGAGGTCGCCAGTTCGAGTCTGGTCTGCCGCTCCATTAAAAAGCAACCTAGGTTGCTTTTTAATGTTAAATCATCTGCAGGAGCTTTTCGTGTCTTTCATAAACATGTCGTAGGGCGGCTATTTCGCAGTCATGGGTTTTGTATAGGTACATTAAGCCATCGATCTGACAGGCGAGATTGTCGATTTTTCTGTCCACTTTGGCAAATCGATTATTCATGTCAATGCGTAAATCTTTAATTTGGAATTCCATGATATCCAGTCGTTGATCCATTTTATTTAATCGTTGATCAATAGCTTCGAATCTTTGGTCAATCTGTTCGAATCTCTGGTCAATCTGTTCAAACCTTTGATCAATTTGTTCAAATCTCTGATCTATTTGTTCAAATTTCTTATCAATAGCATCGAACCGAAGATCCATTGCATTAAGTCTTTGGAGTATTTGAACAAGAATTTCCTGCATTGAATTTAGTGTAATTTCCATATTTGTTTTCATATAATTTAATTATACACGGTGCGTGTGGGGCTATTTTTGCCCCACACGCACCTTTGCACAGTCTGTGCACAACGCTTATGCAGTTTCTCTTGGAGGATTTGTGCGCGCCCACCTGATTCCATTCTTATTTCCAGCCATATACTGCTCTCTGGCTACTTGAAACACGAATTCTTTCATATGCGCTCCAAGATCTGTATTAAGGCCCAGGTTGTGGACAATTGTTTGGATACGATTGTTTAATTCTGTGACCCATTTTGATCTGGTTGCTGTATCTGTCATAAAATATTTTGTTAGGCTCCCATTGGAGCAGTTTCTAAGCGAGATCGTCGGACAAAGAAGTAAGCAAATCCGGCTAGGGCCGTGGCCAGTAATCCGCCACCAACCCAAGGTGTGTAATCTTTCGCTTGTCCAACTGCAATTGTTTGACTTGATTCTGAACTTTGAGCAACAGGTGTCATATCAGTCACATCTTGCATTGTTCGTGGATACAATCTTTGCTCTCCACTGACAGTTCGCAATACTCCTGTGACTCGTAGCTGTGTGCCGGCTGTATTCCAGTTCATGCCTTCGTGGGTATTTGCTACAACAACGATTGAACCAGTGCCATCAAAGAGATTTAGTTTTGTGTCTTGGATTGTTCCCACAGTTCCTTCAACTGTAATTAAGGTTCCATCTTTTTCATTCTTTAGATCAAAGATTGATGAAGATTGAGCGTCTGATTCTGCGTGTCCCGTCACTTCAATATCACGCATGTCAGAAATTTTGATTCTTTGTTCACCCCGACTTTCAGAAAGTTCTCCGCTGACTGTTACTATGTCTCCAACTTCGAGCATTGGCCAGTCAGCATAGTAAAAGTAGAGTTGCATTCCTTCGATAAAGGCAATCTGACTGCCAAATGTTCCTGGGACAGCTGTGACAATTCCACTTACTTTTGAAATTGCCGATGATTTGGCTGTGGAAGATTTTGTTGAACTAGAAGATGATTTTGTTGTGGTTGTTTTACTTGGAGATTCGGCTATGGCAACAACACGATGGGCTTCAAGTTGATCGGAAACGCTAGAATCATTTCCCGAGCTTGTCGGCTGATTGTTTGAAACAGGCGTGTATTGAGATTGCGAATTATTTCCGGTGTTGGATGTTCCCGATGTTGTTGTGCTAGTTGATTCTTGGTCAGACTCGGTGTTTGATTCTGTGCCTGACTCATTTGTTTGATCCTCATAGGATGCTTGGTTAGCAGTTGATTTGGTTATGTCAGAAGTGATTGCCCAGCTTGATCCATTCCAGACAAGACTTTCACCTTTGTTTGGATTGTCCAGTTCATCAGTTCCATAACTCATTGAGTTAATAAGGTTTCCAGCCGGATCAAACAATGAAACAGTGTCGCCGTCATTGTTTAGTTTGCCTTTTGGACTTTCAATAACTAGATATGTTTGTGAACTGATTGTTAGCCCATCAAGCAATGTTGCTTTTCCGCTAGTGTCAGTAATTGTCCAGCCAGAGAGATCGATGCTGGCGCCAGTTGGATTGAAAAGTTCAATCCATTCAGTGTCGCCTTCGGCAGGATCGCTGACAATCTCACTTAAGATAAGTGAACCTTGAGAATAAGACAGAGGTGTGTGAGATGTTTCAGATTGAGTGTCTGATTCTGTTTTGTCAGATGCGTCAGATGCGTCTGATGCGTCTGATGCGCTTGATTGATCATCTGTTTCAGATTGAGTGTCTGATCCTTGAGTTGTGTCTGTCTGAGTTTCTGTTTCAGATAGGTCTTGTGACTCATCTGTTACTTGTTCGTCGGATTTAGCGATTTCTTCTAATTCGACGCAAGCGTCGGTTAGCTCATTTGCATCTCCTGGAGTTGGCGTGCATGTGGTAGCCCAAGCTTCTTGATTGTCGAGAGCCAATGACCAACCTTTACTTGGCGATTCAGGATCTTCGCCATAGGCGACAGAATCAATGACTTGTTTGTCGGCATTTACAAGTTCAATTGTGTCGCCGTCATTGTTAAGTTGGCCTGATGGTTTGATAACAACAAAG
>DMOG01000003.1 GCA_003453595.1 Candidatus Uhrbacteria bacterium
CAGGAATTAGGAAACAAAGCCATACTGATAACTAAAATTGGAGATAACATTACTAATTTTATTCCGCTTATAATTTTTTCAATAGGACTCTGCGGTGGCATTACTGCAATGTCTCCCAACAAGAAACCATCATTAAATGCAATGGCTTTTTTAATAAAGAAATTCTTAAAACCAGTTAAAACTAATAATAAAGTTAATAGAATTTTTGAATAAATTTTTTTCATATTTTTGAAAAGTTATAAAATTAAAAATAATGTTTATTACATGATGTGTAATTTTTTTCTCTATTTTTAATAAATTTGGTGTCCCAAATCTTCTTAAAATCATCCGTTTTGACATTTCCTTGAACATCATCTCTATTGCTTTGCATACAATTAACTATATCACCATTATAAAGTATGACACAACTTGATATTCCAGCATTGCACAATTTAAATTTACAATAATCACAGGACTTACTATACATAAAATTACTGCCTTCTTCACCAAAACGAATTTTTATTATGTTCATTTTATCGTTTTTTAGCTTATCAACAAATTCACATAAAAGACCATATTCTATGGGCGACAATATTTCGTTTTTATTTAACTTTGCTCTGCCAAGTGGTTCGACTGCAAATAAATGCCATTCATCAACTCCAATATTTTTAATTATTTCATATAAATCTTTAAGCTCATTCAAATTGTTTTTGTAAATAGCAGTTTTAACGATTAGATATTTTATATTATTTTTTTTGCATAATTTAATATTTTCTGTTGTTTTAGTAAATACATCGGATTGTCTTAGGTAATTATGACTATCAACAAGACCATCAAGACTTATTGATAACCCGAAAATATTCTTTTTTAAATGTTTTACAATACGCTCATCTAGCAAGACTCCATTTGTTGTAAGATTAACATTAAAACCTAACTTTTTCATATGTTCAAGTATTTCAAGCAAGTCTGATCTAATTAATGGTTCACCACCAGTAATTCCAAGGTTTATTTTATTTCCAAAATATTTATAAACTTGATCAATAAATATTTTCCATTCTTCAGTTGTTAAATCGTCGCTTGATTGCTGTTTAGAATTCATATAACAATGCTTACAATGTAAATTACACATTCCAGTTATTTCTAAACTTATAGATTTTAATTCATGTGTCGATTTTTGAAGAGAGTAATATTTTTTATTAATTTCCCAGTATATTTTTTTAAACATAGTTATCATGGATATAAATATAAAATTCGTTTTCGGAGCGATAGCGGAGAAAACACCATATATCCCCCCTCTTTAAAAAATTAAAAAATCAAATTCCTTATTTCTTAAAGCCCACCAAAAACATTTTAATAACAAATTTTTCAAAAATATGTCGCCTAACTGGTTTATATACATACTGTTTTGTTATTATCAGTCGTAATTTGTAGTATATACGGGTTGGTATTATAATTTATTAACAAACCAAATATGCCTAATCTAATTGAGATTATAACAAATGAAATGAAGTTGCGCAATTATAGTGTACGCACAATAGACGCATACACACGCGTAATTGCTGATTTGTATAAAATTACTAAAAAACCATTAAGAGATGTTGGTGCAGAGGAAATTAAGAATTATTTATTCCAAAAACAAAATCAGGGACTGTCCAGCCAATCTATATCCTTGATGGCTAATGCAATCAATTTCCTATACACACAGATATATCACAAAGCAGATTTTAAAAAACTCAAACATCCTAAAAAAACAAACAAATTGCCAGAGATATTGACAAGGGATGAAATAGAACTTCTTATCAAACAAACATCAAATAGAAAACATCAAACCATAATATCGATTGCCTATGCGGGAGGATTACGCGTAAGTGAAATAACGAACTTACGCATTCGAGACATTGATCTTAATGCGCTTACTCTAATAATTCGTAATGGAAAAGGAAAGAAAGATCGTTTAACGGTTATCTCACCCCGTCTTATCGACGATTTGATATTTTTAATGAATGGAAGAGATGGGAATGGATTTGTCTTTGAAAGTGAGAGGGGCGGAAAATTAACAACGACTACACTACAAAAAGTATTTCATAATGTTTTAATAAAATCAGGAATTCAAAAAAACGCTACTTTTCACAGTTTACGTCATTCTTTTGCAACACATCTATTAGAGAATGGTGTTGATGTACGTTATGTGCAAGAACTTCTTGGACATTCAAACATTAGAACAACACAAATCTATACCCATCTTACAAATCCAGCTCTTAAAAATATTAAAAGCCCACTATGCTAAACATTGTCTTTTTCGGAACACCTGAGTTTGCTAAAGAATTTCTTAAGGTCTTACTTAAGGATAAGGAAAGTGGAAACTACAGCAACCACCCCCAACCCCTCCTTAGGAAAGGAGGGGGGGCTGAGATTTGTATTAAAGCAGTTGTTTGTCAGCCGGATAAGCCGGTTGGGCGGAAAAAGATGATCACTGCGCCTGAGGTCAAGGTTTTTGCGTTGGAGAACAATATTCCTGTTTTACAACCAACAAACTTCAAAAATCAATCCATAGTTGATGAGCTCAAAGATTTAGAGCCTGACCTCTTTGTTATTGTGGCTTACGGAAAACTAATCCCTCAATCAATTCTGAATATTCCAAAACTTGGCTGTGTGAATGTCCACCCTTCCCTTTTACCAAAGTACCGTGGCCCATCCCCTATTCAATCTGCAATCCTAAATCAAGAAACAGAATCTGGAGTGAGTATAATGCTTATTGATGACAAGATGGATCATGGGCCAATCTTGTCTCAGGAGATCATCAAAATTGATGAACGCGAGACTCCAGAGTCTTTAAGACAGAAAATCATCAACCTTGGTGGACCGCAACTTATAAAAACTATTAAGGCTTATGTTCAAGGATCGATTGAACCACAAGAGCAAGATCATGAGCAAGCTACTTTTTGTAAAATACTAACTCGTGAAGACGGAAGAATTAATTGGCAACACTCAGCCAAGGCAATTGATGCCCAGATTAGAGCCCTAACTCCTTGGCCCGGAACTCATACAATCTGGAAGCGTGGTGAAAAAGAACAAACTTTAAAAATTCACAAAGCCCAAATCTCAACGCGCGACATTGAACCTGGAAAAGCCGAGATTGAAGGCAAGCAACTTTTCATAGGCACAAAAACAACTGCACTTCAAATCCTCGAGCTTCAACTCGAAGGCAGTACAGTCGCAAATGCCGAGGCTTTTATTTTAGGACATCGAGATATCGACTCAGTTATTTTAGTTTAAAAATTCAAAAAGATTTCTCCCCCTCGACAAGCTCGGGATCTATGACTGGGCGTCGAAATGGAAAATAGGACTTAGAAGATTTCTCCCTTCGGTCGAAATGGGAATATGATTTATTCCCATCTCGACGCCCAGTCCATCTTCGCATAAAGCTTCAATGGATCCTTCGTAACTTTAGTGAAGAAGGAGAGAGATCTTCTCGTCTTCAAGAACAATACTCCTGATATAAATCAATAAAATCAGGATTTATAGACCTAATAAGCTCATCTTTCTTTTCACGCCTCCATTTTTTTATTTCTTTTTCTCTGGCCAGCACTCCATCCATTTCTTCACCGGGCTCGAAATAGACTAGCTTGTCTACATTATATTTTTTAGTAAATCCATCGACGCACTTTTGTTTATGTTCCCACACCCTCTTACAAAGATCGCTTGTCGCACCTGTATACAAAACCTTATTGTTCCAGTTTGCTGTTATATAAACATAATACATAATCATGATCTTAGAAGTTAGAAGATTTCTCCCTCCGGTCGAAATGGGAATATAATTTATCCCCATCTCGACATAACTCCCACCTCCCATCTCGACGAGCGGAGCGAGGAGAGATCTGTTCGAGTTCGATCAAAGTGAGAAGATTTCTCCTGGGCGTCGAAATGGGAAACGGGACTTAGAAGATTTCTCCCTCCGGTCGAAATGGGAATATGATTTATTCCCATCTCGACGCCCAGTCCATCTTCGCATAAAGCTTCAATGGATCCTTCGTAACTTTAGTGAAGAAGGAGAGAGATCTTTTCGAGAAGTGGAGAATGAAGCTGGAGTTTTTTTATTATTTTATTTCTGACGCAACAACTGTATTTGATTGTTTTATAAATTGCTTTTTCTCTATCTTTACAACAATCTGCTTTGTTTTTCTTGACCACCCTTCCCAATCAATAAATGGGATAACGAAAAGCATAAATCCTATTCCTAGAGGGTGATTTAGGTAAGGTGAAAATGCGTGGGCTGCAAATAGGGCAATGATTCCGCCAATAAGTCCTGCGATAATCCAAGCGTGGCCATGGGCGTCCATTGTGTACCATCCGGCGCACAAAAATGATACTAAGTACCAGCCAAAGGCGACAAGGCCGAGCAATCCCATTTTCAAAAATATGTCATGCCATCCCCACTCAAATCTGTAAGTTGAATATTCTTGACCACCAAACTCGGATATAATTCGTGGATCTTCCGAATTATAGCTAACAGTTTTTCCAAAACCTGATCCAAGGATTAGATGCTCAAGCATTGGTTCCTGCATGGCATCGAGTAAATTCCATCGGCTAACAACTGCCTCTACTCTGCCTGTTTCTGCAGAGGTTTGAAAGAACGCAGCGTCAGACAGGTCCGGGCGGGCTGGAATTGGAATCTGTACGATTGTATAGATAATACACACGCTTATGACTGACAAAATAATCCCAAAAATTGTGCGTCGCACTATCCATAATTTTCTTGATCCAAACCACCAAGCACTAACAAAAATTGACAACCCCGCAACAGCTGTTCCCAGCAAAAAACTTCGGGAAAGACTTAGTAGTAATGTCAAAGTTGAAAGTGTGAATACTAAAATCACAAACCAAGGTAAGCGCTCTTTACGCCACAAATATATCATTCCACTGTACATCAAAAGCGTGCCAAAGATAGTTACTAATTGGGAAGGCATAAATATTCGGTACCAATATTCTCCTGAAGCGACTAAATCATATTTTGTGGCATAGACCTCAAGTAATCCTCCTTTGTTGTCGATCACCTGCAATGTAACCTCGGCCAATCTTGAGTCACGAACGAATGTGTAAAGATCGTGCAGGTGCTTACCGTCAAGGTGAGTAAAAACAAAAGCCAAGATAATTGAAAATCCAATTATCCAAACCAAGCTGGCGAAAAATACTTCAAGTAATTGCTTGCGTTTTGATTGCGTCCAATCAATCGTCAAAATCGGTAAGAGGTAGCCAATGACCACATAGCCATTCATGTCATCAAAAACTGCGGATGGGTTATTTTGCAAGAATCCAACCGCGGTTCCGATAATCACAGCAAGAATCAAAATAGCCCAGGGGATGTCGCGCGATGGGATGAGGCGAAAGGATGAAATTTCTGACTTGAACAGATCTCTCCTGGGCGTCGAGATGGGAATGAAAGAAGCAAATAGAGGGAATCGAGTTTGGATGAATCTAATAAACCAGACTGCCATGACGATTGCGAAGATCAACATCCTAACTGAAAATAAAAATCCAAATACATCAACATCAAGAAGATGACCATGACCGCCGACAAAAATTTCTGCAAAGGCGATTAAAAGTCCGTTGAGTTGCGATCGCCAAGTTATGATGACTACAAAAATCCCAAAAGCAATAAAAACAGGCAACTCAAATCCAGTATCGCGCACGAAAAAAGCTAAAGCGTGCATTATTCCAATTATCGACAATGCAATCCACATTGTGTCACCCACAAATTGTTTGGAGATTTTCATAGAAAATAGGGTCAAAGAGGATTATTTTTCATCTTTCTTAATAAATGCAGCTAAATATCCCAGAGCTATGAATAATGGGGATAAAAACCAGAGAACAAACCAGGCAAACTGTCCTTCATGCTTTCGCATATACTTACGCATGCTTTGTCTAATCCACTTTTGTTTTTGAACTGTGCCTATCTTATCAAACATGTGGCCTTTGTAATGCATCACTTGGACATCAGCATAATGTCTGATCTTCCAACCTTTATCATGAACCATTTTACAATAATCAACTTCTTCAAACCAAATAAAATATCTTTCATCCAAATATCCAATTTGCTCAATCACCTCCCGTCTAATAAACATAAATGCACCCATAATTGAGTTCACATCTTGAGTTCTATGTGGATCAGTATCTCGCATCATGTATCTATCAATAATTTTATTTTGCTTAATAAAATGTGGAATCTTGAACATCACAAAAAGTTGATCGGTAAGTTGAGGAAAACGACGAATGCTTGCTTGCAGACTTTTATCAGGATACTCAATGACACAACTGGCAATTCCAACCGTGGCGTCATCGTCAAGATGAGTTATCATTTTTGCTAAAACATCTGACGAAAAACGCGTATCAGGATTTAGCAATAAAATATATCGACCTCGAGCAATTGAAATTCCGCGATTTACAGCCGCGGAAAATCCAAGATTATTTTTATTTCGTAGATAAGTTGAATTATCATATGACCCAAGCAAGCCGCGGGTTGCGTCGCTTGCACCATTATCAGAGATAATCAACTCGAAGTTTACATTTTCTGATTTCAAAACTGAATCAAAACAATCCTTCAAAATATCTAGTCCCTCTTTATAAGTTACCACTATGATTGATAAATCGATTTGACTCATAGTCTGTGTTTACTTGAGATTATTTGATGTGCTTGTTCGTATTTTTTTACTCGCTCAGGTGTCCATCTAAAAAACTTCCATGGGATTTGATACGCCATCGATGGCAACCAAGATGAACCAATCCGAGAGGCTCCGGCAATATCAACCGAGAATAGAACTTCGTCAACAAGAACTGCTGTCTTGTCATTCTCTAGCATTGTTAGCCAAACATCCCAGTCTTGCAGACGCTTAATCTCTGGATCAAATCCAGGAAAATCTTTTGCGCGCACAAGAGATGTTGTATGAATATAATTATGTTCACGAAGTTTATTAGCATCAAACTTTACTCCATGAAATGTTTTCCAACCAAAAGTAAATGCACTGTAGGCAAAACTTGCGTCCACCTTATTTTCAAGAGCTTGATACATCTTTTCAATCATGTCAGGCCTCATAGCAACATCAGCATCACAAAAAATCACATAGTCCCCTTTTGCCACTTTCCAACCACGATTGCGTGCCGGATTAGATCCTTGATTTTCTTGTTTGATAATATGGATTCGATCTTTGAATTTTGACAAAACTTCTAGTGTGTCATCAGTCGATCCGTCATCAACTACAATAATCTCGATATTTTGATAGGTTTGATCAAAAATCGAATCAAGACACATAGGCAAAGAACTTGCATGTTGATAAGTTGGAATGATTATTGAAACTAGTGGTTTATTCACAATCTAACATTTTACAAAAAACTGAAAACTGCTTTTCTCTGCGAAAATTGGCTTTCACAAACTCTTGTCCAGCTTTTCCCATTGCCTGCCTTGTTTGAGGCTCCCGTAAACGCTCTATGGCCCCCTTTATAGCCTCTTTAGTATCATTGATGAGAATTCCTGTCTTATTGTCCAACATAGCCTCATCAACGCCCGGATATGAGGTGGCAATAACAGGAAGACCGAAAAGTTGAGCCTCGATATATACAATACCAAACCCTTCACGATCCTCATTGGTTTTCGTTGTTGGCATCACAAAAATATCTGACTTAGCATAAATATCAGGCAGCTTTCGATCAGCAACTGAACTTAAAATCTCAACCCGATCTTCTAGCTGATTATCCTGAATATAAGCCCTGATCTCAGCCTTCATTGGCCCATCTCCAACAATAGTATATTCAAGGGTCGGATCTTGGCTAACAATATCTAAGACTTTCATGTGTCCCTTTCGATATACCAGTCGACCGACTGTCAAAAGTCTAACCCTGTCTTTGTTTTGATGTTTGGCTTTAATAAAATGCGAACCTTCTACCAGAGCCTCAGACACGGTTGGATAAACTACCTGGATATCCATCCTTTTTGAAAAAGTTGAAACTTCCCTATCCAAAGCCTTACTATTAGTAATAATTGATTTTGCATTTTTTAAAATATGTGTCAGAAGTAATTTTTTCCAAAAACTTCGACGCGCCAAATCAAAATCCATTCCATGCAATATCACTATATACGGTTTATGAGTCAGACGCGAAGCAAGCCAACACATTGTTCCAATAGGTAAAACATGACTAGTAATAATTCCATCTGATTTTTTCATGCATTGATGCACAAACCACAAAAGCGGAATGCGACCTGGAAGTCTATTTAAAGCTTCAACATGTATGCATGGACATGTTTGAACAAGTGCATCCAAGTATCTGGCCACTCCTCCAGTTTTTGGTGGATAATCATGTGTAATTAAAGTCCATTTCATATCATTATTTTTTTACCAACATTCTCCAGCCTTCAGAGAAATGATCCTTCCGAATCGCACCCAAAAAATAAGTCATTCCAAGATAAATCAATGCTCCGACTAAGATCGCGACGAAAATCGGCACAAAACTTTTGACCAGAAAAACAACCAGCGCCATAGCTATGGCTGACAAATAAATTCGATGTGTTGATCGAAAAAGATCAGCAACCCTAACGTTTACGCTAGGACAAGCAAAGATCCAACCAGCAGTAAACATAAATAAAAAGCTGATAAGGGCAGAGACACAAGCGCCAATCACGCCATAGATCGGTATCAGAATTAAATTAGCTCCAACATTGATAATCATTGTTACTCCCATTATTCCAGTCTTAATCGCCTGTCGATCAGTTGCGTTTAAAAGAGATCCAATTGGAAAATCTAAAAAAATAAACAATAAAACAAATATCAAAACTTGGAGTGGTAGAACAGATCCAGTAAAGGCAGACCCATAAAAAAACTCAATGATCTCGGGGGCAACAGCCCAAATACCAAAAACAATTGGCGCTCCGATTAAACTCACATACCAAAATGCATCAAGCAAAATTCTTTTTAATTCTTTTTTATCGTTTGAGTGTGTGCTCATGGTCGGGTAAAGGGCTGCCACAAAAGCGAGAGGAATAAATTGAAACGCATAAGTTAATTTGTAGGCAACTGCGTAAAGTCCAACCGCAGACTCATCAAGAACGCGCTCAAGAATTACGCTATCAGCGTATGAATACACTTTTACAAATGTGGCTGCAAGAAAAAATGCAAAGGCCATTTTTAGAGGCTTCCATCCCATTTTCCATGTCGGTAACAAGGATTTCCAACCAGTATGATGGACAACTCGCGAAGCTGAAAAAATCATGTTCCAGATGCTTCCCGTTGCTAAGGCTAAAACTAAAATCGGTAATGTTGCAATTCCGGTTACAAGCAAAATCGTGCCAACGATTGCTGTTATAACTTGTCCGACAAAAAGCCCAAATGCTTCATATTTAAGTTTGTGCATTCCACGCAAAACTCCATAAAACGAAAGCGACAATGTGTCTGCAATCAAAATCAAGGTCGCAATACGAACCAATAAAATAACCAGTTCGCTGTAATGTAAAAGCTCGGGTACAACAAAAGCAACTGCCACAGTGATCGGTATGGTCACAACCTTGATTCCTAGAATTGTCCTTGACCAAAGTTGAGCATCTTCATTACTTCGGGCAACCTGTCGAATAAGCACTGAGGTCATGCCAATATCATCAAGAACTAGAATAATCATAACAATAGCCAAAGCCAAAAAGTACGCACCTGTATCCTCAACGCCAAGAAAACGAGCAATCAAAGCAAAGTACAAAAAAGCAACGGTTTTTTGTCCAACCGATGCTAGTGTCAAATACAGTGTATTCTGCGCTAATCGCGTTCCTGAGCTCATAATATAGTCCAGAATACGCTATTCTAAGCTTAAAAACAAGTCTATTTCTTCTTTGTCTTCACGATTATAATTTCCTTCTTTTCCGCCCCTGGCTTATGCAATCCCAGACGATATTCATTGATACCCTTTGGTATAGAACTTATTCCTTGTTTTACCAAGTACTTATTATAATATTGTTTTTTTCCGACAAAAGCTAAAACCTCCTGACCTGATTCTTCCACAATTTGCTTCCCGCCTAACATCAAATTCTGTAGATCGCGCATGATAAGCAAAATAAGAATCAAGGAACTTGAAAATAAAATACTAATCATTGTTGAAGTTAGCTCCTCTGTTCTAAGAATTGATAAAGAAATTAAAATAATAAAAACCAGAATAATAAGTATTGTCCAATGTCCAAAACCCATATTCTCACGCGCTACAACTGAAGATGTATTGCGTGATATTTCAAGATCTTGTAATTGTCCCATGTAGGTCTCAAGAAGTGCATCAGATTTTTGTTTTTTTAATTTTCTAATTTCGTCCCACATTGATAAATAAATCGGCGCATTCCTTAAATATACGTCTGGTGATAATGGGGCGTCATATGCCTCAATGTAATACCTATCAATTAATGATGCTATCTTTTTTGAAAATGCTATTCCAAAAAATTGAGATGTTTTATAAATACAAAGCAGTAAAGCGTCTTCCTGCGCTACTAAAGATCTTATATTATCAAACCTTGTACTTAATCGTGAAATGAAAAATCCTGAAATAATCGCAAATAAGAAAGTGCTAATTGTTAAAATAACTTCAGTTCCTGGCAACTCAATAATATCAATCGGTGTGTAGATATATGCAAAAGAAAAAACAACAAAAGCAATGCCTGCACCTTTTGTAGCTGAAATATATTTCATAACCTCCTTTTAGATAATTGAAGTATACCAAAAAAAATAAATATCCAGTGATCTACTTGTTGATAAAAACAAAGCATCCGTAAAAATTATACCAAAATAACTTATTGTCAATAAAAAACCAGCCGATTACTCGACTGGTTTTTTGATTTTTTGATTAACGCTTTCTCCACTGGGTTGAGCGACGGGCACCGCGATGGCCGAACTTCTTTCGTTCTTTCTTGCGAGCGTCTCGTGTTAGAAATCCTTGCGTCTTGATTACTGTTTTTAATGACTCATCATATTTAACAAGAGCACGAGCAATCGCCATCTTTACTGCATCAACCTGACCAACTTTTCCACCACCGACAGCACGAACAGTAATATCAACTGTATCAAGTTTTCCAACTTCTTTTAGTGGCAGAAGAGCAACTTGACACATCTGTTCTGTATCAAAATACTCTTTCATGTCTTTGTTATTGATAGTCACTTTTCCAGATCCAACTGGATAAAGACGAACTTGGGCAATAGCTGTTTTTCGGCGTCCAATTGCCTGGTAGTACTTTTCACTCATATTAAGAAATCTTTAGCCGCTTCAATCTTTCAACTCGGCATTTAGTTTTAGGTAGCATTCGTGACACAGCCGCCTCCAAAACCTTAGCTGGGTTTTCCGCAAACATAACTTCCATTGTTTTTGTCTTTAATCCACCAGGATACTGTGAGTGGGAAAAATATTTTTTCTGCTGCATTTTCTTTCCAGTAATTTTCATTTTCGCAACATTTGTAACCTCAATAATATCCCCAGCGTCAATATTTGGACGATAGCTTGGTTTATACTTTCCAATAAGATGCGTAGCAATGTCCCCGGCAAGTCTACCAAGAACCTGATCAGTTGCATCCACTTTATATATTTCTCTTTTTATTTCTTCCATATCTTATACTAATTCAATTTGCGCCATTGGAGCTGCATCACCCTGACGACATCCTAACTTTGTAATTCTGGTATAACCACCATCTCTTTCCATGTATCGTGGACCAAGAACTTCCATTAGTTTGTTAACAGGTTGCTCTGTGCAAAAATAGGAAAGCAAAGCTCGTCTTGCAGCTAAATCGCCTTTTTTAGACTTTGTGATTAATCTTTCCACAACTCTTTGTGCTTGCTTTGCTTTTACCTGTGTTGTTTTAACTTTTTCATAAACAACAATGCTAGTTGCCAAATCGCGAAGCACTGCTTTTCTAGCAGTTGGTTTTCTTCCCAGAGTTTTTGTTATATTTCGGTGACGCATACTTTCTTATTCTTCAGATACTTCCTCTTCAACAACTTCGTCCTCCTTGCTCTCTGTTTCTGAAGAACCTGAAAGAAGTGATGAGTTTTTAAATTGATTTTCAAGCCAATTAAAGTGACTTAGAATGACTTTTGTTGCCTGCTCCACTGCTTCCTGGGCAGTGATCGTTCCGTCAGTAATGATATTCATTATTACTTTGTCATAGTTGGTGATTTCTCCAACACGAGTATTTTCAATTTTCATTCCCACAGTATGAACTGGGCTAAAAACTGAATCAATTGCAATCATTCCAATGTCATTGGTGCTATTATCTCTTTCCTCAGTTGGCACAAATCCTCGTCCATGATCAACCACAATGTCCATGTGCAACTTGATTGTTTTGGACGAAATGGTAGCAATTATCAAATCTGGATTTGCAATTTCTACATCAGCATTTTTCTCAATATCTGCAGCTGTTACTATCCCCTCTCGACCGTCAACTGTTAACGATAGTGTTACCGGCTGATCAGAGTGAAGCTTTAATCTAAGTTGTTTTAGATTGAGAACTATTTCCAAAACATCTTCTTTTACTCCTTCGATTGTTGAGAACTCATGTTGAACGCCTTTTATTTTAACACCTGTAACTGCAGCGCCCTCAAGTGATGAGAGCATAACGCGACGAAGTGCATTGCCAATGGTTGTACCATAACCATGGTGTAGAGGTTCAATTGTAAGAATCTCTTCGTGTTCATGACTTCCTGGAGTGAAAGTCATTTTTGATGGAAGAAGGATGTTCTCCATAAAATAGAAAATGAATGAATTAATTATCGTGAGTAGAACTCGACGATTAGTCTTGGATCGTAAATCTCTTTGAGATCTTCCCCCTCTGGGACGCTCACGACTTTACCAGTCATGGTAGATGCATCCATATGCAACCACCCTGGGATTGTTTGGCCGGCCAGTCTTTTCTCCAGGTCTTCAAAAAGTTTTTTCTCTTTTTTATTCTCGCGCACGCTGACTTTATCATCAACCCGAACTTGATATGAAGGAATGTTTACCTTTTTCCCATTGACGCAAATTATTGCATGGCTAACCATTTGTCTTGCCTGTGGGCGTGTTTTTGCAAGCCCCAATCTGAAAACAGCATTGTCCAAACGCATCTCAAGCAATCTAGCAAGATTATCAGCTGAGTTTCCTTGCATGCGAGTAGCTTTATCAAAATAATTGCGGAATTGCTTTTCCATTATCCCGTACAATCGTTTTGCTTTTTGCTTTTCACGCAATTGAGTTCCGTAAACAGAAAGTCTTGATCGCCCACCTCCACCTGCTCGTCCAGCTTTTGGAGATCCGTGAACTCCAGGAGCATAAGGTCGTCTCTGAATTACTTTCAGAACTTTTACTCCAGTTGAGAGAGCAACGCCTTCGCGTCGACTCATTTTTCCCATTGTTTTAAGTGTTTTTCCCATAAATCTAAACTAAATGCGTCGGGCGCGACGTGGTCGGCAGCCATTATGAGGAACCGGGGTTGTCTCTTTAATTGAGACAATATTTAATCCTTTTGCATTAAATGATCGAACTGCTGAATCTCTTCCATTTCCTACTCCAGTAACAAATAAGCTTATTTCTTTCATTCCAAGCTTCTCAACTTTTTCTAAAACCTTTTCCACAACCTTACTTGCTGCATATGGAGTTGATTTTTTTGGCCCTCTAAATCCACAGTTTCCTGCACTTGCCCAGGTCAACACATTTCCGTTTTGATCAGCAACCGACACGATTGTGTTGTTTAGTGATGCATGAACATAAGCTCGACCGCGGGGAACAGCGACATTAGTTCGTCGTTTTCCCTTGGCAGTACGGAAATATTTTTGTTGCTTGGCAACAGAAGCCTTTGTTTTTTTCTCTTCAGCAGAACTTTCCCCTTCAGACTTTGCTCCGTCCAGCTTCACTTCTTCTTCAATTTTTTGAATTTCATCGCTCATACATCAAAATTAAGTCTTTGTAAGAATTCGTCGTCCACTTCCAGCTGTAAGACGCTTATTACCTCGAACTGTTCGTGAGTTTGTCTTGGTTCGCTGTCCTCTTGCTGGCAGACGCTTTGCATGACGAGAACCGCGATAGCAGTTAATATCCTTCATTCGTTTTACATCTTGTAAAACTTCGCGTCGCAATTCACCTTCAACATGAAAATTCTTATCAATAATGGTACGGATCATGTTTACTTGATCGTCAGTAAGATCCTTTACGCGAATTGATTCGTCGACCTGTGCTTGTTGCAAGATCTTCTTTGCTCGTGCATTGCCAATACCATAAATATAGGTAAGTGCAATGACTACTCGCTTTTCTGTTGGAATGTTAACTCCTGAAATACGTGCCATAGATTATCCTTGACGTTGTTTATGCTTAGGGTTTTTACAAATAACGCGAACGCGACCGTTGCGACGAATTACGCGACAGTCACGACACATTTTTTTTGCTGATGCTCGAACTTTCATAACTTCTTTAGATAATGCAATATCACCCGACAAAAAGGAGTGACATTGTTAAGGAAACGAGATGCCGTATCAAAACCGATACGTTATTCGTCCTTTTGTGAGATCATAGGGGCTGATCTCAACTTTGACATCATCACCAGGCATTATTCTGATGCGAAATTTTCGCAGCTTTCCTGATAAATGACCAATAATTTCTTGTTCATTTTCGAGTTTTACGCGGAAATGTCCAGCAGGCAAAGCCTCCTCGATAGATCCACGCATTTCGATAAATTGTTTTTCTGCCATAGGCGTTGCGATAATAGCAATTTACGCTCAATCTGGCAAGAAAGGGAACGGCAAAAGCTTACTAAATCTACAGATTTTTGTCAATTTCAGCCCTCTGTTTTATGCACTTTTCTCCAAAATTGCCTTGATTCTACGAACTCCAGCACTGGATGCCTCTTCTTTCAAAATACGAAAATGACCTAATTCTACAGTGTTTTCCGCATGCGGCCCCCCACAAATCTCCTTTGAAAAGATTTCATAACTATCGTCACCAATGGAATAAACATTTACCTTTTCAAGCCCCTTATACTTATCCCCAAATAGACCAATCGCCCCTTTTTCACGAGCCTGCTCCACGCTCATCGGTTCACAGATTACTGGAAGTGATTTTTTAATTTGTTCGTTAACAAGATCCTCAACTTTATGTAATTCTTCATCAGTCATTTTTTCTGGATGAACAAAGTCAAACCGTAAACGCTCGGCAGTGATATTACTGCCCTTTTGCTCCACATGATGGCCTAGAACATTTCTCAATGCCTGATGCAACAAATGGGTTGCAGTATGAAGTTTTTTTGTTTCTTCTGAGCTTTCTGCTAAACCACCCTTAAACTTTTGTTCAGATCCAGACCGAGAAAGCTCTTTATGTTTTTCAAATTCCTTTTCAAATTTTTCCCGATCTATTGTCTGCCCTCTTTCTTGAGCCATCTCTTCTATTAATTCAAGTGGAAATCCATATGATGAATAAAGCTCAAAAGCATCATCACCATCAATCTTTCCATTTTTATCAAAAGTCTTATTAAACTTTCTTTCGCCCTTTTCTAAAGTTTTGATGAACTTCTCTTCCTCTGCCTTGAACTCTTTGATAATAAAATCTCGTTTCAGGTGCAAATTTGGATAAGCATTTTTGTACTCATCAATAAATACATTAGCAACTTGATCTGTAAATCCTGATTCAATACCAAGGTTTTTTCCATATCTAATTGCCCGTCTGAGCAAACGACGGACAAAGTATCCCTGGTCCTTGTTTGCAGGAACAATTCCATCCCCAATCAAAAATGTTGTGGCTCGAATATGGTCAAGTAAAACTCGAAATGCATAAACAGATTCCTGATCATCATAGGATGCGCCCGAAAGCTCTTCGATCTTTTTTATCCCTCCATTAAAAACATTGATCTTGAACATGTCTGGATCGTCATTTAATGCTGCTGCAATTCGCTCAAGTCCTCCACCAAAATCAACATTTTTCTGTGGCAATTGTTCAAATCTTTGATCAAACTTAATGTATTGCATGAAAACATTGTTTCCAATTTCTACAAAACGCCCACAGTCACAGTTTGGATGACATTCAGTTTTGATCCCCGACGCATCGTGCAGACCAAGATCTTCACCAAAATCCCAAAACATCTCACTGTCAGGCCCGCCAGGTTCACCAACCGGCATTTTAGCCGGCACTCCGGATCGTGACCACCAGTTTTTACCTTCATCATAAACAAATATCCTTCCCTTCATTCCCTCCTTGATCGGATCTTGAACAACATTTGATTCAATTCCTATAGAGCTAAACTGCTCTTGCCAAAGCTTAATTGACTCTTGATCCTGCTCAATTCCTAATTCTTGATTGCCCTTATACACAGTTACATATAATCGTCTGGCATCAAGACCTAACTCTTTTGTTAAAAATTCAAACATCCATGGAATTTGCTCGACTTTAAAATAATCACCAAGCGACCAATTTCCCAGCATTTCAAAAAATGTTGTGTGTGATCGATCTCCAACTTCTTCAATATCCTGTGCACGAAAACACTTTTGGGAATCGCAGATTCGATTCCCAAGCGGATGCGCCTGTCCTAAAAGATATGGGACCATTGGTTGCATACCTGATCCTGTAAACAAAGTGCTTGGATCATTTTCCGGAATCAAGTCAGCCGAGGGAATCCGGGCGTGACCCTTTGAAACAAAGAAATCAAGATATTTTTGGCGAATTTCATGAATTGTCATACAAATACAGGATATCGCAGGTGAGCGGGTTTATCAACTTGTTTGGGAGGGGTTTGGGTGTTAGAGGTGTTTATTGCAGATAAACATTTTAATCATTTTCAAAAATTTAACATTCCCATAAAACACAAAACCGCCCTGACATCTATCAGAACGGTCACGATTTGCGACGATTTCTTTTATAGGCAAGCGGGGAGACAATGCCCACCTCTTTGCACCATCCACGAATTGTACTTTCCGGCACACCCGAGATCCGGCTGGCCTGCGCGCAAGTCAGATGCTCATCTCGCATCATGGCAATTACGCGTTCTTTGCGCAAATTAGTTGGTTCTCTGCCAGCAATACGATTCTTTCGATGAGTAAAGCGCGATCGCACACCTGCCTTGGCACACAATACTCGGACAGTTTCTCCAGAAAGTCCAAGCACCTTTCCCACCTCCTTGGAAGACAATCCTTCTTTATTTAACAAGGAAATGGCCCGATCTTTTTGCTCGTCGGATGTTGGCGGCCTGCCTTGCTTAAACTGGGAAACTACCTCAGCTGATTGACACCACCTATTTATGGTTCGACGACTGACCTTATGTTTACGAGCTGCTGCAGATTCTGACATCCCTGCTCGTACATCAGCCAGAGCATCATAGCGCTTCTGAAGATTTTGGCAGCGCTTAACTTTCTTTGGCTTATGTTCTTTCCTTTGCTTATAATCATCGTCAGCGTCATTGAGATTTTCAGTTGGATCCACTTCATCCTCTTCTTGAGCAACGACAGGGCCTGCAAAACTGTCATCTCTTTTATGATCCGCCTCGACCTTTGGATCAGGCTTGCGCGAGATTATAAGGTCTTGTCCGTAACGCCTGGCCAAAGAGCAAAATTGAGGCGTAGAGCACCAGTCATATACCTCATCGAGCTCAATAGCCAAACGCTTGGCCACTTCCTTGGGCGTTTCTATACTTGCAGCCATGGCTTGCATGGCCAGATCTTTTTCAAGGTTAGAAGTTATAGACACGATCACCTCACAGTGTTAAGGAACTACCCAAGAATTATCAAAAAAAATTCAAAAAGTCAATCAAAAAACCCGCTTGAATAGCACTAGAACAATGTTCAAAGAGAGGAAGTATTTGGCGAGAGAGTTGCCAAGTATATCCTTATAAACATGTTCTAGCGCTATTTAAACGGGCGTCTTCAATTAAAAAATAGCAAAAATAAGGCTTTTTGTCAATCGATTATAGCTGGGGCGCAATGGTTTCCTGCGGCTTTGATGCTTTAAGAAACTTCCTTTTTATTCCAAAAACAAATGCCCGCATTTCCTCACAATCAAAGGCGTAGGCACTAAGAACATAAACCAATCCACCAATTCCACCAGCAATAATCAATTGAGCAAATACTGACCAAAATGTTTCCAGCCCCAGCCAGCCACCAATTAGATATTTCATTCCCTGCACACTAAACGCACACAAAGAACCAGCCACAATCATTTTCCAAAGTGCTGACATTATCTTTTTCTCTTCTAAGCTTCCCATTCTCATACGAAGCGATGTCCATAATAGAATAAACTGAACAATAACTGATAAAGAATAAGCAACACCCAGTCCAAGCACCCCATAGACTTGCGTTGTTAACATTGCTGTTATGGCAAAGACCATGGCTGAAATTGAACCAAAAATAAATGGAGCTTTGGTGTTTTCTTGAGCAAAATACATGCGTACTAAAAGATAAACAATTGACTGTGGCGCTAGGGTTAATACAAAAAATCCCAAAGTATTTGCTGTTAAAATAGTAGCATCCCAATCAAAAGCTCCGGCGCCAACCACCAAACGAACAACTTGTGCACGCAGCATTAAAAACAAGATCGTGGCTGGGACTAAGAATAAGAGCATTTGTCTGGTTGTGCGCGAAAATGTTTCCACCATTTCTTTTTTCTTCCCCTTGTTATAGAGCTCGCACAGGGACGGAAACGATGCCACTGCATATGACACGCCGATTATTCCCACGGCAAAGAAGTTTAAGTTGTAAGCAAATTGTAAAATTGTAATTGACCCCACTGCCAAGGTAGAGGCAATAATTGTCATTAACAAAAAGTTCAACTGATTTACTGCCAAACCAAGCACGCGCGGCACCATATGTTTAATAGTGAATAAAACATCTTTATCTTTCAAAATAAAAATTGGACGATATGCGTATCCTAAGGATTTGACGCCAATGTATTGCAAAACAAAATGCAAAAATGCACCAAAAACAACTCCCCAAGCAAGTCCGATATCACCCATTAATGGCACAAAGAAAACTGCGCCAGCAATTATACCAACATTATAAAATATTGGGGCCAGAGAAAAAATAAAAAAGTTTCTCACTCCTTGCAACACTGAACCAAACACCATGGAGATTGCCAAAATAAATTGAGCCCCAAACATTATCCTAGCCATGGAAACCAATGAATCTAATTTGCCAGCATCAAATCCTGGGGCAACAATACTGGAAAGTGGTTCGATAAACGCAATGGCCAACAGGATCATCAATCCAAAAGCCAAAGCAACTAAATTTAAAATTTTATTGGTAAGTTCCCATTCTTTACCATCTGACTTATCTTTTAAATGCTTGGTAAAAAGCGGGATAAAACTTGCGGACAATGCACCAACAACCATTAGCTGAAAAAGCAAATCCGGAATTCGGAAAGCTGCGAAATACACATCAAGCGTATCCCCTGCTCCAAACTCTCCTGCCAAAATACGATCACGAACAAACCCAACTACTCTTGAAAGAATAGAAAACGAGGCAACAATAGCTGCTGCGCTCGTGATTGTTTCAGACCTTCTTTTAAACCAAGGGATCATGTTTTACTTTTTTGTTTTTGTCTTTTTCTTTGCAACTGACTTAATCTTCTTTACTGCCTTAACTTCCATAACCTCATTCCTTATTTCTTCTTTATTACCTGCCTCTTTTCCCACACGCGTCCTAACTGTAGTAAAAATCGATACAATAAGCAAAACCATTAACAGTCCGAGAATAATTTGCACAAAAGGATTGGAAAGATGGAAAAAGGAAATTGTTAATTCTTGGATATCCTCATGTATAACTCCTTGTTCGTCAGTTAAGCGTAAAGTCACTTGATATGTACCGTAAGAAGGAAACTCATGCGACACACTTTCCAAACTTGATAATGACCCATCGCTAAAATCCCAAGATAGAACTGAATATGTAGATAAGTGGGCTAGTGATTGAAATGCGTATGTTTTCCAATTTTCCCGCGTATAAACAAAGGAAGCATTAGGCGAAACATGTAGCACAGAACCTGATGATCTCTCCAAGGCAGTTTGAGATTCTAAATCTTGATCTTGTGCTTGAAGTTCTGACTCCTCCTCTATTTGATCTGCCCCATTACCTGAATCTTGATCATCATTAAACAATTCAGGAATTACTTCTTGAACTAAAACTGGAATAAGATCAAGCACAACAACTTCTTCATGTTTGGAACTATCCAATGGATACTTATCGTCAGCGTCTGAATAACCATCATTATCTGTATCAGAATCTATCGGATCTGTTCCAAGCTCATCTTCCACAGAGTCTGACAAACGATCATTATCATCGTCACTATCACAGGCGTCACCTGCACCATCACCGTCAGTATCAGTCTGCGAGGTATTTGAAACATTCAAACAATTATCTGTCTCATCATCAACACCATCACCGTCATCATCAACAATAATTGAATACAATGGAGTTAATATCTCATCATTTGAGCTATTGGTATCCTGCGGACTTGTGCCTTTTACTAAAGCTCGAATATTAAAACTTGGTGAATGTGGAATTGTATAATCAACCCATACTTCTTCATAAGCGCCATCAGCTACCAGCGTAACCACCTGGCTGGAGTTTATCAACTCACTACCGCTATAAAATCCAATGTAGCCAGAAATATCTGTGTCTCCTAAATTTCGCACTCGAATGTAAATCCGCACTGTTTCCCCGGCAACAAAAGTATCATTAGAAAAACGAATATCAGATGATTTAATCGACATGTCTGATGTGGACGCGTGTGTAAAACTCGGACAAATAACTGTCAAAGCCAGCAGAAAGAATATCAATTTTTTCATATCTCAATCTTGTAATCGAGCATGGACACTTTTTGTTATCCACAGCTCGCGAGCGTAATCAGCGCTTAATTCTAATCTTAATTGAAATGTTGGATGAACCCTAACAACTATATTATCCAATACCTGCGGGGTCTGCGTGAGAATCTCCATGGAAATATGCTGTCCATTTTTAATATACATTTCCTCTGCTTCCTGCGGGTTACAAAGTAAATTTGGCTTTGGCACAATAACGCCCTGGGTAAGTTCAACCTCACCATTTGGACCAACCAATCGACAAGACTTAGCCTGAGCCAAGTCACCAGATTTTACCTCTTTTTGATCAAAACCTAAATAAGCTGCTTCCACACTGCTTACCTCTACATGACTTTGCTCCCAAACAGGACCAAGTACTCGCAACTTCAACCCCCTTTTTAGTTTTCCGAAAACTTCAACTGTTTCTTCACAAACATACTGACCAGTTGGCGAGAGGTCGCCAACAATAGTCATCGCATATCCTGAACCAAAAAGTGCTATCTGATCTTTTTCTGACAGATAGACACGGGAAGGGATAATATCGACCGATATTGGACGCATATGTTTTATAAAATAGTGGAAGCTTAAAGCTCAAAATATAAAGTTGATAAAAAGTACTCAACGCGCAATGAACAGTACGCGGTCGACAGTCTCACTCCTCCCTTCTAATTTAAACTTCCCATTTTCCCTTTCTACTTTCGTTTGTCGATCCACCAAACTAAAATCCAGAATCCAATCAAAGACGCAGCAATAACTGCTGAAACAATTCCAATATCATGATCGTATGGCAAATCTTGGACATTCATTCCATAGTAACTAGCAATTAGGGTTGGTGGCATTAAAATTACAGAAATGACCGTGAGCATGCGGATAATCTCGTTTGTTCTATGTGTAAGCAGAGCTTCGTTAACATCAAAAAGACCATCAATAATATTTTTTAGGTTATCTGCCACAACCCACATGCCGTCGAGCGTATCTTTAAGATCATCAAAATAAACATTCAAATCTGTAGGAATAAAAGATATTCTTGTATTTATTAATTGAGAAATTATAATTCGCTGAGGGTCAACTACATGGCGCATAAATAAGAGATTGCGTCGCAGACTTCCCAACTTACGAGTTGTTTCTTTATTATGAAACTCTTGCAGTTCTTCCTCAATAGAGGTTGTATCACGGACTAAAACCTGTAAAACAGACTTTGCATCCCGGAATGCATAATCCAAAAGTTTGTATACAAAATATCCAGCCGACTTACTTAGCACATCTCGCTTTAAGCCAATACTTCGGGATACACGAGAAAAATATCTATCAATCACATCAAGCTTTTCGCGCGTTACAGTAACAACATAGTCATCACCCACAAAAAACCCAACATCTGATTTTTCTACTCTCTTTGTTTCAGCGTTAAAGTATGGGATTGAAAAAATAGCAAAAATATAATGTTTATAAACATCAAGTTTTGGTAATTCAGTAAAGTTTCTAAGATCATCAAAATCGAGCGGATGAAACTTAAAGTTCTTTTGTAAAAATTCTAAATCGGCATCTGTATATGCAGACACATGATGCCATGAAAGACCTTTGTTCTTAACTTCTTTACGCGCCATGTTTTCCTCCTATGAATGATGAGGATATTATAACACAAATTTGAAATGTTTAAATTGTTGAAATTGTTGATGAAATTGTTGAAAGTGTTTATTCCGAAGTAAACATCTTAAACATTTTCAACCTTCATCCGAGAAGATCCCTCTCCTTCTTCACTAAAGTTACGAAGGATCCATTGAAGCTTTATGCGAAGATGGACTGGGCGTCGAGATGGGAATATAGAAGTCGAGATGAAAAAACTAATTCCCCACTTCAACGATAGGAGAAGTCTTCTCGATCGAGGTAAGCGGATCTCTCCCCCGTCGGACGGGGTTCGAGATGGGAAGTGAGGATTGTGTCGAAATGGGAAATGCAACCCACCTCACCACAGTCCGACTGCCAGCAGTCGGACTGTGAAAATGAAATCAATAAAATCAAGCTAATTAAAAAAATTTGCCACCTAGTGTCCGATCACACCTAAATGGCAAATTCAAGATCCAATCCTCTAAGATCCGATCTCCAAAGATCAGATCTTGAAACGCAAAACCACCCCGCAATGGCGAGGTGGTTTTTCTTTACTCTTATGGAATTATTACTGCACTTTCTAGCTGTTCTTCTGTTGGCATTAAAATTATTGAATTAATAATCTTTTGCATACTGCCAGCAACAGTTCAGTAAATCTCGCTGTATATCATAAGTATTTCCATGTACTAACAAACCAAGATATGAATGAACAACTTCTGGCGTTGGGTCATTTAACAACTTTTCAAACATTCTCTGTTTAGTCTTTTTTCTTAATAATCGATATTTAGGAAAAAGAATCCAACCAAGAAAATCCACACCCGACTCTAATGTTTTCAAATATATCTTTGTTGGATGGAGTGACAGATTCAGTCTTCCAAACAAAAAATCTCTTATCTCATCTATAACACCTTCCAGCCATTCTCGGTCGTCTGAAATAATGACAAAATCGTCAGCATACCTTATATAGTGCCTTGCTTTTAATTTATGCTTTACCCATTGATCAAAAACATTCATATAAATATTTGCGAACAGTTGCGAAGTAAGATTGCCTAATGGCAGACCAATGCCGTGCGTTGATTCATTGTGATAACTATCTATTACATCCGCTAACAGACCGACTATATTTTTATCAGGAATATACTCATCTAGAATATCAAGCAGGATTCCATGATCAATACTCGCGAAAAATTTCCTAATATCACATTTCAAGACCCAACATGACTTTGTATTATTCTTGCTTACTTTATATGACTTGACGTAAAAGTTATCGATAGCTTTATATACACCTTTTCCAATACGGCAAGAATATGAATCACTAATAAAAGTCTTTTCAAAAAATGGATAAAGTAATCTATAAATCGCATGATGCAGTAGCCTATCCCTCACATCAGCCTTGTGAATGTGCCGTCGCTTTGGATCATTTATATAAAAACTGTAATATCCTCCGTGAGAATATGTTTTAAAAACTAAGTCACTATGTAAACTATCAATATTCGTGATTAAATCTAAATCAAACTGCTGAACATCAAACTTGTTTCTTTTTCCGACTACGAAATCCTGCCACGCTAAATATAAATTATCTAAACAAATAATATCATCATAACTATGCAACAACTTAATATTCATAACCAATTCAATGTTCCAATCATAGCTAAACTTAATGAGGCGTACAAATTATGGCACTCATATTTGGTCAACTTACCAAGAATAACACGTTATACCTTGGGCGAAAAAATAGATAATCAATTTACAGACTGTCTTGAGCTCGCGTTATTAGCAGGCTATCAATCAAAAAATAAAAAACTGGAAACAGGCTTTGTTGCTTAATTCCTCC
>DMOG01000010.1 GCA_003453595.1 Candidatus Uhrbacteria bacterium
GTGAGTAATGGGACAGCCTCATTCGGCCAAGTATGACATTTCTACTTTGCCGAGAGGTATGACATTTCTATTTAGCCTTTACAGTGGTGTTCGCATTTCTTGACACATTTCCTACAATATCCTATACTTTGGACAACTTAATGCTAAAGACAATAGGTTGCTTGAAAGAGCGTAAGTCCTATCGAGGCGATATGATCGAGAATTCGGTCAATTTCCACATTGTTTTCACGGCGTTAAGGCCGTGAGTTTTTATTCACGGGTTAATTCATCTCTAGATTATTGGTAAAACAATAATCTCAAATATATGGCTAAATCCAAAGTCCAGAAGCAAGAGATAATCGACAAAGTGGTTGAGAAGTTCAAAACCATGAAGTCGGCTGCTTTTACTTCAATGTCTGGATTCACCATGGCTCAGGCCGATGATCTTCGAAAAAGCGCAAAAGAGTCTGGAGTTGAAATCTTTGTTGCAAAGAAATCACTTCTAGCTATTGCTGCTAAAGAAGCAGGTCTTGAGAATGTGGATCCAAATACTTTCGAAGGATCCATCCTGACAGCTGTTTCCTATGACGACGAGGTATCAGCTGCAAAGATTTTGAAAGCGTTTACAAAAAAGAACGAATCATTTGTCTTTGCTGCCGGTGTTCTTGAAGGAAAAGGATTAACTGCTCAGGAAGTGACGCAACTTGCGTCATTGCCAAGTAAGCAAGAATTGCTATCCAAGATGGTTGGTTCGCTCAACGCGCCAGTTACAGGATTTGTAAATGTTCTTGCTGGTAACCTTCGTGGCTTAGTGACCGTACTTGATGCGGTTGCAAAGCAAAAGACCGCTTAATTAATCGTTATTTATTTAATATATTCATATGAGTGAAGAAACAAAAACACAGGTAGAAGTACCTGAGAAGTTCAAGGCTCTTGTTGAGCAAATTGAGCAAATGTCAGTTATTGACTTGGCAGATTTGGTAAAAGTTCTTGAAGATAAGTTCGGAGTGTCAGCAGCAGCCCCAATGGCGATGATGGCAGCACCAGTAGCAGCAGAAGCTGAAGCAGAGGAAAAAACATCTTTCGATGTTGAAGTAACTGCAACTGGAGATAGCAAAATCAGCGTTATCAAGGCTGTTCGAGAAATCACAGGTCTTGGTCTAAAAGAAGCAAAGGACCTAGTTGACGCAGCACCAAAGGTAATCAAAGCTGGAGTTTCAAAAGCAGAGTCTGATGAAATGAAAAAGAAGCTTGAAGAAGCAGGAGCAGTAGTTACAGTTAAGTAAATTGTTGCAAATAAGAGAGGCTCTGGGTTTATCCCAGGGTCTTTTTTTATGATTATTTGGATTTGGAAGAATAGGCATCGCGTTCCCCTCCTTTTTAAGGAGGGGCTAGCTGTGCCGCTCCGAAGCTCTGCAGAGCGAAGGGCGGGGGTGGTTATTTTGGAAAGTAGGGAGAGACCGAGTTGTTATCTGATTGCTGTGCACTGTGAACTGCGCACTGTATACTGATTCTGGTATAATAAACTCACTATGAAAACCATTACATTTATTGGCTTTGGGGCTTTTGGGCAGGCTGTTGCTCATGTTTTGCTTAAAAAGCAAGGATTGCAAATTCGGGCGTGGGATGTGCAGGATACTGGGCAGGAATGTCAGGTTAAAGATGTGTCAGACGCGCTAAAAGATGCTGATATGATCTTTTTTGCAGTGCCGAGCCAGTTTTTTGCCAGTTGCATTGGCTCAATTGGCGGCATTGATGAGTCTTCCATTTTGGTGACTGGAACAAAAGGAATGGATCCAAAAACCAATGAGCTGCCCTTTGAGATTCTTAAAAAGCAGTTTCCAAATAATCCAATCGCTGTTTTGTCAGGACCCATGCTGGCCGATGAATTGGTCGCTGGAAAGTCAACTTCTGCCTCAATCGCGTCTGATGATCCTAATGTTGCCAGTCGAATACAAGAATTGTTCAGTGGAACGCAGGTTGAATTAGAACTTAGTGAAGATGTGCTTGGTACGGCAGCTTTGGGAGTTATTAAAAATGTTTATGTCCTAGCTCTTGGACTTTCCGATGGTCTCGGTCTGGGTCTTGATTTTAAAGCTGTACTTGTGGAAAAGGCTCGAGCAGAGATGATGATTATCCTTAACCGCCTGGGTGCAAAGCAAGATTCAATCGATACACCGGCTGGTATGGGAGACTTTTTAGCAACTGGTTATAGTGAGTCATCGCGAAATTATCAATATGGCTTTGGATTTGCCACAGGTAACATTCAAGGCGGGAAAACCGTTGAGGGCTTGAAAAATATCGAAAATCTCTCAGCTCGATTGGGTGATATCTCAGGCCTAAGTTTCTTAAGTGCAGTTCGATCGATATTTATTGATCAAGCTGACCCACGCACAGCGCTAGAGGATTTAATAAAATAGATTAGATAATTTTGGATAAATAAATTTTTTAATTGCAAAATCCATTTTTATGAAAGCAAAACAAATAGTGCAAATAATTGGGTCAATTATCTTGTGTCAGCTTGCAGGATTATTGGGATCATTATTCACAGTAGGCGCGATTGATTCTTGGTACCAGGCGCTTGATAAGCCCTTTTTTAATCCACCAAGTTGGGTTTTTGGTCCTGTTTGGCTGATTCTTTATACTTTCATGGGGATTGCCTTGTACCTTCTTTGGGCACGAACACAAAAGTTGCGCAAGCGTCATGAGTCAAAAAATCTAGTGTTTCTATTTTTGATACATTTAGTGTTCAATGCGATTTGGTCGCCAATCTTCTTTGGTATGCATCAAATCGGGTTTGCTTTTGTTATTATTCTAGCCATGGTTGGATCTTTAATTTATATCATGTATAAAGTCTGGGATATCGATCGTCGAATTGCCTATATTTTAATGCCATATTTAGCCTGGATATCATTCGCAAGCATACTAAACTTGTCGATTTGGATTTTGAATTAGTCTATGAGTCAATATTACAATGCAAAACGAGCTAGGAATATTTTTGATCCAGGCTCAAAAGAGCCTTTTCGGTTGAGTCGATCAAAGATAGATTTATTTTTTGAATGTGAGCGTTGTTTTTATTTAGATCGTCGTCTGGGCGTTGGTCGTCCACCTGGGTTTCCATTTAACCTAAACTCAGCTGTTGATACTTTGTTAAAAAAAGAGTTTGACATGCACCGGGTGGATCAAGCCATTCATCCTTTAATGAAACAGTATAAGATTGACGCTGTGCCATATAAGCATGAAATGATGGATGAGTGGCGAGAGAATTTTAAGGGTATTCAATATCATCATAAAAAATCAGGGTTTATTGTTACAGGGGCGGTCGATGATATCTGGGTTAATCCAAAGGGTCAGCTGATTGTGGTTGATTACAAAGCAACAGCTAAGGAAACAGGAGTCAGCATTAGTGCTCCATGGCAGATTGGGTACAAGCGTCAGATGGAAGTTTATCAATGGTTATTGCGAAAGAGTGGGTTTAAAGTCAACAAAACGGGATATTTTGTTTATTGTAATGGTCGAACAGACCGGACAGCTTTTGATGGCAAACTTGAATTTGATGTTGAAATATTTCCATATGATGGTGACGATGAATGGATCGAACCAACATTGCTAAGCGCTCGTGACTGCTTAATCTCTGACGAAATTCCAAATTCCAACTCAGAATGTGATTATTGCGCCTATCGAAAGGCAGCTGGGGAGGAGCTGCAAAGAAGAGCTGGAGTTCAAGTTAAATTAATTTAGGTTAGATGGATTGACTATTTTCTTTGTTTATGGTGAGATGCCGCTGTCATGAGTAGTGGAATGCGGTAAGAATCCGTGGCTGTCTCTTTGTAACAGTGTTTAGATCGAAAGATCTGAAAGCCTGGCCTTCTGCTCTTGCGACCCAAATTAAGAACGCACTTGTGTGTTCTCTGAAAAATCCGCATATCAAAGAGTATGCGGATTTTTCTTTTTGATTTTAGGCTAATTATTTGATTAACTGTACTTTGGAGGTGAGCAATGGGCGAGAAAAAAATAAGGCGGGGCTAAATCAGGTGCGTCTGCGCCTAAGCTAGTCTCTAGCCTATGTCCGTCGTGTAGCTGAGCTTCTGGTTAGCTAAGTTGCAAAGAGGGAATTTTATTTTAATAAATGTGTTGCTGGGAATGAGTAAGCAGATGTTGAGGTTAGGATAATTATGGATGTATCTTGAACAAAGAATGAATTTGCCTGTCCAATAATCTCGTCGGTATATTGGGTAATGAGTTTTCCTTCTTTAGAAAGAACAATAATTCTTTGTTGAGCCGGTTCAAAAACATAAAGATATTCATTTTCTGCGTCAGTCCAAATTTCGGTTGGATCTTGCATTGCTGGTGATATTTGACCTAAAGAAAATGATTGCTCTCTTCCAGAAAGGAAACTGACAATGTTTGAGTTTGTGAGTATGTAAACAGTGCCATCAATTGTAATGCTCCTGGCGTTAGAGATATCTGTGTTAGCAGAGGTTGAGGTTATCCATGGCGTGCCAGCTTCAAACCCATCACCGCGTGGGCGCATTTTAATAATTTGTTGTTCAGACGATGAAAGCACATATAAATTGTCATTATAAAAGGCAATGTCTTCGACGCTTTTTATGTCGTTAGTTCCACTAACTATTGGATTTATTGTTAGTGATCCCAGGTCGATTTTACCAAGTTGCTTGCTAGTATCTGTAAAAAGGATATTTCCAGATTCTGTGACGGCCAAGTGTTTAATGTCGCCTATGCTGCCAGATTGGGTATCAAGTGATTGCCAGGTATTTTCAAGTTCATTAAGCCGATACAAAGATTTTCCGGAAATTCCATATATATTGCCATCAACAGATGTTCCAGATGTTAAAATTAGATCTTTATTTTCAGCTAACAACGAAGGATCAACGGGTTCTACTTTTTGAATTTTGTAGGATAGTTCTTGGAGTGAACTTTTTAATTCCTCAACTTTGTTTTCCTGAGTCCTTCCAGAAGCATCCACGGTTTCTAGTAGAGACATAGCTTCTTGTAGGTGGGTTCTAGCTTGGTTCTCGTCATCGTAAATTAAACTAGCTTGCGCGTCAGCAACTTTTTCGTCTATATGACTTGTGATTGCGTCAAAGGTACTTATTTGTTGTTCGCTGACCTGTTTTTGGTGCATGAACAATATTGAAGAGGAAAAGACAAAAATTATAACAATTAATGCCAAACCGCCATATTTTGTAAATCTCGGTAAGCGGTTAAACCAAACAATAACATCATCAATTCTTTCTTTTGGATTGGGTTGCTGACGAACTATCTGTGATCCCCGACGGAATATGGACGGCAATTTTCCAATTCCAATCCATGAGTATTTTGCAATCAAAGCGATTGAGCGGATTAATCCAGCGAGAATCAGGGTTATTAATTGTAATAGTACTTTTGTAATGCGTTTTAATAGACTTTTATAGCCGCGGGTCCCAGGTGAAGATAATTTTTTTATAAGTGGCGCAGTGAGTTTTGTTACAAATCCACTAATATCTGGCGTTCTTTCCCCAAGAAAATGCTCAGTATCTTGTTTGGTTTTATCTAGATGATCCATTGAGTGCATTGGATTTACTTTTTTTGGCGCGCCGTGAGCGACATCGTCGGCTACCTGGAAACAAAGTGCTCCAAACACTGTATTGCGGTTGAGAAATTGTGATATTCGTTTTAATGAACTTGATGCTGGCAAAGTTGTTAAAATATCTTGTAATTCAGCTAATGTTATTTCTCTGGCAGAAATTCTGGTGGCCAGATAGAAAATATCTCCTGGATGTAACTCTCCGTCTAAAATTGTGGAAAATACTTTTTTCCAGCTTTGTTCGTTTTTGTCTTCTAATTGATCTGTTAGCTCATATATAACATATCTTTGCTTTGCACTTCTGTGCATAAACAGAGCCATTAGGTTGCCAACGCCACTTAGGAAGATTTGATTGTTGTGGATAACTCCAACAACGATTTGAGCGTCAGTAAGAGGAAAGCGCTTTTCTTCTGCAATCACCTCAGAGACATCTTCGTTTAAAGCTTGCAATAGCTGTTCAAACCTTCTGGCAACATTAACCTCATCATTAATTGTTTCCTTAAACCTAACTAAACGCTCATTTATTGCCTCAGTTAGGCGAGCACGCGCTTGATCTGATTTTCCAAGAAATCGTATTAAACCAAAGATATAGCCATCTTTTGTGTTCAAAGGTAGAAGAACATGCGATATGGAGCAATTTTGTTCATCTTGGTTGTAGATCTGTGCTGATGTTTTTATGATGTTCATAAGCCGCTAGTCTTTTGACACTGTTGTGTATTCAGTTTACACTAGGATTGTTGAGTTTGGAAGGAGGAGGCACGATCTACATTGAACACATATTTTATGCCTAAAGATAGTACAGAAAAGAAACAGCAAATTGCGCTTGTGCATAACATGAAGCCATTTTGTGCTGAAAATTTATTTGGTTCAAAAACAAGAGTTAGACTTTTGAATCTTTTTCTAGAGCATCCTAGCAGGCCATTTTATGTGCGAGAGATTACAAGAAAGGTCGACGCTCAACTTAATTCGGTTCGGCGTGAGTTACAGAATCTTATTGATAGTTCGATTATTAAAGAAGTTGAAGGAAAGATTATCCCAACTGAGAACGACCAAAACGGTGTAGCTAAAAAAGCTAAGGTTGAAAAAAAGAAATTTTATATTACCAATGTTGATTGTCCGTTTTTTGAAGAGCTCAGAGGAATGATAAAAAAGATGGCGATTCTGAGTAATGAATCTCTTGTTAAAGAATTGCAAGAAGCAGGTGACTTGTGTCTTTTGATCCTAACCGGACATTTTATCGATAATGATGATGTGTCAACAGATGTGCTTATTGTTGGTGATATTAGTGAAAAAAAGATGCAGGAAGCAATGCAACATTTAGAGTCTCTATTGGCGCGCGAGATTAATTATACATATATGCCAAAAGAAGAATTTTTATATCGCTTGGAAGTTAAAGACCGTTTTGTGCTATCACTATTACAAACAGATAAGGTTGTGCTAGCAAACACATTAGCATTTTCAGTATGATGATTTATGTAAATGGGCAAGATATTCATAAGCTTATTTGCGCAAATCTTTCAAACAATCAAGATCAAGTTTTAGTTGATCAAACAGATTCAGGACCAGAAGGCTATATGAAAGCTTTCTGTTCTTTTTTAGAAAAAATAAATTGTTCACTTAATGATATTGAAAAATTATTTGTGGTTATTGGACCTGGTTCGGCCACTGCTTTACGGGGGTCATTATCACTTATTAATACGCTAGCTTTTACCAAAGGCATTGGGCTAGTTGGGATTGAGAAAAAATCAGATGAACAAGATATTGATACAATCAACAAAATCCTTGAACAAGGGTTATCCACATTTGAAGTAAAAAATGTGCTCATCCCAATTTATGAGCACAATCCGCGTATAACTATATCCACAAAGGATGTTTTGAGAAGAAAGGTGTAGTAGGAGTAGAATGGGGGTATTAAACCTTTAATTAACTTTAAAATAAAGATATGCCTCAATATGTTGATATTCTCCGATCTGCCTTTATAGACCTTTGGGCAGGTATTGTTTTATTTGTCCCAAAGCTTGTATTTGCACTGATTGTATTTTTACTTGGCCTTATTTTGGCAAGTATTTTAAATAAAGTTGTTATTCGGATTGTAGAAGTCTTTCATATTGATGAACTTATTAAAAAATTAGAGCTTGATGTTCTTTTTCATCGGGCTGGGTTAAAGCTTGATATTGGAAAAGCGTTAGGCTGGTTGGTAAAGTGGTTCGTTATTATTTTTGCTCTTATTGCCGCAGCCGATGTCTTGCAGTGGGATCAGGTAACTGAGTTCTTAGGCACAATCGTTGCTTACATTCCAAATGTTCTGATCTCAGTTATTATTCTCTTGGTTGGAATGTTGTTGGCTAATTTTGTACAAGAAGTTATTAAATCTGCGCTGGAAGCTGCAAAAATGCACATCGCTTGCTTTTTAGCCGGACTAGCTCGCTGGGCAATAATAGTCTTTAGCTTTATGGCAGCTCTTGTTCAGCTTGGCATTGCTCAATCACTAATTCAAGTTCTTTTTACAGGATTTGTGGCTATGATTGCTCTTGCTGGCGGTTTAGCTTTTGGTTTGGGTGGACGTGAGTACGCTTCCCGGATTCTAAGCCAGCTTTCAAATGATTTGAGTTCTAAGAAGTAACATGAATAATTATGAGTTTTTTTAGAAAAAGTCCAGACATGGTTCCGATGCCACATGTGGGTGCAGAGCAAGATCTGGAAGTTGAAATAATTAGTGGTAGGCTTAAAAAAGAAAGAACTGAACAACTTGAGAGGTTTACAACCAGAGAAGTTAGAATTGAAGATTTTGTAGGAAGAAATATTTCTCTTGCCAAAACTGATTTAACCTTTGAGGAATTCGAGGCATTATTTAAAAGAACAAATCCAGATAGCGGAGGCCCTGAATATATAAGCGCACAACGAATTGCTTTTAGTATAGAAGGTATGGACGGAGTTCTTTGCCCTAGAGAAGTGGCATGGGAAGGGTTCGATGATAAAATATGGGTTTTTATAGATGGAGTTCCAAGTACCCCGGAAAGAAGTTTTGGTAAAATTATCACTGTGACAGATTTGCCAGACTTGGGTGGTGTATTGGCAGATCTAAGAGTTGTTGTTACAGATCAGGGTGGTATTGTTTTTGGGTCTTATGCAAATGGTGAAGGGGCAAGCTTTACATTACCAAAGTAGATAGTCGGTTTGTGAAAAATTGTTAATTTTAGTTCATAGCCTCCTTTTTCCAATCACTAGGCAATTTTTCAATAGCATAGCGCAGAGCCGTTCGCGACATCTGCGCTTTGTGTTTTAATACAAATTCATAAACCTCGTTAGGAAATACATTAGACGCTTCTTTCAGTGCCCAGCCATAGCCTTTTTGAACAAGATCTTCCGGGTCATCCATCAATTTAAGCGAAACATCAAAAATATTATTCAGATTTCTCTTCGACCCCCCTCCTTTTCCAAGGAGGGGTTGCGATAGTCCTCCGTAGCCTTGTGCTAAGGAGGAGGGGTGGTTGTTGGAGCTTCCGCTATGTCGTATCGGAACTATCAAACTTACAGCGCTGGCCCGGCGGAGCCATTGATTTTTGGATTTAGTCCAAGGTTTGATTTTAGGTACGAGGTCGGGGAAGTCGAGTAGTAAATATCCGAGTGACTTTGAACAAAAGTCATCGCAAGTTGCCCAGTTGGATACATATTTTTCTACCCATGACTTAAATATATTAAAATCAGATTTTACTAATTCTTTACGGCGCTTGAACGCCCAAGCTGACGCGACTATAAATTCTTCCTGCATTCCTGAACTCATTAGTTGTTCACAGACATCAAAGAGCTCAGTTTTTGAGAGGTCTTGAACTGGACGATAAAGATCGCGAGCAATTTGTCGAATTACCGGCGTTAGTACGCCATAAAGCTTGATTGGTTTTTTGAAAAATCGATCGTTGTTTGCCTTATACTCAAGATTGATATTTTTCTTAAGTTCTTTACGCAGATTTTGGATGACCTTCATAGAATTGAGTGTTTGAGCTAGAATAGCATCTGTAGATTGATTATGAAAGAATCCTTCAAGTGCCAGAGCGCCAAGCGAATCCTTGTGATCGGCGACGCTGGGCGTGGAAAAACAACCTTTGCCAATCATATCGCTCGCGCCTGTGAGCGACCGGCTTTGTCGCTTGATGATGTTTTGTGGAAGGAGAAATATACAATAATCGAAAATGAGAGCTTGGCACTGGATTGTGTTCGACGGATGTTCAAGAAAGATACCTGGATCGTGGAAGGCACATCAAGATTGTTAGCGCAGGAAGGATTAAAACGCGCTGAGGTTATCTTTTACTTTAAGCACCGATCGCTTTTGTGGCAACTAATGCATTTAATTTGGCGATATGTGCGCAAGCACGACAGCAGATTTCCAGAGCTTTGCGCACTTCTGGTTCATACAGTTTATAAGCGATACCACATCGGCTATGAACGCGGGCAAAAGAGTTGGCAGGAATTATTGCAACCATATCTGTCAAAAGTGACTACTGTTGAGTCATTTGATCAAGTGCGTAAGTTGATGGGTAAAGATTGACGAAATCGTATTAATTAAGTATCATGCGCCCGCAATCACTCCCGGATCGTCTAAAGGCAGGACACCAGGTTTTGGTCCTGGGGATCGGGGTTCGAATCCCTGTCCGGGAACCACAAAGTAGAGATCTCACCGTAGAGGTGGGGTTTTTGCTTTTTGTGGTTTGTTGATATTGGTTTGGTGAGTGTTAGATGTATGGATGAGTTTCAGATTGGCTAAGATGGAATTGGGTTGGGAAGCCTGCCTTTTGCTCGACATAATCAACATAATCGTTTATTTTATAAGCAAGAAATAAGACAAATATAATATGAAATATCAAAAGAAAATCATAGTAACATTTTTAGCACTGTTCCTGTTTGCCATTCACACATCAAGCGCGTATGGGGCAGATTGGGCGAGGCTTATGAATGAGTCAAACGAAAAGGTTTATGCTGTTGATTATTACGATGATGATACAGGCGCGTTTATTGTTACAAATGACAGTGGTACTGAGCCCTCGATAATCTTGGTAGATGGCGGCTGGGAGAACCGCGTGGTTTATCAACCAACTGAGGATGGATGGTATACAAAAGCATTATATGATGTGGAATTTGTTGATGAGAATACTGTTATTGCGGTAGGTGAAGACGGCACTATTGTAAAGACAGAAGACTTTGGAGACTCTTGGCAAGATGCATCTGTCTTTACTTCAAACAAATTATTGCGTCTAGAAATGTACAGTACAACTCGCGGTTGGATTGTTGGAGAAAATGGATCGATTTATAAAACAACCGATGGTGGTGACTCGTGGACAGCACAAACAACCGGAGTCACGGAAGATTTAAATGGAGTTTATTTTCTAAATTTGTTAGACGGATATATCGTTGGAGATAACGGTACATTTCTTGTTACCACAACTGGTGGAACAGTGTGGAACGACCAGAGTGCTGGTGGAGTTTATGAATTCAATGATGTGTATTTTGCTAGTGCAACATACGGGCTAGTTGCTACCAGCTATGGATTACTTTATACAATCGACGGCGGCTTGTCTTGGACAGCAAGATCAGGACCAGGAACAAGTAATCTTTCTTCTTTTGATTTTTATTCTAGCAGTTCTGGTGCTGTTGTTGGGACAAATGTTGCCTATACAACCAAAAACCAGGGAGCGAGCTGGACACAATACTCTATTCCAGACGAAGACGGGTCTGAGATGTTGTTTGATGTTGAATATTCTGGCGATAGTATGACAATTGTTGGAGTTACATCTTATTTAAAATCCATTCTCTTTGCCACAGACGACCAGGACCCTTCTGCTATTATTGATTTCACTTCTGATTCTCCGTCTACTGACAGCTCGATTGCTCTTAGTTGGACTCATGCAACTGACAGTATCGGTATTGAGTCGTATGAAATTGATATTGATGGCGCTAGTTATTCTGACATTGGCTATGTGTCATCTTATAGCGCAACAGTCAGTGAAGGGTTACATGATATTTCTGTTCGGGCAGTAGACATTGCTGGCAATACGGGTGAAGCCTCAACTATAACAGTTATTTTTGACCGTACCGGGCCAATTGTTTCAGCTGTTACTCCAATCTCGGCAACTCAAGGTGCGTTAACATCATTAAGTATTACATCAACTGATGAGCTTTCATCTATTAGCTCATGTACTTTATATCTTAATGGTGCTTCGCAGGGTACTATGACCAATCAAGGCAGTGGTGTCTTTACCAAAACATATACATTTAGCGCAGAAGGATCATATGTTGCTTATGCAATTTGTGTTGATTCTTTAGGAAATTCAACAACAGCCACATCAAGCTATATTACTGTTGGTGTTGCGGTGTCTGAGCCTGAAAGCCCGGCAGTAGAAGTTACTCAACCAGAGGAAGAGGTAGGACTTGATGACGATGATGCGGTTGTGGAAGATTTATCAAGCTTGCGATCAGATGTTCTAATTAAGAGCCAATGCGTTGGTAGTACTGACATTAATGATCCGTGTCGGGCAGTTTATTATTACGACAGCGAGAATAGACGCCACGCATTTCCAAATGAAAAAGTATTTTTCACATGGTATGATGATTTTGATGATATAATTATTATTGATTCAAGCGTGATGGCAGAGATTAGTTTAAGCACAAACGTGACATACCACCCTGGAACAAAAATGGTAAAGTTCCAAACAATCAATACTGTTTATGCAGTTGAGCAAGGAGGTGTGTTGCGAGCAATAGCATCAGAGTCCATCGCAAGCAGTTTATACGGTAGCGCATGGAATACACACATTGACGATATCTCAGACGCATTCTTCCGTAACTATTCGTTTGGAGACGATATTGATAGTGCCAGTGATTATGATGTAGCTGATGCCATAGCGTCTGTTAGTTCGCCTAATGATAACTTCTAAAATTTGATTAATTATCATTAACATGAAAAGACAAGAATTTCATTTTCATCCCAGTAGTTCAAGAGATGATGTGGCCTTTAAAGAGCTGTCTGATTTTTTTCTAGATCCACGACATGAGTCAATTTCTGCAGCTCAAATAAAACAGGTAGCGGAAAATATTTCACAACGGATCAATGGGCTTGAGAAGGATAGTGAACAAGCGGATATTATCTTGTCTGTATTAACTTACAAGGAAGTTTTCAGTGCCTTATGTGCTTCCAAAGAATACTCCATTGGTTATAAGGAGGATCCTTGGCCAATATATTGCGATGATACTGACCTTTTTATTAATCAGAGCAAACAGCGTAGGCAGAAAAATCAGGAATATATCGATAAAGGTATTTACACTATCACACACAAAGATGCCCAAGGAGAGGAACAGGTGATGGATATCTCAATTGACGAACTTGATGATTACCTTAGGCCAATCCGTAAGGCGGTTCTTGAGGAGTTAAAAGTTCTTAATCCAGATCTAGACATTCATCTAATTGATCGTTCATTAACTACTCGGGTTGTGCGTTTACATGGTGAAAAAATTGTAAAATTTGCTTTTGATAGAGTTTTTTCTGAAGTCCATGTTGATAAAACTGTAAAAGAAAATAGGAATACTGCATTGCGCATTCTTTATAGTCAGAAAGAGCGATCACCATATTTAGCCTACCAGATGATTGCTAGTGATTTTGATACAGAACCTTATGGAGGGGTGGAAATGCAAAGAGAATTGCCAATAATAACTCTTGATGCTTTCCTTAAGCAGGAAGGGGTATTAGCTAAGGATGCAGTTAATTATATTCTTGATGCAATACGCGGTGCAGCATTTTTGGTAGATCATGGATTGCGCATTACAGATTTAGCACCAGAGAATATCGGAATAAATTTAGAAACTGGTAAGGGCCAACTTTTTGATGATGATGCTTTATTTACAGATGATTTTATTTTTGAGGGCTATATGGCACACGCCGGTTATTGTCCACCGGAGAGACTACCAGACGAGAATAGTGATGATAAGTTTGAAGACTCAATCTATAGATATTTTCCCGAGCCTCGAGAACAGAAACAAGGAGTAGTACAGGAGTCAGAGATGGTGTATGAATTTGGAATGACCCTAAGACATGTTTACAAGCATTTTCAAATTTCTTTCCCAGAAATCATAAATCAAATGACAAGCGAAGAACCTGGCAAGCGCCCGTCTTTAAAACAAGCCATAGAGGCCTTGCAGTAATAAACACTATTTACTAGATAACAATTTATAAATCGATTTGAAAAAACAGCCGAGTAATCTCGGCTGTTTTTATTATTCCATTCCATGCATTGAACGTAGTTTTTTAATCTTTTGCCTAATTTTTTGGCCATGCCTGGGATAGTACACATCAAGCTCGACTTCTATGTTATCGTCTGGCGTAAATATTTGTTTAAGTGCCGCTATTCGTCCGTTGCCTTCAAATGTGTAATATCGACCTTCACTTGTTGGTACTGCTCGAGCATAGGTGGCTGATGGGAGATATTTTGAAAGATCTTCTTTTGAAAGCCTGCGTTTTTTAAGAAGTTTGGCTTTATATGGCTTAAGTTTGTTTACCCGTGCTTGAGTTGCCCTGATTGTATTTTCTCGATTATCAACTGGATGAATTGGATCAAGTGAATGAAGTTTACAATATTTAAAACCATGCCTTTTGCTATTTTGCATGATATCAATAACAATATGCGCCATCAATGCATCTTTATAATTCATCTGAAACAACTCAGAGCGCTTAGCAAAAAGCCAGTTCCAGACTTTATTAATCTCTAAAGCAATTTTTTGCAAGAAATTCATACATTGAAAGGGCTTTGTTTCCTAATTC
>DMOG01000011.1 GCA_003453595.1 Candidatus Uhrbacteria bacterium
AAACACCAGAATTCTGGTGTTTTTATGGTCGGGGATGTGGGACTCGAACTCACAACCTCTTGGTCCCAAACCAAGCGCTCTAACCTATTGAGCTAATCCCCGCTTTTGCTTGGGCAAATATACCAAAAATACCGTAATAAGACAAGGGGGCTAAGATAGGGGGCTAAGATACCTGAGCAATTTTATGATTTTTTAAATGTGCGCATCTCTACGCTTTATGGATAAATCAGTAGACAGTTGATAAGATGTAAGTGTAGCAATTTTCAGATTTGATAAAGCTTATAATAAACGATCAAGGGCGCGGTTCTCTAAAATAAGATTATGCTAAATAAACATTGTCAGGAGTGTAATTTGCCGGCTGTTAGCCATGTACAAACATGGCTTGATGAAATAATCAGTACAATAATGTTACGATTAAAGTTTTCCAAGAGAATATCGTATTTTTTTGATATTCTGTTGGAGAATTTTTTTCAACTGCTTGGTTTGATAAAAATGGAAGATAATTTTTTACTCTCAGAAATTCAAATGCGCACTGCTTGTTTTATTACAGAAGCAAGAAAACGAGGAGTAAAATTTACAGTCATCAAAGGCCCGTTTGGATATACAGATCATTTTTATGCCCAGGTTGATGGTCGGAAAATTAGATTTGATAATTTGCCAGTTGCCGATCATATTGGAAAAAATAATACTTCACTAGTTGATTGTAAAAAAAGAACAAAGAACTATCTTAAAAAAAGGGATTTTCCGGTTGCGGCTGGAAGATCTTTTTGGTTTTGGCAAAAAAATCAGGCCTTAAAACATGGGGCTGATAAGCTCGGATTTCCTTTAGTTATCAAACCCCGTAATGGTTCAGTATCAAGACATGTCACAACAAATATTAGAAATACGGAGGAATTGTCCAAAGCAATTGCCAAGTCAATTATTTATTCACCAGCGTTTATTATTGAAAAATTCATTGAAAATTCATTTGTTTATCGAGCTACAGTGGTTGATTTTGATTTTGTAGCTGTGGTCAAACAAGTCCCAGCTAACATCATCGGTGACGGCGTCTTAACAATAGAGCAGTTAGTAGAAGATAAAAATAGTGACAAAAGACGAGGCGAACCGCACCAAAAAGATTTTACTCTTTGTAAGATTGTTGTTAATGAAGTAACAACAGGTTTACTTGCTAAGAAAAATTACACTTTACAAACAATTCCAAAGAAAAATGAGATTGTATATTTACAAAAAAATCCATTTCTAAAATTAGGTGGTGATCTTGTTGAAGTGACCGAGCAGGTTTGTCAGGATAATATCAAGCTTTTTAAGGACATTGCCAGGTTTTTTGATATTCGTTTGGTTGGTATGGATTTTCTCATTCCAGATATTGCCAGCTCCTGGCAAAAGCAGAATTGTGCGATTTTGGAATTAAATAGTTGCCCCTGTATTGAAATGCACCATTTCCCATCGTCAGGCATGCCCAAAGATGTAGCTTGTGCTCTTGTTGACGCCTTCTTTAAATACTATTTGTGATATTTTTAACTAGTATTTTGTTGTTATTTATATATATTTTTCTGGGAACGGCCCTAGCACTGCTTCTGGTACTTGTAATTGAATCTCTCATCAAAGGACATGACATATCTACGGGTAAAGAAGCACTAAGTGCACTGGCCGAAACAATCCAAAAATATAACCCAGACGCCAAAACCTTTTATGACCTGGGATGTGGTCGTGGGTCATTAGCATTAAGATTAAAGAAAAAAATCCCACGCCTTAAAATTTACGCTATAGATAACAGCGCTATTAGGATTTTCTTTGCTAAACTAAAGAATGTGGCTTTAAGACGAAAGATAAATTTTCAAAAGCAAGATATTTTTCATACTGATTTGCGTAATGCTGACCTGGTGTATACATATCTATGGTATGACACCATGCCAATCTTGGAAGAAAAATTGCAACAAGAGTTAAAAAAAGGCGCAGTAATTATTACAAACACATCACATCTTCAAAACTGGAAGCTGGAAGAAAAAATCATAACTTACCCCAAACCCTCCAAGACCCTAGATTTCGAAACCTTATTTGTCTATATAAAAAAGTAAGATTAACCTTTTAAATTTATTTTTTCGTGTTTTTCGTGTTCGTATCCATCCATTTCTTGCTGATGTTGCTTGTGCAATTCCCACATCGAACCCCGATCGATCTCTCTTGGCTCAGCTTCAATAAATTCCAATCCAAGCTCCCACCTTGCCTCTGATACTATTTCCTGCATTTCTTCACCTACAAATTTATCATACCAATTTGAGTTGCTGATTATTCTCACCTGTCTTTCAAGTGGTATGTCCCAATAATCTCCAACAAAAGATATGCTGTGTGACCCAATAACTCGTCTGGCAAATCCTTCAGAAGAAGAATACTCTTCCAAGTGCTCGGCACATTGTCTTCTAAATTCATCTATATCTCTCTGGCTGTAATTGCCGTTTTCATAGAGCGCTAAAGTTTGTTTTGCACCATTGAGCCATTGTTGTGCATACTCAATTTCCATATCGCTAATATAGAATGTTTCTCTAAATGTTTCTAATGGCTCAGCCATGAGTGATAGTAGAAAAGCAAAGTCTTTTTCTTGCGCTACTAATGCGTCTGCCTGCTCTTCCAAGTCAGGTCTTTCTTCAATCATGTAGGTTTCATATTCATTAACAGTGTCGGAATGTTTTGTTACCTCGTGCGATGCTTCGTGTAATGAAATTCCATAATATACTCGACCAAACCCAGCGGAGCTTTGATAGTTTTCATATGGGGACACTATATTAAGATGGGCAAGGTTATATGCAATGAAGTCGCGTTTATTGAAGCTATCACCTCCAGCGTCATGGTCCAAAAAGAATGCAAAAGCAGGATAGTCCGGGTCATTAAATACATTTATTTGTCCGCCCTCAATCAGCTCATCTAATCTATCAGCCGATCCGTCTATCGCTATAGAAAATTCAGCATAAGATCCTTCGCCGTCGTATCCATAAATCAGATCTGGATTTGCTGCTTGGGCCAGGTCTTTGATTACAGGCAGTAGACTTTCTCTTCCGTCCTGCGCTATCTCGCGTAAATTAAATAATTCGTCGTCTGTTGGTGCCCTTAAATCTTGTGCGCAACCTTGCGCGATTAGAGCAGCAGTTGTTCCGCAGATAAACGCGCTTTTACCACTTGGTTGGTGAGCGTGTCCTTTAGCTTTTGTCATATAATCACATTTTACTTTACATAGTTGGATTTTGCCATCAAATCTTGTAGAATGAGGTTATTCTATGAAACCAAAATCAACTGTTTTTGAGTTTAAGGGTTATGCATTAAATACAAAGAATAAGCAGATTACTTTTGATTATTCAATCGCATTTTCCAATCAGGAATCCCTTAATTTTACTGAAACAATTATTTTACCCCGGTTGCCAAAAGGTGTTACCCAAGAGTCACTACGGGTTTTTTTGGAGCCATTGCATTTGATTTTAGGAATAAGTTATTACAAACTTTATTGTCCGCCAAAGATTAAGCTAGGATTTAAGTTATCAAAAGAGCAGGCAGAGTTTTGGCATACGGTTTACAAAAAAGGTTTAGGTGAGTTTTTGTATAGAAATAAGCTTGATCCAAAAATTATTGCCAAGTTTCCAGCCTCCAACATTAAACCATGCCCGGTTTTGATTCCAGTGCAAGATCGATGCTTGCTGGGAATTGGGGGAGGTAAGGATTCAATCGTGGCAGCGGAACTTCTTAAAGAAAACAAGCATGACTTTTCATCATTCTTAGTTGAGACCCAGCGCCAGGATCCAATCTGTGAAAAAGTTATCAAGACGATTGGTAAGCCAAGTATCAAAATTAAGCGAGTTCTTGATCCAAAACTATTCGAGCCTCACACAGACAGTTATAACGGCCATATTCCAATCTCAGCTATCTTTGCCTTGCTCGGACTTTTGTCAGCAGCGCTCTATGATTATCGATTTGTTTTGGTTGGCAATGAGTACAGCAGTAACTTTGGTAATCTGACATATAAGGGTCAGACGATCAATCATCAATGGAGTAAAACCTCAGAGTTTGAAGCAATGTTGCAGGATTATACGCGTAAGTATATTACGCCAGACATTGTTTATACTTCTGCCTTGCGTCAATTCTATGAGCTTAGAATTGCCATGATGTTTGCAAAATACACAAAATATCATCATTTATTCACGAGTTGTAATCGCAGTTTCAAGGTTCATAAAGAGCGAACTCATACACTTTGGTGTGGTGAGTGTCCAAAATGTGCGTTTACATTTTTGATGCTGGCGCCATTTTTACCAAAAACAGAGCTTGCCTCGACCTTTGGCAAAAACCTGCTTGCTGATGAGAGTTTGATTCCCTTGTACCGTGACCTTCTTGGCATGGGAAACCTCAAGCCTTTTGATTGTGTGGGTACTTTTGAAGAGTCTAGAGCTGCCTTTAGTATGGCGTCTGATAAATATCGAAAGGACGCAGTAGTTAAAAAGCTTTTACCAAGTGTCAAGGACGGAAAAAAGCTTCAGGCTCAGGTTTTGCGTACGGTTCCGGCGCCTACCTCGCCAACGCAGTTTAGATTTTTGGGAATTGAGTCGGTCTGCATTCTTGGCTTTGGCAAAGAGGGAAGTGTAACCCAGAAATATCTAAAAAAGTTTTATCCAAAGATCAAGGTAGGTGTCTTAGATCAAACGACTGATAAAAAATATCTTGAGCATCAAGCTAATTTTGATCTCGCTATAAAGACTCCAGGCATTCAAAAGTCAAAAGTAACAATTCCTTATGTGACTGCCACAAATTTGTTTTTCTCCAGTGTTAAAAATTTGACCATTGGTGTGACCGGCAGTAAGGGCAAGAGCACAACTGCGAGTTTGATTTATGAAATGTTAAAAGCTGATGGCCGTAAGGTTCGACTGCTGGGAAATATTGGCAATCCAATGTTGGCGTCACTTTTAGCAAAGATCGATCCGGCTGAGATTTTTGTTCTTGAACTTTCAAGCTATATGCTTGATGACATTGAATATTCTCCGAACATTGCTGTGCTTTTGAACTTGTTCCCGGAGCACATGGACTATCACGGGGGAGTTGATGAGTATTATAAAGCCAAGAAGCAGATATTTGCTTTTCAGACATTGGGCGACATTGCTTTGCGACCTGAATTTAAGGCCAAGATCCCAGTGTCTGATAAAGATATCCCACTTTTAGGAGAGCATAATCGGAAAAATATTAAAGCCGCTATTAATGTTGTAAAAGAGATTGGTGTGTCTGACTCTTCAATCATCGAAGCGATCAAGAAGTTCAAGTCACTACCACATCGGCTGGAGGAGGTGGGGGAGTTTAAGGGAATTAAGTTTATCGATGACGCTATTTCCACAACGCCAGAATCGACCATTGAGGCGTTGCGAGCTTTGAAAAATGTGAAGACAATATTTTTGGGCGGGGAAGACCGTGGCTATGATTTTAAAGAACTTGAGCGCGAGCTTCGATCAATCGGTGTGGAAAATATTGTTTTGTTCCCAGACACTGGCAAGCGTATCTTGTCGTCGACAAAAGGATTGAAGATTCTTAAAACAAAAAACATGGAGATAGCAGTAAAGTTTGCGTATAAAGTCACGCCTGAGGGATCGACCTGTTTATTATCGACAGCATCACCAAGTTATAGCATTTGGAAAAATTTTGAGGAAAAAGGGGATTTGTTTAAAAAATTTGTTAAAAAATATTCTAAGTAATTTTTATGAAGAAACCAGTCATCATCTCAATAATCGTTATAGCCTTGGTGATAGTTGTTGCTGGATTTTTACTAATGCATACATCTTATCGATCAGGATATGTTCTAAATTTAAATGATAGATCATATGATTCCTGCGAGCTGATGATGAATGGAAATATTGAGCCATTAGCTTCTTATCAATACATTCAAGATGAGTCTTATTTGGATGCAACTATAACGCCTCGTTATGATTGGGACATAAATCGGGTTCCCTCGGAGGTAAAAGATTGGGAGTTGCAAGGCTATTCATGCTATCCAATGCCTGGCAAATTTGATGAAAATTTAGCAGTCACATCTGTGCTTTGGGAATGTGAAATTGCTTTTGCGAATTTCTCATACTTAGATCCATCACAAACTGACATTCAAGAAACATTTGAAAGTGCCAGGTACACCTGCGGTCTTGTGCCATGTACCAAATTCGACGGAGTCCGTGGAAAACTTATCTTGTGTACACTTAAATAGTGTATAATAGAGACAAAATAATAAGGAGGTATGTTTAAATATTTGTTAGTTTCATATTTTGTCTTGACTGCGCTAGTTTGTAATGTTCAGCCGATCGAAAATACTGAAGTAGTTACAATAGTGATTTCAATTACTACATTCATTTTTGCAATCATTCTTGGATTTTCAATGGCAGAACGACATTCGCGTTTTAGTTCTTTAAAGCAAATTTTTTCTTCCATTGATGGTTTGATTTTGAATAGTTATTACGCTTCAGGTGCATTAGGAAAGAAAGTGCAGGAACAATACAAAAAACTATTAGATCAGTTTTTGATGCGCCAGTTTGATTATAAGGTTGATGATTTTGATCATTTATCTGACGATATCCGAGGTATGCAAGAGTTTTTTTGGAAGTTGCCAAATAAAAATGCAAGACAAAATCTTATAATTGATCATGCATTGATGAGTCTTGAGAAAGTATCTGAATACGAGAGGAATGTAAAATACAATATTTTGAACAGAATGGCAGTCTATGAGTGGGCGAGTTTAATTATCTTAGCCTTAATTTCATTATATTGTCTCGTTGCTCTAAATGATGGTTCGTGGATAATGGTTATTTTCATCCCAATACTAGGTACATCAATTATATTATTGCTTTTAGTGCTTCTAATGTTGGATAAATTATCCTGGAAACATGGCCAGTGGATGGTCCTACCCGTACTAGATATATTTAAAAAATTAAATCTAACTCCGTATATAGTAGATGACATGCTAGTGTCTGGGAATATTACGAGGAAATCGCTTAAAGGTATGAAGGTACGAGTAGCGTCATTTCCGAAATCTTATCCTAATTTAACTGGCAAAAAAGTAAAAATAGTTAAGTTTTAAGCTGCTTTGCGGGTTTTGATTTTTTCCATAAAGACAGATAATCGCCTTTGCATTTCAGGGATACTAAATCCTTTTACATATTGTCTAAATATAAGCTTCAAAGCATTGAATCGCTTTGGCTCTTCTTGTTCAAATTCGCGTGGGTAAATGAAAAATTGGCGAATTGATTCTGCAAAATCTTCTTCTAATCCGCGTTCAATCCCTTCAGTATCATAAATTCCACTCGCATATCCGGATTGAAGATGATCTGATATTGCGACAGCTTGTGCAAACCGTTTCCGAATATCTCTATCAACTTCAGTGCTTCTTGTGATCATTGCATGACCAAGTTCATGAAACCAGGTTTCGAGAATTGTTTGAATATTTTGTTCTGGCGAGATTATTAGGATCATCGTCGCGTCGTCTTTATCAAACCCACCATGAAATTGGATCTGATGTTCTTCACCATGCGCTGTGATTCTTTGTGATTTTCTAGGTCCAACGAGTTTTATTTTTGATATTATGCCGTGCAATTCTTCGGGTAATAAATCATACAGTGTATTAGGTCCTTTTTCACCAAATATTCGTTCAATTTCTTTTTGATTCACATCGTCGTCTATTTCTGTTGGTTCGCGGTCGTTTGAAAGCCATTGTTCAACACTTTCTGACTGAATTTGTTTTCCTACTTTTTCCTGTGTCATAAACAAAGCTAGAACTTTAAGGTCAGAAGGGATCGATGTTTCAAGAATAATAGGATCAGGTTTTTTAGCGTCTGGATCCAAAGGAGTAGGGTATGGGCTTGTATCATGTCCAATTATCCAAGACGCTGTGTCTGACATTCCTGCCGCGCGCGCTTCCTCACGTAATCTTCGAGCCTGTTTAAGAAATTTTTGCCAGCGTGCATTAATCTCTTCTTGCCCAAGAGCTTCAAGTTTTGCAACTGAAGCATCCAGATCACCAGTAAGCGGTACATCTTCAAAATAACCCGGCAAAATTGGTCCGCATGCAAGCAAATCGTATTTCATTAAAATATCACCTAGTTTGAAACTATGTAAAAAGTCAGATTCATGTTGTTGAAAAAATTGCATTGCTCCTGGCGCGCATTCAAGCTGGCTCACAATTTGTTCATGAGTTTTCTTTAATCGTTCATGAACAATACGATCCTCACGCTCTTCGTCAGATTCCATGGCCCTGGATCGGTCCATTGCTCGCAAACCTTGAAATTTTTTGTTCATATGTTGTTATTTTACCTAACTTGTCTTTTTTTGAAAACAAAATCAGCCTCATGATGAGGCTGATTTGCTTCACAAACTGTACGATTACAACGTCATTCCAAAGTAATTTTGCTCGAATTTCGAGCGATCTGTCTAAGAAAGACAAATCTCGACATCTTTCTATCCCTAGAAAGGAGGTGATCCATCCACAGCTTCCGCTACGGATGCCTTGTTACGACTTCGTCCCTATTGCTGATTTTGCCTTCGGCCGTCCTACAACGACCTTCGGGCACCACCAACTCTCTTGACGTGACGGGCGGTGAGTACAAGACCCGAGAACGTATTCAAGGCGGCGTTATGATCCGCCTTTACTAGCGATTCCGGCTTCATGGAGTCGAGTTTCAGACTCCAATTCGAACTGGGACCGGTTTTTAGAGGTTTGCTCCGTCTCGCGACTTGGCATCTCGCTGTACCGGCCATTGTATCATGTGTGTTGCCCTGGACGTAAGGGCCATGCTGATCTGACGTCATCCCCTCCTTCCTCCTTCTTACGAAGGCAGTCTCGTGTGAAAGTATAACACACGACAGGGGTTGCGCTCGTTACCCCACTTAAGGGTACACCTCACGGCACGAGCTGACGACGACCATGCAGCACCTATCTAGCACCTTCAAAAGCGACTTTATCTCTAAAGCTTGCAGCTAGTAGTTGAGCCCAGGTGAGGTTTCTCGCGTACCATCGAATTAAACCACATGATCCACCGCTTGTGCGGGTCCCCGTCTATTCCTTTATGTTTTAGCCTTGCGGCCGTACTACACAGGCGGAGTGCTTAACGCGTTAGCTTGGTTAAACGGCACTGGCAGGGTCGATACTGCCAATACCTAGCACTCATCGTTTACGGCGTGGACTACTGGGGTATCTAATCCCATTCGCTACCCACGCTTTCGTGCATCAGCGTCAGAAGTGTTCCAGTAGATTGCTTTCGCTTTTGGTGTTCTACCCGATATTAACGGATTTAACCCCTACACCGGGCATTCCATCTACCTCTCCCACTCTCTAGCCTTGCAGTATCACCTGCAGCCTCCAGGTTAAGCCTGAAGATTTAACAAATGACTTACAAAGCCGCCTGCGCACGCTTTACGCCCAATAAATCCGGTCAACGCTCGGGGTCTCTGTATTACCGCTGCTGCTGGCACAGAGTTAGCAACCCCTTTCTGCTGAGGTACCGTCAAAGTTCGTCCCTCAGAACAGTCGTTTACGACCCGAAGGCCTTCATCCGACACGCGGTGTCGCTCCGTCACACTTTCGTGCATTGCGGAAGATTCTTGACTGCAGCCACCCGTAGGTGTCTGGGCCGTGTCTCAGTCCCAGTGAGCCGGGTCACGCTCTCACGCCCGGTATCCGTCGTAGCCTTGGTGAGCCTTTACCTCACCAACTAGCTGATAGAACATAAGCTTCTCTTGCACCGTCGGAACTTTCAATGGGAATGACTTTTGTCCCCCCATCATATCGTGTATTACTCCAGATTTCTCTGGGCTATTCACGAGTACAAGGTGAATTACTAATGCGTTACTCTCCCGTTTGCCGCTAACTTAACTTCCGAAGAAATAAAGTTCGCTCAACTTGCATGCCTTAGACACACCGCCAGCGTTCGACCTGAGCCAGGATCAAACTCTCATATATAGTTTCTAGCTAAGCTAGATCTCTGCTGATTGGTATTTATTGGAATAATCGATTTAAAAATCGATACTCGAAGCTCGTAAGCTTCGAGGACGTTGTAATCGTACAATTGTGAATGTTCGATATTGTTGCTCCTTTTTGAGGTAGCGCGGGCATTGTACTAAACTGGCGAAAATGTGTCAAGAGAATCTATGGGCATGTTTTACCCAGATTTGTTTTGACAAAATCATGTTATTTTACTATTATTTTGGAGCGATATTCATCGCGATCGATACTCGATCATTAATAATTGACCGACAAGACAATATGTCTAAGGAGTTTGATCAGGAGTTTACAGAATTCATTGTGAAGGCGATCGTTAATCACCCAGACGACGTTCGAGCTGAGCGCACTGTTGATGAACGAGGTGTACTTATCACCCTTCATATTAACCCAGAAGATATGGGTTATGTGGTTGGCCGACAAGGTCAAACAGCTCGTGCAATCCGCACATTGCTAAAGAAGATTGGAGCACGCGAAAATGCTCGCGTTAACCTAAAGATCTATGAACCAGAAGGTTCACGACAACAGCACTTTGAAAACAAAGCAGCTGCCGCATCTGCTGGCGTGGCAAGTCCAGCACCAGTAGTTGCAGATGACACAGACACATCAGAAGTCGACGATCTTACATTCTAAGAGAAATCAAAATCGTGATACTATACAGGTATCACGATTTTGTTTATGAAAAAATTCGACATTATTACTTTATTCCCAGATGTTATTGAGCCTTATGCTAAAGCATCGATTCTTGGTCGCGCTCAGAAGAAAAAGCTGATTAAGATAAAAGCGCATAATCTTCGTAGGTTCTCAAAGGATAAGCATAAAAAAGTGGACGACACTCCATACGGTGGGGGACCGGGGATGTTAATGACAGTTCAGCCGATCGATAATGCTGTGCGTAAGGTGCGAAATAAGCTGGTAAAAAAGAAAACGCGAGTGATTTTAACAGCTGCCAATGGCCGGATGTTCAATCAGTTTGATGCTAAACGATTGGCAAAATATGATCAATTGATTTTTATTTGCGGTCGTTATGAGGGGATTGATCATCGAGTTGAAGAAAGTATCGCTGATGAGGTTTTTTCAGTAGGGGAGTATGTTTTGACCGGTGGCGAGCTTCCAGCCTTAATTATGACCGATGCGATTGCGCGTAATGTGTCAGGAGTTTTAGGTGCAGAGTCATCCCTAGAATCAGAATCATATAATCAGACAGGCATACTTGAGTATCCTCAGTACACTAAACCAGAGATCTACAGGTTTCGATCTGGGCTGAAGAAAAAAGAATTAAAGGTGCCCAAAGTCCTGCTTTCAGGTGATCATGTTAAGATTGAGGCTTGGAAACAAGAGCAGTCAAAGAAGAGATCAGGAAAGTAATAGATTGAAGATTGTATTAGCTTCAGTTCCCATTTCGAACCCCACCAGAGGCGGGGTGAGAAATCTTCTCGAGAAGATCTTTCCCCTTCTTCGCTAAAGTTTCGAAGGGTCCATCGAAGCTTGCTTAAAGCGAAGTTGGACTGGGCGTCGAGATGGGGCAATTATACATAAGAAAAAATCGCCCACGAGATATCGAGGGCGATTTTTATTTTGATTATTTAGCAGGAGTTTCTTCTTTGACCTCTTCGACAGAAGTTTCCGCAATAGGAGCTTCTTCTTTCTTTTCCTCTTTTACCTTTACCTCTTCTACCTTTGCGGCCTCTGCTTCCTCTGCTTTCTTTGCTTCTTCAGCTTCCTTGGCGTCTTGAGCTTCTTTATCTTCTTTTGCTTTTGCAGCTTCAGCTTTTGCTACCTTTTCTGACTCTTCAGCTTGCTTTTTGTCTCCTATCTTTTTTGTGCGTTTTTTTGAAATAGTAATCGCTGATTGCTTGTCTGCTTTGATAATTCCAGCGTTTACTAGCATATTGTGAACTGTGGTTGATGGTTGAACTCCAACTGAAAGCCAGTAATTAATTCGATCCTCATTAAGAGTGATTCCATCTTTTTTTGCTCGAGGATCGTATTGTCCAAGAATTTCCTTGGCCGGTGACCATGGGTCACGGTGACTTTCTTGCAAAACAATACGGTAATGCGGTTGTTTCTTTTTTCCAATTCGTGAAAGGCGAATAGTTAACATAGGTTGGTTAGTTAGTAGATAGTAGGTAGTAGTTTAAAGAAAGGAGCAAAGTTTGTCAAGGCCTGTCGGGGCAAATGTATTTTTATCCTATTCCGACTCCCTTATCCCCATCTCGACGCCCAGGAGAGATCTTTTCGAGAAGATCTCTCGTCACTTCGTTCCTCGAGATGGGGAGAACGCGGATGCAAAGACGCCCTGCACGCAGTGGAGTTCCACTGGGCAGGGCGTCACGAGGACAATAGGATTTCAGGCAGCCTTGGAGTTGCCGTTCTTCTTCTTGTCCTTCTTGTTGCTCTTGCTACCCTTGGTCTGGATAGCCTGCTGGGGGCGGCGGGTGGGCTTCGCGCGGAAGGCGCGCGGGCCGGCCGCATCGATCGATGCGCGCTCGGCGTTGAGGTCTTGGACCTGCCGGAGCAGATCGTCGGACTTCTCGTTGAGATCCTCCAGCTCCTGGTGAGCGATCTCGAGGAGCTCCGGGTCGTCGCCGGCCGCGTCGCGGAGATCGTCGATCTCCTTGCCGATCTTGATCAGCGCGGCCCGCTTGACCGCGATTTGCTCGTCGAGGCTGGCCAGCTTGGCGTCGAACGCCTTGCGGCCCTCCTCCCGGATCCGCTGGCTCGCGCTCACCCCACCCTTGCGCTTCTTGGGCGCGCGGGCGGGGTTGGGGTTGACGAACTCCATCTGCACCTTGGGTGCGAAGTTCGTCCGCGGACGCGGGGACTTGGAGAAGTCCTCCTGGCCGTTGATCTGGAGGATCGCGGCCTTGAGGGTGGTCTCCAGTCTCACCCCGTGGGTGGCCAACTGGTCGCCACACTCTGCGCCGAAGCCGAAGCACTGCTCACCGCGCATGACCGTCGGCATCCTGTCCCAGTCGGACAGTCCACCCGGGCACTTGCAGAGCTCGGGTGCGTTGGCGTGGACGACGCAGCGGGTCTTGCCCGTCGCCTCGTCCTTGCGGCCGAAGTTCACGCGCTCACCGTCCACGATCGCCTGGTAGACGTCGAGGATGGAGGTGAAGACCAGCTTCTTGGCCGGCCTGCGCGCGGGCGCGGGCTGGACATCCTCGGGCATCGGGGCCTGCTCCTCGTCGTTGTCCTCCATCTGCTCGATCTCGTCGAGTTCGTCGGTAGACATCTCGAGGCGGATCTTTGCCCTCCGCGCCTTGTCCAGAGCCTGGCGGAAGGTCAGGCTAGGCAGGGCATCGCCCAGGTCCATCTTGGCCAGGGCGAAGCACAGCGGGGACAGACACCAGGCGCCGATGTTGTTGGGGTTCATCACCCCCATCATCGCCTGCGCGGTGCCTGCCCGTCCGCACCCGCACCCGCAGAAGTTCATGATCACCGAACCACTCTCGTCCTTGCGGTGGTGGTCCCGGTGCGATCCGTCCTGGACGGTCAGCACGAAGGCGGTCACGCGCTTGCGCGCGGTCTCGACCGGCTCGAGCAGACCCTCGATGTGGTCATTGCATTCCTCGGCGCAGGTCTGGCAGACCGGCTCGCCGTGAACGGCCTCCTCGATCACCTGGAGAGCGCGCACCTTGTTGGGGTGCTTCTCGAGGGTCAGGGGGACCACGATGAAGCCCTGGCCTTTGGGGATCAGCTCCCCGCAGGTCGGGCACTGGGTCATCTGGGCCCGCAGGCAACGACCGGCCTTGCACAGGCCATCGGCACCGACCAGGTGACGGCCGGCTTTCTTGCCACCGCCGTGTCCGGCGGTGATGCACTTGCCGTTCTCGTCTGCGATGCAGGTCAGGGACACGATAGGCTTGTTGGAAGCCATGATAAACTCCGTTTTTTGTTCTTTTGTGAAGGATGTCGCGATTGCTCGCGACCGGTCAGTCCGGGCTTGGACTGAACGGAAAATAATAGCAAAAAAATGTGAAAATGTCAAGTAATCATGCCTAAATTAGCGAAAATACGAAAATGGGGTTAAGTCTTTAATTTACAATTATATCTTTCAAAATTGTAAATTAATGACATGACCCCTAGCGCTAGCGAAAAAGCAATAACCGCCTGTTCGGGGGGACAGGCGGACGAGGGTGGATGAGGCGGCGATTCAAGCGAAAAGCCGCTGTTGGGTGTTGGGGGTGGGCACGCGGTTCTTGTCAGTGCCCTGGTTGGGCCTGCCTGACTTGAACGGACCGTCGATGACGGTCATGGCGCCGTTTCTGGGGTCAGCATCAACCCTGAAGCCTTTTTGGATCAGGCTTCGGAAGATGTCCCAGAACTCGGACAAAGGATCGTGTTTCATTGCGACCTCCATGGTGCGCGGGTGAAAGGGGAACGCGAAAGTATCGCGTATTTATTGAGATTTGTCAATGGGGTCAGGTCTTTACTCGGAACAGGTGTTCCGAGTAAAGACCTGACCCCAAGCTGTTTATCGTCTGGCTGTTCCTGTTTCTTCCATATCTTCTAAGCTTACAGAAAGCAAATTTGAAATTCCGTCATCTCCCATGCTAACCCCATAAAGCATGTCAGCTCGTTCCATGGTGGCGCGGTTGTGAGTGACAACGATGAACTGGGTCAGCTTGCGAAGTTCGTTTAAGATATTGGCAAATCGAACTGTGTTGGCTTCGTCGAGTGCGGCGTCAACCTCGTCAAGTACAACAAATGGGGAAGGGTTGGTGGCCATGATGGCTGAGAGTAGTGCGATTGAAGTCAAAGCCCGCTCACCACCAGAAAGTAAGTTCAAAGATTTGAGCCTTTTTCCAGGAGGTGTGGCTTGAATATCAATGCCAGCCACAAAATCTTTTCTTTGCTTAACTCGTTTTACAATAGTTGACACAGAATTTGGATCTTCTTGTTCAATTCTTTCTTCAGCCAAATCTTCCAGTGCTCGGTCAAGACTAATTTTTGTTTCTTCTTTTTCCAATTCATCCTGTTTCATTTTTACCAAGCCACACTCTCCGCCACCAAACAAAACCTTAAAGTATTTTTGAAATTCTTTGTTAATTTCTTTAAATACAGATTCTGATTGAGTGCGGATTTGATCGTCAAGTTCATCAATTACTTTTTCAGTTTTGCGAATGGCATCACGAATGTCAGTTACTTGCGTATCTAAAAATCCAAATCGTTCCTTTGTTTCCTCATACTCAGCAATTGTTTCCTCATCAATCCCACCAATAAGTTCAAGCTGATGTTTAAGATCCAACATGTTTGATCTAAGTCCATCAAGTGATGATGATCTGTCGGATCCCCTGGTCAAGCCAGAGGATGACAATGGAGAAGATTTGATTTCATTAATTTTTTCTGGAATTTCTTCTTTCATCTCCCGTTCAATGCCTTCCATTCTGGTTTCGACCCGCACGCGTTCAAGATTCAAATTATTTACTTGTGACTCGATTTGATGAAGCTCTGATTGAATCTCACGCAACTGGCGTTGGAAAGCAAAAATTTCTGTTTTGTCAGAGCCGTCTTGTTTGTTTAAAGAATCCATTTTTTCTTCAGAGTCTTTTAGGGCTTTTTGACACTGCTCAATGCCTTTTTTAGCAACATCAAGAGCATCGGTTAAATCTTTGCTTGGTTTGTGGTCTTCTGGATTTGGTTTTGTGAGTCGAGATCGAAGTTTCTTAGCTCGATCAAAAATTGATTCAATGGCATTGGTAATAGTATTGAGTAAATCAAGGTCATGACAAGCTTTAAGATCTTTAACTGCCTGTTCCTGTGCTTTGGTGATTGATTCAAGTTCTGACAAAATGTCAGAAAGTGGCAAGGGTGACCAGTTTGTTTGGGCTTTTACTTTTGCCAGCTCTAAACCTCTTTGAGCTTCGAATTCTTTTTGTCTGGCTTTGTGCAAATTATCCTGTGCTTTTTTATATTCAAGATGTGCTTGTTCGCGTAGGTTTGAATTGTCTTGTTTAACGCTTTCTTTTTCCAAAGTTAAAAGTCGCTTATCTCCCTCAACTAGCTCTGCCTGTTTTTGACGCATCTGTTGCTCAACAGACTCTAAATTTTTATTGACCCCATCAAGTTCATTTTGTAGCTGATGCCACATTGATCCAAAATAATGATTTTGGATATCATGTAATTCCTGTTCAATTGATTCTCGTTTTTCCAGGCGCTTAATTTGACGCTTTAGTGATCGAAGTCTTGGCTCGATTTCTAACAAAAGCATTTCCACTTCTGCTAAGTTTTCACTGGTTTTTTGTAGCTTGAGCATTGATTGATGTCGTTTGATTTGCAATCCGCGCACCCCAGTAGCGTCATCAAAAAAGACTTTGCGTTCTTCTGGTGAGGCAGCTAGAACATGATCAACCATGCCTTGTCCCACGACACTGTATGACCTTTGACCAACGCCAACTTGGGCTAGCAAAAGTTGGATGTCAGATAAGCGAGCTGTTTTTCCATTGAGAAGATAATCAGATTGACCATCCCGAAAAAGTCGGCGAGTAATTACAACCTCGGTAAAATCCACAGGCATGGCTTTGTCTTCATTGTTAATAGTCATAGTCACCTCAGCCATACCTGAGCGAGATTTGCCGATTGATCCAGAAAAAATAATGTCATCACTTTTTTTACCACGAAGAATTTTCATGGATTGTTCACCAAGGCACCAGCGAATTGCGTCAGCAATATTAGACTTTCCAGACCCATTTGGTCCAACAATAACAGTCAGGGCATGGTGGTCTTTTTTTGGTCCAGAAAAATCCAAGACAGTTTTTTTGGCAAAGGTTTTAAAGCCTTGAAGTTCAAGTCGTTGTAAATACATAACGCGTCTATTGTATCAAAGAGGAGGGGGAAGGGGAAAGTTGGGGATAAGAAGTTGAATATAGAAAGTGGTGAGGGTGAGTTTCGAATTTTATACTTTAAACTTTTTACTTTCTACTTTATACTATCCCCATATGATCTACGGCTACATTCTTCTTATTCTTCCTGTGATTGGGGTTTTGGAAACTATTTATTTAATAACCAAACGGCGTAAGGGACAAAAGCCGATTTGTGTGGGCAAAGATGATTGCAACTTGGTTTTGCAAAGTAAGTACAATAAAACATTTGGAGTCCACAACGATGTACTCGGATTGGCTTTCTACACTTTTTCATTGTTTGTTATTTTAAGTTTGTTCTTGCCCTTGTTTCCAATTGATTTTTTGGTAGTAATTTTTTTAGCATATTGTTTGGGTCTGATTATCGCACTGATAATGTCGATCAGGTTTATATATTTAATGGCCTATAAAATTAAGGCATGGTGTCAGTGGTGTATTGGGTCAGCTGTAACTGTTTGTTTGATGACTGTTGCGATGATCTTATTGCTCATGTCTGCTTATTAGTAATATAGGGCGAATCTTGACGCAAATGGTAAATCACGATAATCTGCTCGACTTCTATGATTCAGGTGATTTACAAACAAATTGACGAGCAGATTCAAAATGCACAAAAGATTTTGTTGTTAACTGACGAGCGTCTTGATGGTGATACAGTTGGTGCAACTCTAGGCATGTTTCATATATTAAAAGCAATGGGAAAGCAGGTAAGCGTTTTTTCGCCACGCGAAATTCCGCAAACCCTGCTTTTTTTGCCAGCCACAGATCAGATTATTTTTGATCAATCTGTGTTTGAACAAGATGGCATTGATCTGGTAATGATTTTTGACTGCGCCGATGGGGAATACATCAAAACTTTATTACCAAAAATGAAGCGTAAAGTTCCATTAATTGTAGTTGATCATCATGTCACAAATCCAAAATACGGCTACATCAACCTTATCGAGTCTGACTCAGCTTCGGCCTCTGGTGTTGTTTGGCGACTGGTAAAAACTTTGGGATACCCAATAACCAAAAATGCGGCTCAATGTATTTTAACTGGGATTTGTACGGACACTGATATGTTTTTAACAACGAGCACCAATGCTGCGTGCTTGGATGCTGCTCATGAATTATCCCGTTATGGCGCCCGGTTGCAAGAAGTTGTGCGCGAGACAATGATGAATAAATCTGTTTCTGCATTAAGACTTTGGGGGCTAGCGTTTGAGCGCCTGCATCATAATGATGAGTTTAATGCTATTGCCACGGCTATTACATTGAAAGACTTGCAAGAGCTAGGGGCAACGCAGGAAGATCTCTCCGGACTGATTAATTTTTTAAATTCCATGATCGAAGGGGCAGACACTGTGCTTGCTTATTACGAAAGGGAAGATGGATCTGTGAAAGGTAGTTTGCGATCACAAACAATCGATGTAGCAGAAATAGCAGCAAAATACAACGGCGGCGGCCACATCCGTGCCTCTGGGTTCCAAATCCCAAACGCATACTTAGAAGAAAAAGATGGGAAGTGGTTTGTGGGCAAGAAAGGTGATTAGAGGTTGTAAAAGTGATTAGAGGTGATTACTCTGCAATAATTCCTTCATTCCATAAACTCCCAATCCTATTACACTCTCCCAACCCTTTATAACCTTTAGTCACCTCTACCACCTTTGATCACCTACGACCACCCTGTTATAATAAAAAACATATGAAACAAGATATCACTCCAGAAATTCGTTCACAGGTTCTTATCCCAACTGTTATTGAGAAAACATCATATGGCGAGCGGGCGTATGATATTTATTCACGACTGCTTAAGGATCGCATTATATTTTTAGGCGATGCCATCGACGACACTGTGGCCAATGCCGTAATTGCTCAATTGCTATTTTTGGAAAGTCAGGATCAAGAGCAGGATATTAAGCTCTACATCAATTCTCCAGGGGGGTCGGTCACAGCTGGACTCGCAATCTATGACACCATGCAATACATCAAGCCTGATGTTTCTACAATTTGTGTGGGTATGGCCGCAAGTATGGGAGCTGTGCTTTTAACAGCTGGTGCCAAGGGCAAACGATTTGTGTTGCCAAACTCGGAGATTATGATCCACCAGGTTTTGGGCGGATTCCAAGGTCAGGCAACAGACATTAAAATCCATGCTGAACGCATTTTGCAAATGAAAGATTCGCTAAATAAGATTATTGCCAAGCATTCAGGTCAGACTCTTAAGAAAGTCGAAGAAGACACAGAGCGTGATAAATTCCTAACAGCCCAGGACGCACTAAAGTACGGGCTAGTGGATAAGGTGATTAAATAGAAGGTAGAAAGTAATAAAAACAATAATAAGACCTATATGTCCTAGAAGTCCTATAGGTTTTATTTATTTTCTTCAAACAAAAAACCCCTTCAAAACTGCAGCCAAGAAGATATATATCCTGTGAGGGACCAGCCGGAGCCGGAATCACACAGGCCATATACCCCCATGCTTGTCGTGGCTGCAGATCAAAAGGGGTGATTGCTGTAAAACTTGCGATCTATTGACTCACAGCTCCGTTCCTCAACACCTTACTTTTCAAGTACGGCTTTTGCGGTGCTCACTGTTGGGTCAATATCTCATCATGTTTTTCTAACAATCCACTAAAGGGGTGTCAACGCGACTGCGAATAGTATCACGCAAAAGAGATGCTGTCAACCCTAAACCGTCTTTTTGTAAAAACTAAAAAACACCTGATTTTACAGGTGTTTTTTTGGGGTTTCTGTTTATTATTCTACTACTGGATCCTCAAGAACCTCGATATCATCAGATGTTTCTTCAACTATTTCATCGATTTCTTCGCAGACTTCGCCTTCAGGACATTCAGATGGTGTGGTTAATTCTTCGACTCCGATGAGGCAAATCTTTGGTAATGATCGGTAGACTGAGGTGTAAACTTGACTAAACTGTGTCTTGTCAGCGTAATCAACATAATAGGTGAATTGGGTCGTGGCGCCGGGATGAGGGGACTGGCACGATGTGACTCCTGGATTAAGATCTAGAGTTTCTGTGTATTGAGGCTCACCATAGCCTGACCATGACAGTACTACCGGCGGTGTGTAATACCCGTCACGACCATCGTCTGTTCCCCAAAAAGTGAAGATAATATCACGATTCGGTACATCAACTTGGGTGGTTAGCAAAATGTAATTTTCATAATCATTAGTAAACCTAAAGTCTGGATAGGGGTCATAGATGGTTGCATCAGTCCCTGGATTTCCGTTTGCCGGATCATTGTAATAGGAAACGACCAGTGAATGATTGCTTCTTTGATCAACCTGCAAACCAGCATTCATTACTGCTCGAAAAGTGGTTGTTCCAATTTGGCAAAGCCCGCCACCAACTTCTGGTTTGATCTCATCGCCCTTGATTACTAATTCTGCCAAGTAGCCGTCCGCAATTGTGAATGGTCTAAGTTTTTCGATTAAAGAAATTGTTTCACCGGGCGCAATTAGTAGTCCGTTGAGTTTTGAGGCACCGTGTTGAATGTTGGCAATACGATTTGAAGGGGATCCAGAAAAGTCTGATGTTCCAACTCCAAGTATTTCATTGATGCCAAAGTCATTGACATCAGCAATTGATACTTGAGGTGGAGTGTTAATAACCACAAGATCAATTATTACATCTTCATTGCCAAGCTCCCCTAATAATTTCCACATAGTTGCATCGGCATCAAATTTGATACCGTCTTGGCTACCAGCAAATTCTGTGACAATTCCACTTTTCATTTCAAAACGGGCGTTTATTGGATTGATGTTTACATCGTTTGATATATCTTGAACAAAGTCTTCATAAGCCACGCCTGCAAAATGTATAGCAGGAATTTCTTGGTAGTTATCATCAACTGTATAAAATGGTTCAATCCAATCAGCTAGATCATCTGCCTCAATTTCCCACAAATACTCACGCAGAGTTTCAGAAGTGTAGGTGAGATAATAAGGAGCTGAGTCTAGAGTTGCCAGAATGTCTGATGTGAGAGATAGGGCATCGGCTGAGGTCATCTCGTAGGTGACATCACGAAGCGCGATTTTTAAAGGTTGCAAATCAAGATCTTGAGCATCATCCCAAAGAGTTGGGATGGCAGAAAGAAGATCAAGCTCTATTCCATCTTGTCCTGGCAAAAATCTAACTGGTGTTTCTTTGTTTGTTAGATCAATTTTGTAATCAGCTGGCAGGGCAGGGGTTTCAAGCTCACCAAACTGATCTTGGATTTGTTCACGAATATCATCCTCATCCATTTCTGCTAGTACTTGCAGGACCTCAGGCTTAAGAAGAAGTGAGATGGGAGTGATAATATTTCTCCAAAATGAATCACCACGACCAACACCCATGGCCACATCAATTTCCTCAGAGACATTATAGTTAAGAATGTCATGAGCAAGATCTGGCTCTTCAAAAACCGATGCTTGTAAATCTAGATGCCCTGTGTGTCCATCTACAGAAATATCAACGCCAGCACTAAGCAAATTATCAATGTGCTGTTGCAAAACCTCAGTAGCATCGGCTTGTGAAAGTTCACCAACATCAACTACGCCTACATAAACATGGGGCAGAACCCGTCCTTCATATGCTTTAGCATAGGCATATGAACTGGCTGCTAGTATAAGCACTATAAAAATAAGGGCACTGCTAGTGATTAGTATTGGCTTTTTGTGCGCACTAATCGCCCGTGCCTTGGTTTTAATCATTTCAATTTGCATAAAAATAGGACCGACAGGACCCATGTGACCTATAGGTCCGAATTATAATATTTTAATTATTAACTTAAATCCTCACGAATCGGTACGCGCATTTCACCATGAGCTTTGGGAATGGTCAATGTGAGTACTCCGTTTTTCATCTGTGCTTGGGCTTCGTCTGGTTTTACATGGGACGGAAGTACAATGGATCGTGAAAAGCTTCCCCAAAAACATTCTTCAAAATGCACAGTGGCGTCATGTCGTTCTTTGTGGCGTTCACGCTCTCCCCGCACTGTTACCAAATCACTTGTTACATGAATATCAATGTCTTGTGGTCGAACCCCGGCAATGGCTGAACGAATAATAATTTCTGTTGGCGTTTCAATAACATCAACTGCTAGTTGACCTTCGGCTGATTGCCATAGATTCATTTCTTCGTCAGACATATATTAAGAAAGAAGTTTTCGACGAGTGAATTCGTACAATGGACCAAGGACAAGACCAAGCGCTAAAGCCCAACAAAGAAGGTCAGCTGAGATTCCGTAAAAATAAGTTCCAGAATTAATAAAAGGAATTACTGGTGTTGTGTGGGTAAATAGGCTTCCCAGGTTTGAAGCTAAAAGTACAATAAAAGCAGTTAAAATTGCACTCAAAATTGAGTCAGCTAATAAATCTTGTCTGTGACTAATCATGTATATAACAAGCATGATGGCGGAAATAAGAATCGAATAGGCCATGGGGATCTTGAAAAAAGACGCTAGCAAAATTGTTACCCAGATAAAAAATAAAAATGACAGAAATAGTCGAGTGGCCCACCATTGCGCAATAGCATCCTTGTTTTTTGCAGATTTAATTTTTGGTATGTTTTGATAATGCTTGCCAAAAAAGACATGGAAAATTGTGGCGCTAATTCCGGAGACGGAAAATAAGAACATCAGATCAAGTAATCTAATTGATGAAAAATCTGCCATCATATTAAACCCGGTTGAGATTTGGGTTGTAAACCAGATTGGCAGAAGTGCAACTCCAAGAACACTGATTAACAAAATTTCCCGCCGAACATCTGGTTTTGCCAAAAAAATTAATATCCAAGTGAGAGCTAGAATTAGCGTCATCACACTATAATAAGAAAGCACCTCCATATGGGGGTATTATATAGTAGAAAGATTAAAGAATAAAGTTTTTAAAAGCGCGAAACCCTGCTGGAGCACCAGCAGGGTGTGGACGATTACGATCGAGTTTAGGCGCAGGAGCGGCAGACCGGGTACGGTCGCGGGCGGTATTCCACGACCGGGAACCGGTCATCAGGCTGGGTCACCGCCAGCGGGTACCTGGTGCCCTCGGCGGGCAAGATCACATTGATCTGATCGCCACCGTAGTGGCGGTAGACCTGATTGGCGGTGATGTTCATCATCCTGATGTGTTTGCGTCCCTTGCCGATGATTCTGCCTTTGTCCTGGCGGTGGCAGGTGATCACCAGGTACGGGACGGTGTCGCGCACGATCTGGCGCACGTGAACATCGCCAGAAAAGATGGCGAGCGACTTGGCGAGGTGGAGGATGACCCCCACGACGATGCGTAGTGCATCGTTCGCTTGTTGGTCGAGTTCTTGGATCGCAGGGGATGCTTGGGGGAGGGTGCTCATGGATCTCTCCGTGTGAGCTGTCTTGGGATTGCGTTCTCAAAAAGAGATTTGAGAAGCGGGGAATGTGGGTTCGGACCACGAAAAAAATGATATATAGATTTTTTCGTTTGGTCAAGTATTAGTACTGCATGATATAATGACTGCGTATGAAAATGTCATCTTCACGCACCCAACAAGTAAAATGGTTTTTCTTGTTTGTCAGCGCCATTGTTCTATATGTTTATTGGCAAATAATTTCGCCATTCGCTCTTGTGCTTATTACAGCCGGGGTTACAGCTATTGTTTTTGCTCCAGTCGATCGCCGATTACGAAAGATTGTCAAAAGTAGACGGCTTTCAGCTTTACTTATGCTCTTGCTCATTCTAGTAATCATCATCGGACCATTATTTGGCATTGCTATTCTAATGGTTCAGCAAGCAACCGAGGTTGTGAATATGTCATTTTCATCAGGTGGATTAGTACAAAGTCTCAATGGTTCGTTTGAAAGTATGCTTTCCTACTTGCCAGTTGTAGTACAGGATGAAATTAGATCCATTGATTTAATTGCGATAGGAACATCAGCTGCATCTTGGGCAGTTGAACATATTGGCGCAATATTGTCAGGAACTGCCGGACTAATCTTCCAGATGTTTATTTTCTTCATGGCATTATTTTATTTCTTTGTTGATCGAGAAAAAATTTATGAGTTTGCATTAGAGCTCAGCCCTTTTAAAGACAGCTTAGATAAAAATATCTTGTCGCGCATTTCCAATACAGTTAGAGGAGTTGTGTTTGGAAAGATCGTGATAGCAATTGTTCAGGCAATCATTGCCGCCATTGGAATGACAATTTTTGGAGTGCCAGGTGCAATTTTGTGGGCATCACTTGTGGTGATTGCGGCTCAGGTTCCAATCCTAGGAACAGCTATTGTCATGATACCGGCAGTTGGATATTTGTTACTCATTGGTGACACATGGTCAGCTCTCGGTCTCTTTATTTGGTCAGTATTGGCAGTAAGCTCGATTGATAATATTCTTTCCCCAATCATAGTTGGAGCAAAAGTACATATGAATCAGCTTTTGATTCTAATCTCAATTCTTGGTGGACTAGAATTATTCGGCCCCATTGGATTTATCATCGGTCCAACTGTATTAGCTTGCGTAATGGTAGTGGTGGAGCTTTATAAGAATGGAATTGTAAACGAATAATTGTCGGACACATCCGGACAAAGTCGCTCTAGTAATATGAGCGACTTTTTTGTATGCTAAAACGACTATGAACAAGAAACAAACAATTTTATCTGCTCAGGATTCGGAAGTGCTGGGATTAAAAGATCAAGACATGCAGATATATCAGACTTTATTGCGTTTGGGGTCTGCGCCGTTGCGTCGGATTGCGCAAGAATCTGGGATCAGCCGTTCAACAGCCCATGATATTCTCCGTCGGTTAATGGATTTTGGATTGGCCACATTTGTTGATGCTAAATCACATCGTTATTTTTCAGCAGAGGATCCAGAACAGTTGCATCGTTTAGCCTCACGCAAGTCATTGGCTATGCAAGAGTCTTGTGTGCGAGTAGAACAGGCAATTCCCCAATTGGAAAAATTGGTCGGCTCACTTAGCTATCGACCAACAGTGCGATATTACGAAGGGTCGACCGGGGTCAAGTCTATTTTGCAAGATGTGCTGGCAACATGTGAGAAGTCACGCTCCAAGACTTACCGAGTTTACTCCAGTGCCGGCATTCGAGATTTGATTGCCCAGGCCTGGCCAAGATATAACGCAACTCGTAAACAGCGTGGAGTCCAGGTAAAGGCTGTGGCGCTGGGGGAAGGCGGAAAAACTGTGGGGCTTGATGAGCGCAAATGGCTTACCCGCAAGGAAAGTGCGCCAGCTTATATTTTTATTTACGACAAAAAAACAGCGTATGTTTCGGTTGATGATCGCGGACGATTATTTGGAGCCATTATTGATGACGAGCCAATTGCCCAAACGCAAAAGTTGATCTTTAATCAGCTTTGGGAGCATCTTTGAGGCTTCGGCTTGATTGTTTTTTAGGAAACCTCTAGAGTCCCCCACGGTTGCAACGCGACCTTGCGTCAACCACGCTAGCCTTTAAGGAGGCAACATGCATTTCTCCAAAGACCTTCGTGTTCTGGTTCTCACCCACCGTTGCGCCATTGCCAATGGTGCAGGAATCGACGAGAGTTCCGGTAGTGAACGGCACTGTTTTACGTCTGATCCGTTGGTTGCTTTGCTCTGGTTTGTGGAGCGATATGCGGGAGGCGATCCGTTTGACTTCGTGGTCTTCGAACTTGCCGTCATCCCACGGGGAGTGGAATACTTCCTGCATGGTGTGAGAGCGCTTTCGCCCGCAACCAAGATCATCGTCCTGGTTGGGGCAAGAAGCTCGCTTGCGATCAAAGTGTTTGCCCATGACTACCATAGCCAGTTGGCTGGCATGTGCGATCAGACGGTCTGGGACGAAGCCGAGCTCGCCACAGCACTCGAAACCCTCGAACCACTGGAGCTGGCGTCATGAGGCCTAACACCCCTCTCTCACCCCGCGTCGATCCGCTCGACCGGGGTGTTCTGTTTATAAATTCAGTCCGGTATCAAACAGCTAAGCTGGAATAGCTAAGCTGTTTTAGTCCGGGCTAGATCAGCTAAGCTGGTTTGTACTGACGGGCGAATTTATCGTCTGAGCGTTGTGTATTCTGGCAATTGACATAATACCCATTTTTCAGTATTATTCTGACGCAAACAATAAAGGCCCCATCGTCTAACGGTTAGGACATCAGGTTTTCATCCTGGAAATCCGGGTTCGATTCCCGGTGGGGTCACCAATAAAACCGCAGAATTTATTTCTGCGGTTTTATTGTTAAGAAAAAATTCATTATTCGGATCTGACCCTGTTTTCATTCTCAAATCTGCAGGAACAATCTCACTAGTCTCAGTTCGTTGTATTCGTATTTTTCTTCTAGGTATTTAAAAGCTGGGGTTAGGCTGGGGGAGTTGGTTGCTTGGAAGGCGTTTTTGATTATTTCGAATTGTTCTTTGTTTGGTTTTAGGTAGCTGATGTCTGGGGCTTGGTTGGTGTAGGTTAGTTTTTCAATGTGTTGGATGATGGTCGAGGGGCTGAGTTCGCGCTTATCAGCTATTTCTTGGATTGATAGTTTTTTTAAAAGCATGGCTTTTGTTTCTTGTAGGGTCAAGCTTGATCGGCTGATTTTTTTATCAATGGGTTGAGCAGTTTTTCCTGGGATTGGTTTTTCGTTGAGGTCATTTTCTAAGGCATGAAGAGAAATGCAGGCAAGAAAAGCTTCGCCGAATTCCTCCAACTTTTTTCTTCCTACTCCAAAGATGTGGGCGAATGATTCCAGGCTGGCTGGAAAATAATAGGCCATTTCTTGCAAGGTTCGATCGCCAAAGATGACAAACGGTGGTACGTTTTGTTCGTCAGCGATCTGTTTACGAAGTTTGCGAAGCTTTTCAAATGCTTCAATGTCATATTCAAGATCTGATCCGAACTTGCGGGTTAATATTGTTGTTGGGGCTTTCGATATTGGTAATGAAATTAATTCGTTACTCAGAAGGGCCTGTCTACCTTTTTGGCTGACACGTAAAGTTGGATATTCTCCGTTATTTTGTTCCAAATATTTTGATTTTTTTAAAGCCTCGACATATTCGCGCAAAGCACCCAGAGATGTTTCTTGGGCTATACCATGGACTGAAAGTTGGTGATGCTTTAGTTCGACAATTCGCTTTTTTTTTGAACCATGCAAAACATCGCAAATATGCGCTGTGCCAAAACGCTCGCCCGTGCGCAGTATTGTGGAGATGATTTTTTGTGAAATTTCCGTGGCGTCAAAAGTCTCGGTTGGCAGTTCAACGCAGTTATCACAGGCGTCACACATTGTTTTTTTCCAGTCCTCGCCAAAATAGTTAAGTAAGTAGGCACGGCGACAGGTGCTGTCCTGACAATAGTCAATTACATTGTCGAGTTTGCTTAACGCCAATCTTTGTTCTTGGGGATTGGCAATTTGATTTATAAAATATTCTTGTTTGCGCCGATCAGCGTACGAATAAAACAAAACACACTCGCTGGGCAAGCCGTCACGACCAGCACGACCGGTTTCTTGATAATAACTTTCGATGGTTTTGGGAAGATCCATGTGTACGACCAAACGCACATCTGGTTTGTCGATTCCCATACCAAAGGCGATGGTGGCCACAATGATTGGCACTTCGTCACGAATAAATTTTTCTTGAGTTTCAATGCGAGTTTTTTTTGGCAATCCGGCATGGTAGGGCACAGCTGGCAATCCAGCGTCTGCCAGGTTTTGGGCGATTTCCTCAGTATTCTTTCGTGAAAAACAATAAACAATTACTGCTTTGTTTTTAAAAGATTGCAAAAGTTCAACTAACTGAGCAAAAGCATTGTATTTTGGGCGCACGCTGTAGTGCAGATTTTCTCGATTAAAGCTCAAGATAAAAGTTTTGGCTTTTTCCATTCCGAGCTGATGCAAAATATCTTCTCGGACTGTCGGAGTAGCCGTGGCTGTCAGAGCAATCACTGGCACTTTGGAAAATTTTTCTCGAAGATTGCGCAGGTTGCGATAGTCTGGACGAAAATCATGACCCCACTCCGAAATACAGTGAGCTTCGTCTATTGCTAGCAGACTCACATTTAAAGATCCAAGAAAATCTGAAAATCCATATGTTTCCAATCGCTCAGGAGCTAGGTACAAAATTTTAAGTTCGCCCGAACTGGCGCGTTGCATCACAGAAGCTTGCTCTTTGAGGGTTAACGAACTATTTAAAAACGCAGCTGATATACCGTTAGCGCACAAAGTATCGACCTGATCTTTCATTAGAGCAATAAGTGGGGAGATCACTAGTGTTATTCCAGGCAAAGTTAAGGCTGGAAGTTGAAAACACAAAGATTTTCCTCCGCCAGTGGGCATCAGGACTAGTGAATCTTGGCCAGAAATAATAGTATCGATAATTTCCTTTTGCAAAGGCCGAAAACTATCATATCCGAAGTGAGTTTTTAAAAGTTTAAGCATAGGAGAAAGAAGGTAGAAGGTAGAATGTAGGAGCCAAGGAATGATATAAAAAAACTCGGCTGGTGGCCGCGCTGTTTGACACGCAATTTATAAATTGAGTGTATCCATTTTTTTGCGTTTTGTCAAACACAAAAAAATACACAAAAAAATACAACAAAAATAAAAAAATATTCTCATACCGGCTATAGATCAATGTCCGGCGATTATCGATCTAGCCAAAAAAACACGAGCACCCCGACGCGAGACATCGGGGTGATGAGATTTTGGGCGGGGAAGACCTTAGGAGATCTTGGGTCCGCCGTCTGGCTTGCGATCAGCGAGGTTGGGAGTTCCAACTCTGCTGACGCGAACCCGTACTCCTTTATCGAGTAGCCCACCGTCGCCTTGCACTGGCATTGGCGCAGAGCGAGGGGTGACCGTGTTGCCAATCCCCTGGGGAGGCGGAGGCGGAGCCACTTGATCAGATGCCCTGCCCAGGCCCGAGGGCTGTGGCACGGGTTCTTGCTCACGCGGGCGCATGACGATTTTTGCGATCTCTTCGATCTGCGCGTCGTCACTGTCCGCGCACCTTGTCCAGCCAGCTTGTTGAGCCCGGCGGTCACTGGCGCGCTGGCGTCCGCCGATCATAATCGTGTGCCCGCTTTCGGGCGCACGCTCGATGTTTCGCGTCTCCATCGCCCTGGCGATGTTGGGCATCTTTTCCACTCGCCGGATGATCTCTGGGCCGATGCCCAAGAGCACATCCTCGATGATTTGCCTGTTTTGCACGCCATGCCAGAGGTCTGGAACTGGCGCGAGCGGTCCACGCGGGAACGGGCCGTAGGTCCACCGCCACCAGGCGCTGACGCCGCGCAAGTAATTGCGACGCACCATGTTGGCTCCGTGAAGGAAGTCCAGGTGCGCGTCGATGATCGCTGGCTCTGATCCGCAGTGGGCCACGCGCACGAATGCGCACGACCCGTAGATGAGTGGGAGCGCCTTGCCCATCATTTTGGCAACGCGCTTGAGCTCATCGGTCACAGATTTGCCGCCGATCTGGATATCGAGCGCGTCAGCCACATCAATGTTGGCTGGCGACACAGTGATGTGCCATGTCGGCGTTACTACGCTATCTCGTCTGTCCCAGCCCGTGAAGGTAAGGGCGACGGTGTAGCTGAATTGATTGCCCCCGTTGTGGAAGAACATTTCTGCAGGGATCTGCGGAAATTCATTGGGGTCGAACGCCTTGTGGCGTACTGGGTACAGTGGGCGACCCTGGTTGAGACAGAACAGGGGGTTTTGGTCTTCTCCAGGGTGGAGAAGGCCGAACGCGGGGTGGAACTTGTTGTGCTTGTCCATACTGTCCTCGATTGAGAGGGGTGGCGTGGCTCAGGAACTTGAAGGAGCTACTCCAATTCACCATTTTTTACAGGTTTTGTCTAGTTTATGATTGCCATTTGCAGGGACGCCTGTGGACAGAGATCGGATCTCGGTGTGGATAAGGTCCCCTCCTTACGAAGGAGGAGGTAGGGGAGGTTTTTTTGTTTTTGTTATGACTCTCAACGCTTGGTCAGGCCAGTGGTTACAGAAAAACAAGAAGCCGGCAGGAGCACAACGACTGCACTGATGTGCGTGTCGTCGGCTCACTGCCGGCCAAGCTCGCGAAGGCGAGTTGAGGCTCTAGTCCTCGTCCTCCTCCTCGCGGTTGTCGGCGTTGTCTTCGTCCGCAGGCGAGGACTCGTGCGGGCTGGGCTCAGAGAGCCGGGCTCGCTCGGCGTTGGTCAGACCGTGGCGGTTGTCGTCCATGGTCGCTCCTTTCACCTTGATGAACTCTTCTGCGATGCGAAGTGCAAAGCAAGAAGGTGTGAGGATAGACAATTTGCTCAAAATTGTCAATGTCTGTATGCTTTTGTTGTATGCGAATACTTGGGATTGAATCTAGTTGTGACGAAACGGCCATAGCCTTGGTAACAGGCAAGGGTGATTGGCTTAAGGTTGAGAATTCGACTGTGTTGTCGCAGATTCAAACTCATCAGCAATATGGTGGGGTTGTGCCAGAAGTGGCAGCTCGTGAACACTTAGCAGCGATTTTTCCTATGCTAGAGCGTGAGCTTCCGTTTGACGGTCAAGGTATTGATGCTATTGCTGTTACCTCAGGCCCAGGCTTGGCACCGGCTTTGCGAGTTGGCGTGGAGGTTGCCAAAGCACTGGCTTGGAGTTGGGGAGCACCACTTATTCCAGTCTGCCACATGGAAGGTCATGTTTACGCCAGCTGGTTGCCACGATCAAAAAGATTGTTTCCATTTTTTCCGCAAAGAGTTCCAAAATTTCCTGCCTTGAGTTTAATCGTGTCAGGTGGTCACACTGAGTTGGTGATGATGCATGATCATGGAAAGTTCGAGCGGATTGGTGAAACACTTGATGACGCCGCTGGTGAGGCGTTTGATAAAGTTGCCAAGATGTTAGGACTGCAATATCCGGGTGGACCAAATATTGCTCGCCTGGCAGTTGGTGGGAATAAGACTGCCTTTGATTTTCCGCGGGGCATGATTGAGCGGGATGATTTTACATTTAGTTTTTCTGGAATCAAAACTTCAGTGCTTTACACTTTACGAAAAAATGAAGACAAGCTTGATGACGCTAAGTTCAAAAGCGACATTGCCGCTTCGTTCCAGGAAGCAGTGGTTGATGTGCTTACTCAAAAGTCAATGAGAGCCATTGAGCAGTACAAACCAAAGTCATTTATTTTGGCTGGCGGAGTGGCGGCGAACATTGAACTTCGAAATAGGATTATCAAAGAAGGGGAGAGACGAGTAACAAGAGTTTTTGTACCACCATTTTCTTACTCAGTAGACAATGCGGCTATGATTGCCGCAGCTGGTTACTTCCGCGCTCGGAATCCAAAAAACTTCATCGAGCCGGTGGATTTGGTGGCGGATTCTAATATGGATATTGTTTGATATGTTCACATCAAAGTCTGAACAACAAACAAAAGATATTGCCAATGATTTTGCAAAGACGCTTAAGGGCGGGGAAGTGATTGAGCTGGTTGGTGATTTGGGAACTGGCAAAACTGTTTTTGTGCGGGGGATTGCTCAGGCGTTTGGGTCTGACGCCAGAGTCAAAAGTCCGACTTTTACGATTATGAATGAGTATCCAGTTAAAGCTCAGCAAGTTAAAAAGGTAATTCACATTGATCTATATCGTTTTAATGATGCTTCGCAACTTTCTGCTCTGGAGCTTGATGAGGTCATGACAGCTGACTCAGTTGTTTGTATCGAATGGCCAGATATTTTTGGTCAGTCACCATTTCATCCAACTCATCGCATTAAGATCGATCATGTTGATGAAGAGACGAGAGAGATTGAGATTGAAAGCCTTAGTTAATTTTTGTCTAATTTCTCCCCTTTCGAAGGGGGAGGTAGCCTGCCGTTCCATAGCTCCATCATTAGTGGGGCGAAGGACGGAGGGAGTCGTGTGTTTATGAAATCAAACAAGCAAAGTCTTAGCGAAACACTTTTAAGTGTTGCCCAAATAGATCCAAGCCTCCCGAGCTTGGATTTGCACGGGTTAAGTGTTCACGAGGCAGAGCTTGAGGTTGATCATTTTTTATCGCAACAACTTTATAGAAAAGAACGAGTTGTGAGGATAATTTGTGGAGTTGGAACAGGCGCACTCGCTGACGCAATTTGGGAATTTGTTCAAAAACATCCAGTGGTCGAGATGGCAAAATCAAAAGGGTCAGAGATTTTTGTAGTGTTATAAGATATAATATTTGTATTACCATCTTAAAAAGATGTGGATGCATAAAATACAAAACAAAAAACCCACACACCTATTATCATTTTTACTGTAATAATAGGTGTGTGGGTTGTTTTGCGTATCTGCCAATGCTCATCACATGTGAGTTAATCGACGATCGTCGATTAACTTGATGTTGGTGATGAGAATTGGCAGGCCCACGATCATTTTCGATCGCGGGGAGAGCGACCACCGTAGCTGGCGGTCGCCGTGATGATCTTGGCAAACTGGCCGAAAAGCCAGTTGCCGAAGGGGGTGCGGGCAATTACGCCCGCGATGAGGTTTGCCATGATTTTTCCTCCATGGCGTTGTAGGTCCACCGATGCTCATCACATGTGAGTTAATCGACGATCGTCGATTAACTTGATGTTGGTGATGAGAATTGGCGGACGCCCAGCGAGCTCGCTGGGCGAAGGAGGGGTCGGAAGTGTCATCTTGGTCGTGTCCCCCCGTCCAACTTCTCATCGTAGGTGATGTGGCACCAGAAAACGGTTGGTGCCATGAAAATGATCAGCAATACGATGCTGAAGGCTCCGTAGAGTATTGCTCTCACCAGGCTACCCGAACCTTCGTAGGCCACGAGGCAGCCGAAGGTGAATGTTCCACCCACGATGATCTGGATGATCCAGCGTTTGAAGAGGTTGGAAATTCGTTCGATCATTTCTTTCTTCCTTTCTTGTGGTCTTTCGACCGGTTGTAGGTCCACCAAAGGCCAATAGTGATTATTGAACTTTGGCGGACCTGCGAGGCTCCTAAGGTCTCGCAGGAGGAGGGGGATGGGGTGGGCGACGGCCACCACCACGTCGCCCTCGGGGTCGTTGTCCCCCTTGGTAGATGTGGTAGTGGATCGTCTGGGGCCTCTGGTTGTTTTGCCGTCGCCCTGGCTGTCCGCTGACCAGCCGATAGACGAACGGCACCCCGTACCAGAGGGCCAAAATTGGGGCGGAGATGGGCAAGGAGGCCGCGATGGCGTTGACCATCACAGTCCTCCGGACCAGTGTTGAAATGGTCCCACCACCGATGCCAAAGACCGAGAGGCCGATGGCGATCAGGTAGATCGGGGAACACATCAACACGGTCCAGATTGCCCACCCGGACCAAAGCGCGAAGATTCCCGCGACCGCCTGCATGAGGACGGCCGGGACCTGCGCCAGGATCCAATTCAATTGACCGATCATGTCGGTCTCCTTTCAGCCTGTTATGGCTTTGTATCGGGTTTAAGGTTTGAATGTCCACCAATTACCATCAGAATTATTTTTCAGTTTATGTCCGATCGGACCAAAAGTGAAAAATATCGTGATGAGCATTGGCGGACCCTGCGAAGCTCCAGGTGGGAGGGTCGCAGGAGATTTTTGGCCAACGATCAGGGGTGACCGTTGTCGGGACGGGATGTTGTGGCCAGGGCGCCGACGAGGGCGCCGATGAACATGGCGGGGACAAGTCCCCAGTCCATGCCGGCCTGGAAGGCCGACCTGCTCATGTCGAGCAGGCTTGTGACCTGCTCGAGGGCGAGCCACCACGCCAGTCCGAAGACCAGAGCGATGGCGCCGACGATCAGGCATCGACGCATAAAGGCGTCGGCGTCGGCGATTTGTGCCTGGCTTGGGATGTCAGTCTGCATCTGCTCGGGCATTTAGCCCTCCTTCTGCTTTCAGCGTGAGCATCTCAAACCAGGATTATTCCAGGCTCAAGAAGGGCTAAACATATCATAAAATATTACTTTTGTCAATGTCGGGGCACAAAAATCCAGCCAATATTGGCTGGATTTATAAGTTTCGATTTTGTTTTGGGGTCAGGTCTTTACTCGGAACTGTTAAGTAAAATTTTGCTATTATTTGCACTAAAATCGTTTTTTCTATATATAGACCCGAATAATTTTTTATCAAAATTTATTATTTCTTAGGAATGTGATGGTGTTCCGAGTAAAGACCTGACCCCAATTTGATTAAAGTCCGGCGACGCGTTGGATTTCTTCGATTGAGGTTTGGCCCCCAAGTGCTTTTAAAAGTCCGTCTTGGGTCATGCTAATCATTCCTTGAGCGCTGGCGATTTCTCGCATTTGGTATTCTGAAATCTCGCCTGACAAAATGATTTTTTCAATTTCTGTGTTTTTCACGAGAATCTCATAAATACCAACCCGGCCTTTGTAGCCTGTTTTGTGACAAGCGTCACAGCCAGCGCCTTTGAAAAACTTCATGTTGGTTGTGTCTGGCTTTGGTTCACCTGAGCTTTCTGGGATTGCATCTAACAGTTCTTTTATTTTTACCAAAGTCACTTCATTGATTTTATCTTCTTGTTTGCAAGCTTCACAGACCCGACGCACAAGTCGTTGTCCCATGATTGCATTTAGTGCTGGCGCCAGTAAAAATGGTTTGACTCCCATGGCGGAAAAACGAGGGATTGCTCCGGCAGCGTCGTTGGTGTGAATTGTGGAAAGCAGTAGGTGTCCTGTAAGTGCTGCTTGAATCGCGGTCTCAGCAGTTTCCAAGTCACGAATTTCTCCCACCAGAATGATGTCTGGATCTTGTCGCAGAATTGATCGCAAACCTTTGGCAAAAGTATAATCTTTTGATTGATCGATCTGGCTTTGGTTGATCCCTGCTAATTTATATTCAACTGGATCTTCAAGCGTGATGATCTTTACACCTGGTTTATTCAAGTGCTTAAGAATTGCGTACAGAGTTGTTGTTTTACCAGATCCAGTTGGTCCAGTTGTTAAAATCATGCCGTGTGGTTTTTCAATTTCATGCATGAGTCTGTCAAAGGCAGGCTTGCGGAATCCTAGTTGGGAAAACTCAAGTTGAATTGATTCTGGATTTAAAATACGCATTACCACTGACTCGCCCCAAGCAGTGGGAAGCGTGGAAGTACGAACATCAATTTTTTTATCTTTTTGGTAGATTGTAAATCGTCCGTCTTGTGGCTTGTCCAAAACATTTAATTTTAATCCAGCGATTAATTTGATGCGGTTGATAATTTTTTTCCACTGATCTTTTTCCAACTCAGCCACATCTTGTAGTATGCCATCAACTCGCAGACGAACCGCGATTCCTTTTTCTTCTGCTTCAATATGGATGTCAGATGAACCAAGTTTTAAAGCTGCAGCCACAACGATTGCCAAAACATCAGTGATGCTCGCTTGTTTTAAGATTGTGCCAATGGCTTCAAGATTGTCCATTCTTTTTTGATATTCAACCAATTCCTCTTCTTTTATTTGTACTCCCTTAACAATCTCGCGAATTTTTGGCAGGGTGTTATAAAGTCTAACCGCATGCGTAAATGAATCCTCGGTAATTTTATATAAAACCGCATGGGTTTTGTATCGTTCACCAAGTTCAAACGCAAGTTGTTTAATACCATCATCTTGCGGGTTTACCGAACCAATGCGAAGTTCTGGACCAGTGTATAAGAAACACAAAGTTTTTAGTTCCATTGCTTTTTCTTCTTCAATCAAACGAAGAGCGTCAGGGCTAATAGCAAATCCCACCAGATTGATATAGGGAAGTCCAAGTGCGGCTGAGATTTGTTCTGCTTCTTGTTCCTTTGACCCAACTTCCATCTTTTCCATTTTATGTTCAAGCTTTTCAGTTGGGGAAAGTTCTTCTTCTGTTTTCCCAGTGTCCTTTGGTTCTGTCTTTTTTGTATCAAAAAGAGGATCTGCTGATTGCGCAGTTGATTGTTGCAAAAGGTCTTCGATTGATGGAAAGCCGTCGGCCATAATTTTACTTCAAGATTTTCCTGAGCATATGCTCGAGTGCAGGGAAGTGGGAATATCTTTCCAGATAATTACACATTTGTGTCCAGGCTGCATAATTAAAAGTGGTAATTGCTCCAGCATATATTATTACCAGAGCTGTGGTTATGAGTAGTGCTAAAAAAGTAATTATCGAAAGCAAGACATATGATCCAATCAAAAGTGTCATTTCAAAAATCATACCAGCGATAATAGCTACGCAGAGCAAAATAACAAATAAAATCGCTGAAGTAATAAAGTTTACAATAAATAAAATTAAAGAAAGCTCAAAAGTTACTAGCCAGTGATTGCGCAATAAGCTCATTGCTCGCACCATTGTTTTGCCAATTGATGCATCTTTTTTTACTAAACCAATCAAAGCGATCATGCCAAAAACCTCGATAAAGAAAGCAAATGGCAGGGCAATGGCAAATACACCAGTTCTAATTAAAGCGTCCAGAGAAGAATCGCTGGTTGATAGCCAGGCAAGTGCCAAAGTTGTACAGCCAATAACAATCACGAAAAGTATTTTCATGATTGCATTAATAGAGAACAGCCGAAGAATGTGAATATGGCGAAGTTGTTTGCAGATTGATTTCCAAGAATGTTCTTTTTTGCCTTTGGAAACAAATAAGAGCAACATGTGCTGGGCAACTAAGGCAATAAAAACTATTAATACAAATATCAAGATACAAATAGAGATGGAAAGCAATAGATGCGGAGTTTCCAATAAGGCCATGTTTCTTGCATAACTTAATACCCAAGAGAAGAAGGGACTAATTTGAGCAAGCTGTTGCGTTCCCAGTTTGTCAGCACTTTGTAAATGCAAAAATGTTCTTATTAGCGTATTGAAAACTGCGCCTGTGTAAACAAGACCAGCTAGTGCGGCTAATGCCCACCATTGTTTTTGTTCAAGCGTAATCTCCCACGCATTTTTAAGAATTTTTATGTAAGTGTTCATTGATTTAGCAATGCTCATATTCCTCCTTGTTAATATCGATTCTATTATAGCAAAAGAAGAGTAGAATGTAGAATGTAGGAAGACGGATAAGGAGATTAAATAAAGAACTGACACTGGGTGTGTCAGTTCTTTGTACTTTTAATTTTCCTCTTTCTACTTTTTATCCTTTGCTTCCTGCTTTTTCCCCCATTATCTTATCAAAAGTTTCTTTTTCAATTGTTTCTTTTTCTAGAAGTTCAGCTACAATTTTTTCCACTAGTCCTTGATTTTCATTAATTACTTTATTAGCAGTTATCAAAGCTTCATTTACCAGTCTGAGTATTTCTTCATCAATTTCTTGAGCTGTTTTTTCTGAGTAATCACGATTCTCGTGGATTTCTCGACCCAGGAAAATCATGTCTTCGCGTTCTCCATAGGTTCTTGGTCCCATTTTTTCACTCATTCCGTACTGGGTGACAAGATTGCGGGCAAGCTTGGTGGCGCGGCTTAAATCATTTGATGCTCCAGTGGTGCGATCGCCAAACATTTTTTGTTCAATAGCATATCCGGCCAACATCATTGCCAGTTCGTCGATAAACTCGGCGCGGAAGTGCATTTTCTTGTCTTCACTTGGTAAGCTCATTGTGTAACCTGCTGCCCGACCTCGGGAGATAATTGAGATTTTGTGAACATCGTCGCAATTTGGCAATATGTGTCCAACAATTGCATGACCAGCTTCGTGATAGGCAGTAACTCGTCGTTCTTTATCAGACAAAATATTACTTTTTCGCTCTGGTCCAAGCATTACTTTTTCAATGGCGCTTAATAGATTATTTTGAGCAATGATTTTTTTATTTTCACGAGCTGTCAAAATTGCTGCTTCGTTCATTATGTTCATTAGATCTGCACCAGAAAATCCCACAGTTCGTTCAGCTACTCGTTGCAAATCAGTGTCTTCACCAAGCGGCTTGCCTTTAGCGTGAATATCCAAAATTGATCTTCGATCTTTCAATGATGGCAAGTCTAAGGTAATACGGCGATCAAATCTTCCTGGTCGCAAAAGTGCTGGGTCAAGCACATCAGGACGGTTTGTGGCGGCAATTACGATTACTCCCATGTTTGGTGCAAAGCCATCCATCTCAACCAAGATTTGGTTTAGGGTTTGTTCGCGTTCGTCATGTCCACCACCAAGTCCGGCTCCGCGTTGTCGTCCGACAGCATCGATTTCATCAATAAAGATAATACATGGTGCGGCCTTTTTTGCTTTGCCAAATAAATCTCGTACTCGTGATGCGCCAACGCCCACAAACATTTCTACAAACTCTGATCCGGAAATATGGAAGAAAGGAACATTAGCTTCACCAGCAACCGCTCGAGCTAAAAGTGTTTTTCCAGTTCCGGGAGGTCCCATAAGTAGAACGCCTTTTGGAATCTTGGCTCCAACTTCTGTGTACTTTTTTGGATGTTTGAGAAAATCAACTACTTCGTATAATTCTTCTTTTGCTTCTACTTCTCCGGCCACATCCTTGAATTTGACTTGATCTTTTTTACTAATCACTTCTTTTGCCTTTGTTTGACCAAAGCTTAAAGCGCGATTGTTTGCACCTTGCATTTGTCCAATTAAGAACCAGAAGATTATCAAGAAGCCAATTAGGAAAAGAAGGGTAGGGAGTGCTGTGCGTAAAAGCGAAATCCACATGCTTTCTTCAACAACTTGAATGTTGATTGTGGCTAATTGTTCACCGGTAACACCATAGTTGGTAAGAAGATCAGACAAAGATTCGCCTGGTTCTTTTTTCATTTCATATGGAGTTTCATTTGTGCCGGTAATTGATAATGTATCTTCTTGCACTTCTATTTTAGACACTTCTCCGGCTGCGATTTTCTCAACCAGAGTAGATGTTCCTATTACTTCTGGCTCCGGAGCTTTTAGGTCATATGAGGAAAAAATGATTCCAAGAGCCAAGATGACTAGCAAAAAGATGATTATATTTTTGGAAAGTGGTTTCATAGTAAGAACAGGCAGTTAACAAATAATTCTTATTTAGCGTTGGTATTGTGTCAGAAAAGCAGTGTTTTGACAACTTTATGCAATTGTAAGACAAAACCCCGCAATGCGGGGTTTTGCTATTAGTCAGTTTTGATTATTCTGTCACCTCTGTTGTTTCTTTATTTTCCACCTCGACGCTAGGAGTGGTCTTTTTAGTATCATCAATAACTTCTTCAACCTTCTTAACCTCTTCAACAACCTCTTTCTTTTTCTCACTGATCGCCTTTAATGAAAGTCCAAGTCTGTGTTCTTTTGGCTCAATGGATACGATTTTGAATTTCATCACCTCACCTGATTTTGCAACTTTTGATGGATGATCGATTTGTTCGTCAGAAAGTTCAGAAACATGGGCAAGTCCGTGGATATCTTGATCAAGCTCAACGAAAAGTCCAAATGGATTGCTCTTTAGTACTGTTCCTTCGACAATGTCTCCGATCTTGTATTTGTTTTCAACATCAACCCATGGATCGCTTTTTAGCTTCTTCATGGAAAGGAAGATTTTACTGCCATCAATTCCAATTATCTCCGCTTTAACTGTTTGACCAGTTTTCAAAAGATCCTTTGGATGATCAATTCGTTGCCAAGCGATTTCTGAGATGTGAACTAATCCCTCAAGAGCGCCGGCTGGGTCAGTAACTCCTTTTGGTAAGAATTTAACAAAAGCACCAAAGTCAGCTAGAGCTGTGATATCACCTTCAATAATGTCGCCAATAGCAATCTTTGAAATAACATTCTTTTGTTCATCTTCCCAAATTGTTTTTTCAGAAACAATAAGTTTTTCTTCTTCTGTATTTAGGTCAAGAATATGAACTCGTACTTTGTTGCCAATAAAGTCTTTTAGTTTTTCTAAAATCTTTACCTTGTCTCCACCACTGACGCGTGGATAGTTTTCTGGAGCAAGTTGTGAAACTGGAAGGAAACCAGTGATGTGATTGAGCTTAACAATAAGTCCACCTTTGTTAGCGTCGGTAACCTTAACTTCCACAACTTCATTTTTCTGAAATTGTTCTTTAAGATCTTCCCAAGATTTCTTATTACCAGCGAAACGGAATGAAAGTTCCATTTCTCCATTTTCGTTTTCCAAGTCAATTACTGTTGCCTCAACTTTGTCACCTTTTTTTAGACCAGAGAAGGCATCACCTTCACTAAAAAGCTCGCGTCCGCGAACAACTCCAGTGGTGATTCCATTAACATCTAATCGCACCTCTCGTCCTTTTATAGAAATAACGGTGGCAGTAATAAGCGCACCGAGTTCAGGGATGTTGAGATACTGATCGTTTTCTAATAGCTCAGAAAGCTGTTGTGTATTTGTATCTGTCATAAATTTTGCCTGACGCTGACGCTATAATAGCGCGAGCTTCAGGAATTAAGAATTAAGTAACGCGAGAAGTGTAGCGCGGAGTGGGGAAAAGGTCAATGGGAGATTGACTTTCCACCCTTTTTTGCTAAAGTCCCACATGTCCCCAAGCGCATTTCCGCGCATAGCCTGTAAGGAGGTTGGGATGTCCTTTTCAAGTCAGTGTACAGTCGTGCTCGCGGATTCCTATGAGCAGTTTCTGGGGATAATGAAAGAGTCGTCAGATACCGATCAGGTTCTGGTCCTGCGCGGTGACGCTGTGTCGCCGCAGTACTTCGGCGTGATCATCAGGGAAGCGAAGGGTATTGTGTCAGACATGGATGGCACAATTTGGCCTGGCAGTGGCTGGGCTTATGCCCGCGAGCACTGGCAGCTTACTGAAGATAGACGGCAAGAAAGCATTGAGGCCGATGCTTATTTTGCCAATAGTTACAACACGCAGAAAGCGCAGATCAAATTCGCCTTGGACCCAGTCGTGCGTATGGCACGTTTTGGGCTTACGCGCGACATGATTCATCAGGCTGCAAGGCAGTGGCCGGTGCGTGAAGGAATTCCGGAGCTTTTTGCATGCTTTAAACCACATGAGATCGCGGTCAATTCCTACGGGCTATTTGATCCGATCCGTGCATTGTTCATTGAATCAATGCGCTACAATCCCAACGCGTTGCCTGCTATTTATGCTTTGCGCATGCTTTGGGATCAAGACGGTCGCTTGATCGGGTCAGACAGGACCACGGTCGTGACTGATCTGATGAAGTCAGCCGTTCTTGCGATGCACGCAGCGCAACTTGGTGTCGAGGCATGTGATCTCATTGCGATTGGTGATTCGCCATCTGATGATTTCATCCGGCACGGCATTGGCATCGCTGTCGTTCCGCGGGAGAAGCGTGAAAATTTCATGTCTGACCTTGAGGGTGGCAAGCGAGAGTCCCATCGCCTGCGTGGTCTGCAGAAGATGTGGGAAATGTCATGTGCGGTCGCGCTTGGGTCATTGATGCCCATCGCGCAGATCCGCTGTGGCGTGATCACGCTCTAGCTCTAAGATTCAGTTTTCGGAGATCGGATCTCTGGAGATCCGATCTCGCCGAGAATCTCGTCCCCGTCCGCTCGTCAGAGTTGCGACGGGGTTTGTGCTTCATTCTACCTCCTACTTTAAACTTTAAACTTTTTACTTTATACTACAACCATATGACCCACCCACATCAATCCTATTTGGATGAGTTCAAGATCTCTATGGATAAACTTGTGCCATTGACTCCGCCGGAGATCGCAGAGGAGGCTTTAAAAATACATAAAGAGCTTTCTGAGGATATTAATGCCACCGAACAACAAATTCATCAGGCACTTTCGTTGATTGGACGAAAAGAATTTCCATATCGTAAGGCATATAACGAGCTTTGTGCCGGGGACGAGGAGCAAAGGTTGCAACAGTTGGTAATGGAACGCATTGATGAAGATGTAAAAAAGAAATTGCAGGATGTCACTCGGCATGGAGTTATGTTGGATGATTATGTTGCCAGTTCAATGTTTGAAGATCAGCTTAATCCACAAGAGCGTTTGCAAATTGAGCAAGCAATTTTGCTAGCTGAAGAAACATTGGATCATCAATGCGATGAGCGTGCTCACAAGCGTCAGGCACAATACGAAGAATTGGTTGATCGATGGACAAAAGAAGCAACTCGCTTGCAATCTTTAATAAATAATTTGCGAGCCATGGGAGATGAGGATCCAAAATGGAAAGGGGAAGTAAATAGTGTGTGCGATCGACTAGAGGAAGGATGGTCAATTGTTGAACGCGATCCTTCAGAAGAGGAAGTTAAAAAAGAACTAGAATATTGGAATACGGTTTTGCATGAGACAGAGGAATAGGGGGTGGTAGAAATGGGGGTGGTAGAAAGTTAAAAGTTTAAAGTATAAGAAACCAGCACTGTTGTGCTGGTTTTTTTTCTAGATTTCTCTGATGAGAAATTCTTCTATTATGTTTTCATCAATGGTAAGTATTTCTGATTTAGTGCCTTCTTTTGTTTTTATGCGCCGACTGACTAGTAGCGGATTTTTTGATTCTTCATTTGTTTCTATATTCTGTGGTTCTGGAATAGAGATCACGCATTCGCCGTATGAAGTTGGAATATGAAGTTGTTTATTACCATCATATTCACGAATCGCAACCTGCGAAATGGTTTGTAACAAGATTGCCTTTAAGCGTTCAAGTTTAGCGTTGTTTATGTCTTGCGCCTGCTCGCGTTTTTTTTCTAGAAAAGCATGAACAGGCATTCCATCGCGCAAATGGAATAAATCTGAAATTTCTTTTGGATTAAACAGTGGAACATCTGGATAGTATTGAATAATGGTATCTGCCATGTCAGATTTCCTATAGAACGGATCTGCGCGGAGTTCTTCAATCGGTCTACCTAAGAAATGGTGTTCTATATAAAAAAGCCAGTATGAATTTCGTAAAAGGATATTTTGATCCACTGCTCGTTGGCTATCTAATGACACTACATAATTTGTGTCAAAAAGTCTGAAAATTGGTTTGTCATTCTTCATTTCAACAGCCAAATTTCACAAGTGCGTTATGTCAGGCATCGCATTGGAGAATTCAGGATCTACTGGGTCTTGAGCCTCGGCCATTTGCTTTGTGATTTGGATGAAAGTATCGATTTGTGCACGCAGTTCTTTTTGTTGTTCTGGATCCAGTTGATTGATATTGAATTGATGTAGTTTTTTGTAATCATTCATTTTCTCTTGCACGGAAATAATTTCACCGGCAGGGTGACCTTCGATTGGAGGCAGGGTGATAATTTTTTCTTTTGGTATTAAATCAGGCAGTTCTGATGAGTAAGAACGATATAGATGATCACGCTCGCGTCTTAGATAACTTGCCACTTCTTTTGTAAATTTTGGATCTTGATTGCTTGAGTATTCTGGAAATATAAGGTGGCGTCGTAATTTTTTAGCTAATAGGTCATTGCGAACTTCACCGGTTTTTCTATCTGTATACCTAAACACAGTCCAAAACGAACCTTTGTCGATTGCTGTAATTTCTCGCTCTTTTCTTTTCGCATCGTTATTTTGTTGAGTATCTTTTGATGCGCCCCGAGCTTCAGTTGATTGATCTTGTTTAAATGGGTTCCACATATTAGTAAAAGTGTATCAAAAAATTGTCCAATGGCACAGTTTTTGCAGTTCTTATAACTCTTGCAACCTTCTTAAACCTTGCGACCCTTGCGACTCTTTAAACCCTTCCAACCTCTTTTTACCTCTGTTCATTTCTTTGATTCCGTGCTACAATTTTAACGCTAAAACGCTTATTTTTTCATTTATGAACATTAGCTGGAACGGGTTTGGTAGCTTTACAATTGCTGGAAAACCAATTGATGGAGAAGTTACTTTGGTGACAGATCCATATCAAAATACAACCGGGCTGCGTTTTCCTCGCACTCTTAAAGCATCTATTGTGGCGCAATCTCATGCTGGAGATTACGCTAACAACATTACTTCTATTAGTGCAGAAGGGGATAAGCGAGTTTTTCTTGTTTCACATGCTGGTGAATATGAAGTCGGTGGTATCGCTGTACAGGGAATTACTGCTTTAAAAAAGGACGGAACAGAGCATACTATTTTTAAAATAATGATTGAGGATGTGAAGATCGCTTTTTTGGGAGCCCTTGATCGTGAGCTTACTGAAAAAGAGGTTGAAGCGCTGGGAAATATTGATGTGCTCATTATCCCTATTGGTGGAAAAAGCGTTATGAACGCAAGTACTGCCACAGAAGTTGTTTCTCAAATTGAACCTCGCATTGTTATCCCATCTTTTGCGCATATTGCTGATATTAAAGAAGCTTTTGCTGACATAGGTCCATTCTGTAAGGAGATTGGTTGTGTGGCTGAAGAAGTAAATAAAGCAAAAATTACAAAAAGTAGTTTGCCAGATGAAGAAATGCAGGTTCTTATTTTGTCTAGATCATAGATATGCAAGTTCGTGTGCCCAACAAGAAAAAACAAAGGATAATAATAGCGTCAACAGTGGTTGGAGTTTTATTAGTGACTGTAATTTGGGGATTTCAAATTCACACTCTTTTTACAACTGGTCTAGCCAAAGAGGTAAGTGAAACTCAAGATGAAGCTTCAGATACTATTAAAGAACTTGATGATTTTCGAGTGCAAGTGGAACAACAGATGCCAATGATTACCACATCAATAAGTGAAATAACTGAAATGTTTAAGTCGCAAATGGAGCAACAGCAGGCTCAAGAACAAGCACAGCTAGAGGCAGAACAGCAGTTGGAAGGAGAGGCAGTAAACTCAGTTGTCGCTGAAGCATTGGAGAGAATAAATGAACAAAATCCCCAAGAAGATCAAGAACCAATTGAATAATATCTATGGCCAAGAAACAAGAAAGACAAAATGAATTTCAGCAACAGGAATCAACAGATGAAAAGCATTTGCAATTAATCCCGCAAGGGATTACAGAGGAAATGAAGCGTTGTTATTTGGATTATGCCATGTCAGTTATTGTTTCCCGAGCATTGCCTGATGTTCGTGATGGTTTAAAACCAGTACAGCGTAGGATTTTGTATGCCATGTGGACTATTGGACTTCGAGCTAATGCTAAGTTTCGAAAATCAGCCAATGTTGTCGGAGAAGTGATGGCAAAATATCACCCTCATGGTGATTCTTCTATTTACGAAACAATGGTGCGCATGGCTCAGGATTTTTCATTCTTGCATCCTCTTGTGCGTGGTCAAGGAAACTTTGGTTCCATGGACGGCGATTCAGCTGCTGCTATGCGTTACACAGAGGCAAAGTTAGAAACTGTTGCTGAAGAAATGCTCACAGATATTGAAAAAGATACTGTTGATTTTCGACCAAACTATGATGGTTCGCACAGAGAGCCAAGTGTGTTGCCAGCAAAACTTCCTAACCTATTAATCAACGGTACGCTTGGTATTGCGGTGGGAATGGCAACAAATATTCCACCACACAACCTCAGAGAAGTTGGTAGTGCAATTTTAACCTTAATTGATAATCCAAACGCTACTCTTGATAATTTATTGGAGCATATCCAAGGACCAGACTTTCCAACTGGAGCTATGGTTTATGGAGCAAAGGATATTCGCGCCGCATACGCGACCGGCAGGGGAGGTATTGTGGTGCGGGCAAAAGCTGAGATTGTTGAAAATAGCAAAGGCGCCCACGCGATTATTGTGACAGAGGTTCCATACATGACTAACAAAGCCACGCTTTTGGAGAAAATCGCGCAATTAGTTCGTGAGAAAAAGCTGGAGGGAATTAAGGATTTACGAGACGAATCAAATAAAGACGGTGTGCGAGTTGTGATCGAGCTTAAAAAAGATGCTTATCCAAGAAAGGTATTAAATCGTTTATTCCAAGTAACACCATTGCAAACAACTTTTCATTATAATGTTGTTGCCTTGGTAGAAAATGGAATGCAGCCAAGAACTCTTGGTCTAAAATCGCTTTTGGAAGAGTTTTTAAAGCATAGAGAAGATGTTGTTCGTCGACGCACTGAGTTTGATTTAGCCAGAGCGCAGGATCGGGCTCATATTTTGGAGGGATTGCGTATTGCTTTGCAAAAAATCGATCAAGTAATTGATACTATTAAAAAATCAAAAGATAAGGATGTTGCGCGTGAGAATTTAATGAAGAAGTTTAAGATGACTGAGCGCCAAGCTGTTGCCATTTTGGAAATGCGTTTGCAAAGTTTAGCAAATCTTGAGCAACTAAAGATTGAGCAAGAATATAAAGAGAAGATGGCACTTATTAAAGAGCTTGAGTTGATTCTCAAGTCTCGAAAAAAGATGCTAGCTGTTATTCGCAAGGAAACTGAAGATCTTATCGCAAAACACGGTGAAGATCGAAGAACGAAAATTGTTAAAGCTGGACTAAAGGAGTTTTCAATGGAAGATGTTATTCCCGATGAGCAGACAATTGTGATGTTCACAAAAGACGGATATATCAAGCGTGTGCTCCCAGATACATTCAAGTTGCAATCTCGTGGAGGTAAAGGTGTGCTTGGACTTTCCACAAAAGAAGAGGACATGGTTGAATCTATTTTTACAACCACAACTCATAAGGACATCATGTTCTTTACTTCCAGTGGGCGTGTCTTTAAGCTAAAGGTTTACGAAATTCCAGAAGCTTCACGAACATCAAAGGGTCAGGCGATTGTCAACTTTTTGCAACTTGCGCCTGGTGAAACAGTGACAGCCACCATGGAGCCATCAGAACTTGAGTCTGCAAAATATATTGTCATGGTTACATCAAAGGGAACCATTAAAAAGACTGACATGAAGGATTTTGAAAATGTGCGTCGATCAGGTTTAATAGCAATTAAACTAAAGAACGGAGACACATTAGAATGGGTGAAAACATCGTCAGGAAAAGATGACATCATTTTAACAACCTCAAACGGAATGGCGATTCGATTTAGTGAAAAGAATTTGCGATCAATGGGTCGAGTAGCGTCAGGGGTTCGTGGCTTAAAGCTTAAGGGAGAAGATAAAGTGGTAGGAATGGAAATAATTGATGATGGAAAAGACAATGATTGTCAGCTTATGGTTATTATGCAAAATGGATATGGTAAGCGAACAGCTTTGCGTGAGTATAAGAAGCAGGGCAGGGGTGGAATGGGAATCAGAACCGCCAAGATAACAAGTAAAACTGGAAACATTGTTTCTGCTCGACTGGCATTCAAAAAAGATCCGCGTGATTTGCTCGTAATCTCAGAAGACGGACAAGTAATCCGCATGGCAATTGATTCTATCTCCTCACTTAGTCGTGCTACCCAAGGAGTACGCGTAATGCGCTTTAAGAAATCAGATGACAAAGTGATCAGTGTGGCGGTTTTAGAGGAGGGGAAGAAGTAGAAAATAGAAAATGTGAGGTAGAGGTTATAAAGGAGGTTGTCAAATAAGAGGATACAGATTTTTAAGAAAAATCCGCGAATGTCCCGATCAGGACATTCGCGGTTATTTTTTTGAAGATTTATAGTCCCATCTACCCTTTCACCTCTATTGACACCAACCACAAAAAAGACTATTATCTCCCAGCGTTTCCGCATGTCGCGGACCGCACAACAACCAGAAGAAGAGGTAAACGTGCCCCCACGTTTTGTCATCAAGGTCGAAGTGTGCGCGAGCAAGCTCGCGATGCAGTCCGTCTCCACCCTCGTCAGGGACAAGTTCGTTGAGGTCATGCTCAACGGAGACGAGCTCGACACGGACATCCACCTAGGCGTCCTCCTGATCGAGGACGAGAGCGACCTGGTGGAGGTCGAGGTCCGCGAGCCCCGGGGCGAACCGCCCCTCACACGGGTGGTGATTACCCAGAACGACCCCATCCGCGACCACTGGATCGTCGGTCGCACCGGTATGGCCGAGAACCCGCTCGAGCTCCGGCTCGCGAGCGAGATCGCCAAGGCCATGGCCTGGCATTATGATCAGATCTGGGGCGCGGGCCAGGTCCGCTTCGCCAACAACTTCCAGCGCTCCCGCGCCGGCGACCCTACCCGCAGGGAGACCACCAAAGTGTGGAAGCCGGCGGAAGTGTCCGACCAGGCGCCTGACGCCGGCGTGCTGTCGATGCCCAAAAACCTCCGTGGGCGAACATTCCTCACGGATACGAGCCACCTGCGCGTCTAGCGCAAGTAGGTTCAGAACAACTGTCGTCCCCGCCCCAGCCCTCGCGCTGTGGCGGGGTTGCTGTTAAAACCGCATACAGTTAAAACCGCATACTTGACTAAAACCCACTAATCTTATACACTTTCTGCGTTAAATAGATCACATTTCCATAAAAGTAATTCTATGCCAGTACCAGCATTCCGCAATTCACGCACACGCGTTCGAAAGCGACGATCACATCATGCTCTTAAAAAAACAGATATTTCTGTTTGTTCAAATTGCAAAGCAGATGTTTTGCCACATATTGCTTGTAAAGCCTGTGGACAATATCGAGGCCGACAAGTTTTAGGAGGCATGGAAGAAGTTGAAAAAAAACTCGAAAAAAGAGTTGCAAAAAAGAAAAAGTCTGAAGAAGACAGATAAAAAGAAAAGACAGGCCTCTGGCCTGTCTTTTGTATTCTAGGTATACTAGAGTGGCTTATAAAAATATATGTCAAATCGCCACCTTTCACGCACCATGGTCATGCAATGTCTTTTTGAATGGGATTTTCAAGGTAGGGATTCTTCACGCATCGATGAAGTGGTCGCCTATATCAAAGAAGAGTTTGCACCAAATTTTGATGATGATGGCTATGTATTACGGCAAACCCATGCAGTAATAGATAGTGTTGATAAGATCGATGAAACATTAGTAACTTTTGCACCAGAGTGGCCAATCGATGAAATGACAAACACAGATCGTAATATTTTACGTCTGGGTGTTTATGAATTAAAATTTGACGAAAAGATTCCTGCCAAGGTTGCCATTAATGAAGCTATTGAGTTAGGCAAGGCATTTGGTGGTGAAGCATCAGGAAAGTTTGTAAATGGAGTTTTAGGAGCAGTTTTTAGAGATATGATTGCCAAAGGCGCAGAAAAGCAGATTGATAAGGAGGAAGAAAAAGAAAAATCAAACGAAGAATAAATAGATTAAACTATGAACGAAGATAAAGAATTAAAAAAATTTGCAAAAAGTTTAGGGATATCATATTTACCTGATGGGCATTTCAAGCAAGCACTTGTTCACCGATCTTATCTAAACGAGCACGCGGATTTTCCAATTGGACACAATGAGCGATTGGAGTTTTTGGGAGATGCAGTTTTAGAGTTGGTGGTGACTGAATATTTGTTTGAAAGTTTTGATAATCCTGAAGGCGAATTAACAAATTATCGAGCCGCGCTTGTAAACGGACAAAACCTTGCCAAGGTTGCGCGCACCCTTGAGGTCGAGCCACAGTTATACCTTTCAAAAGGTGAGGCGCAGGACACAAGTGAAAAATCACGTAATTATATTTTGGCAAATAGCATGGAGGCGATAATTGGGTCATTATATTTAGATTTTGGTTGGGAAGAATCAAAGAATTTTATTCACCATCATATTATTTCAACCTTACCGGATATTTTAGAGAAAAAGCTTTATATTGATCCAAAGAGTCGTTTTCAAGAGGAAAGTCAGTCACGCATGTCCACAACGCCTAGCTACAAAGTTTTAGAAGAATCCGGACCAGACCATAAAAAAACATTCCGCGTTGGTGCATTTTTAGGAAAGGAGTTGGTGGCTGAGGGTCTTGGAACATCAAAGCAAGAAGGCCAGGTAGAAGCAGCGCAGAATGCATTGGAGGCAAAGGGATGGTAGGGGGATGAAAAGTAGAAAGTTCAACAAAAATACCCCGACTATGTCGAGGTATTTTTGGTACACCGGGCGGGATTCGAACCCACGACCCACTGGTTAAGAGCCAGTTGCTCTACCGACTGAGCTACCGGTGCTTGGTAGAACTGTGAGAGTTCTATTTATGATTTTTGATGGTACGGCGTGAGGGATTCGAACCCACGACCTTCTGGTCCGAAGCCAGACGCTCTATCCAGCTGAGCTAACGCCGCGTTTTGATTATGTAACAAAGCCGGGTTTATTTTCCAGTTGCTTGTTTTTTTTGGCCAGGTAAGGCCTGATGGAAAAGAAAGCTAATGCCACATTGCGCGACAATCGTATCTATATTTTTCATTTTAGTCAAGCAAATCGTTGTAGATAATAAATAATGTT
>DMOG01000018.1 GCA_003453595.1 Candidatus Uhrbacteria bacterium
ACATTTCTATTTAGCCTTTACATTCATTTTTGTCGTCTGCAAAGGCGTGCTTCATATGCGCTATGATTGTTAGATAGAGCTGACGATCTGGCACCCCATCTTCTATTACTATTGGTTCATCATCAACATATGCATATATATTGAGTATAGAGTTTTATGATATACTATCCAAGTATATGGAGGATTTCTTATTTTTTGAAATCGCGATTGTTATTGTTACAGCTGGACTGGTTTCGTTTATCGCGAGGTTGCTTAAGCAACCATTGATTATTGCTTACATTGCAACCGGACTTTTGGTTGGGCCAGCAATTTTTGGATTCACAGGTTCGTCTGATGTGTTTTCAATGTTATCGCAAATTGGTATTGCGTTTTTGTTGTTTTTGGTTGGACTGCATTTGAACTGGCGTAATATTAAGGATGTTGGAAAAATTGCGTTTTTTGCTGGCTTGGGGCAAGTACTATTTTCTTCATTGGCAGGTTTTACAATTTCTCGGTTGCTAGGATATGGAATTACTGAAGGAGCATTTATTGCTCTTGCGTTTGCGTTTTCAAGCACAATCATTATTGTTAAACTTTTGTCAGACAAAGAAGACTTGGAGCGATTCTATGGTCGAATTAGTGTGGGAATTTTGATTGTCCAAGATCTTATTGCCATGCTAGCACTTCTTGGGATTAGTGCTTTTAATTCCGGAGTGGGATCAATTGGAGAAGTTATTGGATTGTCTGTAATAAAATTAGTGTGTGTGGTGGTGGCGCTTTGGTTAATCGCCAAGTTTATTTTGCCACATGTTTTTAAGACTGCGGCTCGTAATACTGAATTATTGTTTATCGTGGCAATCGCTTGGTGTTTTGCGCTTGCCAGTGGCCTTACTTTTCTTGGTTTTGGAATAGAGACTGGAGCATTGCTGGCTGGAATCTCGTTGGCTGGTAGCGGATTTCATCGTGAGATTGAATCACGCATCAAGCCGCTACGAGATTTCTTTTTGATTTTATTTTTCATAGTTCTTGGCACTCAACTTTCTTTTGACGCATTTTCCAGCTCTGTTGTTCAGATAATTGCTTTTAGCAGTTTTATTTTAATTGGAAATCCGATTATTGTGATTTTTGTCTTGCGAGTTTTTGGATATCATCCTAGAACTGGATTTTTGGTTGGAGTTACCATGGCGCAGGTTAGTGAGTTTTCTTTTATTCTATTAGCAACTGGAATTGCGTCTGGGCTTGTTCAAGTCCAGACACTTTCGATCGCTACTATGGTTGCCATGATCACCATTACCATTTCATCCTATCTTATTAAGTACAATGAATATCTGTACGAGCGGATTGAGCCAATTTTTCGATGGTTGGAACAGGTTCCTGATAAAGCCAGCGAAAGAGCAGAGCGACCTGTACCACGTGTTTTAATGTTTGGTTATCACAACATGGGACACTCAATTTTGCCAGCTATTGAAAAACTAAAACAGGAATATCTAATCGTTGATTTTGACCCAGCAGTTATTGATGACTTGGAAGCAGAAGCCAGGCCACATATGTATGGCGATATGGCTAATCGAGATTTTTTAAGTTATATTGGGGCTGAGCATGCAAAACTTGTTGTTTCAACTATTCCTGACATGAGCGCAAACCAGGATTTAATTGAGTATCTAATAATGAGACGATCAAAAGCAGCGATAGTGGTGACAGTTAAGACCGCCAATGATGCTCAGAAAATGTATCAGCTTGGAGCAACATTTGTGATTGTGCCAAGCTTGATGGGTGGTGAGCTTTTTGCTCAGATGTTAAAGCAAAAACAGTTAAAAAAATCTTCATGGCAGGCAAGCGCCAAGGTACAGAAAAATACCTTGAAATCATCGTGAAAATGTAATAAGATTATTATATATGGCAAGAATGAGCATGAAAGAAAGATTCGGTAGGGCTATTGAGGATCCTTCTGTAAAACAGGAGACTGAAAGCTCAAGAGAAGTCCATCAAGGGCTTAAGAATTTTTTACGGGCAAAAAATGAAGTTTCCAGGGCAATTGAATCTTGGCGACAGGCAAAGCAAGAAGCAGCCTTGCAAAAAGGAGGGGATATGAATGCTGGTCAGGGATTTAGGGAGAGTGTAGAGGATCAGAAACAACAAGCAGCAAAGATTGCGACTCAATGGATTGATTATGCGCATCAAATGCTTGGTTGGTTCGAGTTGCAGCAATTAAGCGACGAAGAGCAAGAATTTGTTCAAGACACGATTGATGCAATTGATGAAATGGCAAAATTTGATGATGAGTTGACCCACATGATTAGCTCAACATTAGATGCTGAAAAGAAGAGACCAAAGGTTGCTTAAGCGGTTTAAAATTTGACATCAAATAATTAGCACTCTATAATGTAGAGTGCTAATTTAATTTTCCAAAAGATTAAATATATTGTGCTAAATCAGCGTCAACTATCGATCTTGTCGGCAATTATTGAAGAGCATGTGCAAACTGCACAACCGGTTGCTTCGCGTACATTGGTTTCCAAGTACGCGTTTTCTGTTTCTCCGGCAACTATCAGAAATGACATGGCGATTTTGGAAGAAGCTGGATTTTTGCGTCAGCCACACACATCGGCCGGACGAGTACCAACCGAGGCGGGGTATCGATTGTATTTAGAGCAACCAACAAGCGCCAGTCGCAAAGTTAAAAGCTCGGAAATGCAAATGCAAAAAGCAATTGCTAATGTTTCCACTCCGCGTGAACTTGTGCAGGAAATGGCGCAATGCTTAACGCGACTTTCAGGCGAGGCAGCAGTTGCATCACTTGATGCTGGTTGGAACCATTACACTGGAATTTCAAAACTTTTTGATAAACCAGAGTTTAGTGATGTTGTCACTTTGCGGGCCTTGTCGACAATTGTTGATCGCTTTGATCAAACTTTGCGAGATATTTTTGGAGACATTGATGATGATGTAAATATATGGATCGGTGGTGAAAATCCGTTTGGTGAACAAATCGCCACCATGATGGTTAAGTACAAATTACCAAACGGCATGATTGGAACATTGGGACTTATCGGACCTATGCGTATGAATTACGAAAAAAATATCTGCTTACTTGAGCAGGCTAAAGAATTATTAGATTCAAAGTTATGAAGAGAAAGAAGACAGTTCACAGTGCACAGTGCGCAGTCCACAGTAAACAGAAACCATGCGAAGAATGTGTCGATCCTGGTAAAAAGGAGTCTTGTGAGAAGTGTGAGGAGTATTTGCAAGGGTGGAAGCGAGCTTTGGCTGACTATGAGAATTTAAAACGCGATCTGGACCGGGTTAGAAGTGAGAATCGTGAGCGTATCAAGACTGATCTAGCTTTTAGTCTTTTGCCGGTTGTGGATAACTTCGAGGTTGCTGTGGGCCATGTCCCAGATCTATCAGGATGTGATGAGGCAACACAGAAGCCAATTCAAGTTTGGTTGCAGGGTGTTACATTTATCAAAAAACAGTTTGAAGATGTATTTGCTCAGTTGGGGATCGAGGCGATCGATGCATCTGGACAGTTAGATCTTAATTTGCACGAAGTGGTTGAAGAGCACGAAGATAAGGGTAGAAAAGATGATGAGATTATCGAAGTTCGCTCAAACGGTTGGAAAATGGGTGATCGAGTTTTACGGCCAGCAAAAGTAATAATAAACAAGTTAAACATTTAACATCTTAAACTTAAACATCAAAAAATCTATGTCAAAAATATTAGGAATCGATCTAGGGACAACTAATTCAGCTATGGCGATCATGGAGGGTGGTCAACCAAAGATTTTAGAAAATAAAGAAGGATCACGCACAACTCCGTCAGTGATTGCTATTGCCAAGTCAGGTGAGCGATTTGTTGGAACCCCAGCCAAGCGTCAGGCTGTGACAAATCCAAAAAATACTTTGTATTCAATCAAGCGATTGATTGGCCGCCGGTTTGATGATCCAGAAGTTCAACGCGACATCAAGACAATGCCTTACGAGATTGTTAAGCGTGGTGAAGGTGTGGCAGTAAAAATGGGTGATAAAGAATATACACCTCAAGAAATTGGCGCTATGGTTTTGCAAAAAATGAAAGCTGATGCTGAAGAAAAACTTGGCGAGTCAGTTACTGAAGTTGTAATTACTGTGCCGGCATACTTCGACGATGCTCAACGACAAGCAACCAAAGACGCTGGAGAAATTGCTGGTTTAAAAGTTTTGCGTATTATCAACGAACCAACCGCAGCAGCTTTGGCTTATGGTTTTGATAAAAAAGTTGGTCAACAAATTCTTGTTTACGATCTAGGTGGAGGAACTTTTGATGTTTCAGTTTTAGATGTTTCTGAAAACACAGTTGAAGTTTTATCAACCAATGGTGATACACACTTGGGAGGTGATGATTTTGATAAAGTGATTATCGATTGGATTATTACTGAGTTTAAGAATTTGGAAGGAATTGATTTAACAGGTGATTCTTTGGCAATGCAACGAGTAAAGGATGCGGCTGAACGAGCCAAGATTGAGTTATCCACAGCTCAGCAAACAGAAATTAATCAACCATTTATTACTTCTGGCGTTGAAGGTCCAAAACATTTGGTAATGCCACTAACTCGTTCAAAACTTGAAGAATTAGTTGGGCCACTTGTTGAAAAAACAATGGAGCCAGTAAAAAAGGCATTGTCAGACGCAAAGTTATCCACAGGTGAAATCGAAGAGATCGTACTTGTTGGTGGTATGACCCGTATGCCGCTGGTAATGAAGAAAGTAGAAGAATTTTTTGGTAAAAAACCGAATGTATCTGTAAACCCTGACGAGGTTGTTGCCCTTGGTGCAGCCATTCAAGCCGGAGTTTTGCAAGGTGATGTTAAAGATGTTTTGTTGTTGGATGTAACTCCACTGTCACTTGGAATTGAAACTCTTGGTGGAGTTTTCACAAAGTTAATTGATCGCAACACAACTATCCCAACTTCCAAGAGTCAAATTTTTTCCACAGCAGCTGACAGTCAACCATCTGTTGAAATCAAAGTTCATCAAGGTGAAAGAGAAATGGCAGCTGACAACAAAGTTTTAGGAAAGTTTATTCTTGACGGCATCCCACCAGCACCACGCGGAATTCCACAGGTTGAAGTAAAGTTTGATATTGACGCTAATGGAATTTTAAATGTTTCGGCAAAAGATAAAGGAACTGGAAAAGAACAGAAGATTACAATCCAAGCGTCATCAGGTTTGTCAGATGAAGAAGTAGAAAAGATGAAGCAAGATGCAGAAGTCCATGCTGATGAAGATAAGAAGAAAAAAGAAGGGGTAGAATTAAAAAATATTGCAGACACAATGGTGTATACTGCAGAAAAGATGTTGGCAGATGGTAAGGACAAGATTGATGAATCAGACGCTAAGAAAGTTCAAGAAAAAATTGATGCGCTTAAAGCAATCAAGGATAGTGACGATATTAATAACATCAAGTCAGCATCAGAAGAGCTTTCAAAAGTAGCTCAAGAAGTTGGAGCAAAGATGTATTCCGCCTCCGCTGAAGCTACGGCGGACAAGCAAGCAGAACAGGCCTCACATAATCCAGACGAGAAGTCAGAAGCAGATGGAGTTAAGGATGCGGATTTTGAAGAAGTTAATGAGGAGAAGAAGGACAAAGGGGCAGAGAATAAATAATTAATTATTTAATATATGACAAAACAAACGCAAATTATTTTTGCAGTTTCAATTATCGTAGCTTTAGTGCTTGGTTGGACTGCCGGGCAATGGTACGGAGCCCATCGAGTTGAGCGTCAGATGGACAGAACATTAGAGGCTTTTGAGGATTATATGGACGAATATACTAGAGATAATGGCATGCTTGATGATGGTGACATTATTGATCTTTCTGATTTAGAGGATTTGTCACGCAACATTATTGACAATATGCCAGTTCCATACAACGACATTTTCTGCGATTATGACGGAGTGTCAATCTTGGCCGGTGATACATATTACGATGGATGCAACTGGTGTTCCTGCCAAGACAATGGAGCAGTTCTTTGCACAGAACGCGCCTGCGAGAACCAATAAACTATTTCTCAGCTTTCTACTTTCGTAAAAAATAAAAATCCATGCATATGTCAGATAAACCAAAAAAACACTTTTTACTCCGAGCGGTAGTTGGACTAGGATCATTTGTGTTGTGGATTCTTAGTTTTAAGGCAGTTCGAACATGGATTTGGAACAAGGTTGAGAGTAAGGGAAAAGAGAAGATTGTGGATGTGAAAGCAAAGATTGTGGAGAAAAGTGAGGAAAAGGGATTCTTGCGATAAACATAAAATTTGAAAAAATCACACGAACGCGCACTTTTGAAATTTTTAGTGACTTAAAAAATAGATAGATTACGGTAAGGCTAGTTTATCAAGACACGGTTAAATATTTTTCATAGTATGAACGATCGTTCATACTATGAAAAATATTAGATCGACAGGATTGTTATATTAAGTATTAAATAGAAGCTAAGATAGTGATTAAGCGATTAGATCGATTTTTCACTTAGTCGACGGTCGTTGACTAAGTGAAAATTAAAAACAAGATATGAATAGACTAAAATGGTACAAGCGGGCGGAGTTTTTGATCCCATCTGCTTTTGTAATTGGGACGCATATCGGTCTTTATCTAGCAGATGCACTATACGGGGTGCGCATTGAGTCTGATTTATTAATCTTTTTGTTTTTCCCTGAGATAATTGTGTTTTTTATGGTTGTTGAGCCAATTAGTGCTTGGTATCAATACACTGGACTTAGTTGGTTTTGGCTAGATACAGTGTTTTGGGATTTTGTCATTTTAGCGATGGCCTTTGCATATGGTTGGATCGGGATTGGTCTTGTTAATATCTATAGATTAATTAGACATAAATATTTTCAAAAAGTCGACGATCGTCGATAAAGTGAAAATAATATAAGTTGAAATGCAAGAAATTAGCTATGAGCAAGGATTACTACAAAATTTTAAATGTTGATAAGGGGGCGTCTAAGGATGAGATTAAGAAGGCTTTTCGCAAACTTGCTCATGAACATCACCCTGACAAGGGTGGAGATGAGGCGAAGTTTAAGGAGGTGAACGAGGCCTATCAGGTTTTGTCTGATGAAACTAAGCGATCGCAATATGATCAGTTTGGTTCAAATTTTGATCAAGCTGGTGCTGGTGGATTTGGAGGTTTTGGACAAGGATTTGGTGGAGGCGTAAACATGGATGACCTTGGCGATATGTTTGGCAGTTTTTTTGGCGGAGGATTTGGCGGCGGTCGACAGCGAGCACAGGCTCAGGGTCAGCATATTCAAGTTGATTTACAGCTAACTTTCAAAGAAGCGATTTTTGGAACTGAAAAAGAAATTCAAATTACCAAAAATAGTGCTTGCGATCGTTGCGGTGGGGTTGGTGCAGAACCAGGTACAAGCATGAAGACTTGTGATGCTTGTGCAGGATCTGGTGTTTGGGAGCGAGTACAGCAGACAATTCTTGGATCAATAAAGACTCGGACAGCTTGTGAATCCTGTCACGGTCAAGGTGAGATTCCTAACACAAAGTGTTCAACTTGTAATGGTTCAGGGATTGAATATAAGAAAAAATCTTTGCGCGTGGAAATTCCTTCAGGAGTTGAGAGCGGAATGAAGATTCGTGTTCGTGGACAAGGCGAAGCTATCACCGGTGGGTCAGCAGGAGATTTATATGTTGTTTTATATGTAAAAACTGACCCCCGTTTTGAACGGATTGGAGAAAATATCTATACGCATCATAAAATTGGATTTACTCAAGCGGCTCTTGGTGATGAGATTGAAGTCGAGACTCTTGATGGCAGAGTCAAGCTAAAAGTTCCAGCCGGAACTCAAAGTGGAGATAAGCTGCGATTGCGGGGCAAAGGTGTGCCTAGAGCCAGAGCAAGAGGGGATATGATTGTCGTGATTCAAATCGTGACACCGCGAAAGGTTTCAAGAAAAGAGAAAAAGTTATTTGAAGAGCTTAATCTAATTGAATAAAAGCGAAAACCGCGATCCTGGTTGGACCGCGGACGAATGCTAGTGGACATAAGCTGTGTCGTGCAGGGCATCGAAAAGCTCAACCATTATTTCTAGCTGGATTGCGAGTTTTTCTACATCAAATCGTAGATCCGTAGCCCGGTTCATTTCGATGTGAGTTCCGCAATCAGCTGAGATATCACTGGCACGATCTTTGATCGCGTCATTTATACACACGGCTGATATGAAGCTGCCAGATATGTTGCCTACGCACATGAGATCTGTTTGAATGATGACCAGAAATGAGTACCAAAGTTCATACGAAATGATCTTTGGTTGGTGGTGCTCGAGTCTGGACTGAGCGATAATCACATCCATGGTGAAATCAGCTTGGCACCAAATTTCAATTCTGCGTAGATCTTTTGCAAAAAGTTCTGAGCAGATGTGTAGTTTGATTGCGTGCTGGCGCACCAGACGCTCAATTAATGATGGCTTGCACTGTTCGAGAGCGAACGATATTTGGCTGATAATTGCGTCCGCTGACTCACGCATTGTTGCCAAATTTTCAGCCATCCTTGGAAGGACGGCTGTGCGGATTGCAGAAACTGCAGACATGGCCTCTCCTGGCAAGATGGTTCAAAATCATCCTATCTTTTTCCCAAAACCTAGTCAATTTTGCTATAATAAAAATATGCAGGAGGAAGTTATCATATCTGTGTCAGATTTTGTTGCTAACACATCCTATTTAACCTGGGATACGCTGGTTGTTATTGGTTTTGTAATCTTGGTTTGCGGATATGGATATACGCTGGGAAAAGATTTTATTGTTCCATTTTTGGTTTCAATCTACATCGCCGGATTTGTAATGCTGTTTGTGCCCTATGTGGCTTGGCTCGCATCTTTAATTGAAACAGATCAAGGGATTGCGTCAATAATTGTTTTTTTGGCGATTTTTCTGATCATTTTCTTTATTTTAAAAACAAACGGATTTTTTGAGCCCTATGTGGTTCCCACAGGCTTTGAGTTAGGAACAATATCAATAGCCATCTCTGGTTTAATGTTGGTAATTGTGACTAGTTTTATGAGCGCAGAGATGGTTGCCAGCTTTTCCCCAGCTATTAGACTTTTATTTGTTGGTGACATTCAAACAACTATTTGGGCTTTATTGCCTGTCGGAGTATTACTATTGATCCGAGGCGATACATAGACCCTCTTAACCCTTTTGAACCTCTAACCCTTTACGCCCTTCCCCCAACATTGACATTTCGTCTCAAAAATGCCAGGATTAACTCCTGGTTCTTTTCATTTCCATCTACTTGGGGAGGGTAAGATGAGTGTTTCATCGACTAGGACAAGATGCTGGAGTGTCCCGAGCCTTGACGCAGTCGTTCTCTCTGCATTTTCAGGAGTGATTAACGATAGGCGCTCGTGTGGATTTACAAATGAAGCCGGGCGCAATCTCGAGGTATCGATCCATGGGATTATGAGGCTTGATCCAGACCCAGATGGCAACATCAGCTGGGACTGGTATGGGTCCAGAGCAGGAGATGGCAACATTTCGCACACTGCTAGGTTTTTTGAGAAAGTCCAAATCCCGGTACTAATCACTCGACTGAGTGCAGGTATTGGAGTTATACAGATGGCTCAATTTGCAATTGATGCAATCAGAGCAAAAAGTGTATGCTCGCACTCGCTTGACATGACTGTGGATTTTGCCGGGCCTCAAATAATACCAGCATCGCTTCTTTACGAGGGGAACAAGATCTTCTTCTTAAGTATTGTGAGCAATCCACCAGAGCTTGGTTTGGGCTTCTTATCCCGCACTAAGGGGTTTTTCCATGATAGGACGCCTGGCGTGACAGAACCTTTTTGGTGGGTGGGAGAAGTTAAAATTGATGGCGTTTGGTGCTTTGCGTACGCGCGAGTTCACGCCACCGGCTTTGCTTTGCTCCATGTCTTCTAGAACGCTATCCCCCGTGGGTGGCGTTTCGTGCTTTACATGTTATTTATTGATATACTATGTCCATTATGGATATCAAACTTTACAACACACTTTCGCGCCAGAAAGAAGAATTTGAACCAATAGTCAACGGTAAGGTTGGTTTGTATTCCTGTGGACCAACTGTTTATTTACGCGCCAGCATTGGAAATTTTAGAGCCTATTTATTTGTTGATTTACTTAAGCGTTCACTGATGATTAATGGTTTGAAAGTTAAGCACATAATGAACATCACTGATGTTGGTCATTTGGTCGGCGACTCGTCAGATGGTGAAGATAAACTGGAGAAGACTTCTCGCCAAACCGGTGAAACAGCTTGGGACATTGCCAAAAAATATACTGATTTGTTTGTGAAAGATATGGCGCGACTAAATATGATTGCGCCAACTGTTTTGCCAAGAGCAACAGAACATATCAAGCAACAGATCGAATTAGTCAAGACGCTTGAAGAAAAAGGGTTTACCTATCAAACATCAGACGGAATTTATTTTGATACTTCAAAACTTGCAGATTATGGAAAACTTTCCGGTCAAAAGCTGGAAGACAAGCAAGAGGGTGCGCGGGTGGAAATAAATGCTGAAAAGAAAAATTCAACAGATTTTGCTTTGTGGAAGTTTTCACCTAAATATGAAAAGCGACAGATGGAATGGGAATCTCCTTGGGGAATTGGTTTTCCAGGCTGGCATGTTGAATGTTCAGCAATGAGTGAGGAATATTTGGGAGTCCCATTTGATATTCATACTGGCGGAATCGATCTTATCCCAGTTCATCACACCAATGAAATTGCTCAGACTGAGGCAGCCCGCGGAAAGCCGTTAGCCAACATTTGGATGCACAATGAGTTTTTATTGATTAATGGGGGCAAAATGTCTAAGTCACTTGGTAATGTTTATTCACTCGATGATCTGCAAGAGAAGGGCTTTGAGCCACTTTCATATCGATATTTGTTATTAGGTGCACATTATCGACAAATGCAGAATTTTACTTGGGCTGCTTTGGAAGCTTCACAAAACGCGCTTGATAAACTGCGAAAGATAATTATTGAGCTTCCGCACGGGAGTGAGGTTAGTGAAGGATATTTAGAAAAATTCCTAGTACATGTTAATGACGACCTTGATTTGCCAGGGGCTTTGTCAATTCTTTGGCAGATGCTCAAAGACGATCAAGTGTCAGACGAGATAAAATATGCAACAGCGCTGAAGTTTGACGAAGTTTTCGGATTTGGATTGTCAGAATTGAAAAAAGCAAAAATTGAAATATCTGATGAAGTTCATGATTTATTAGAACTGCGATTAAAAGCGCGAGCAGAAAAAAATTGGGAATTATCAGACCAAATTCGAGACAAGATTTTAGAACATGGTTTTGAAGTAAAAGACACAGCAGACGGACAAGAGTTAAATCCGATTGTCGGATAAAAAAAGAAAATTTGTGATACAATACGGCTATGGCCGATGAAATTGATTTATTGAAAACAAAAGAAGCTGCTCCTTTGGAGGTGGTAGATTTGAATTTAGAAGAAAAAAAAGGAATCGAGGGGAAGGTTGAGAGGATTGAGGAGTCTGGGGGAGAAAAGGAGGTTGAAGAGGTCAAGGAAGTTAAGGAGGTTCTGGAAGGTCAATCAAAAGTTCGGGCGCAAGAACCAACTCAAGTTCCGGTTGTTAAAGCTCCATTGCTGGTTGATATTGAGAGAATTTTGGCTGAAGATTTAACCGAAGTATTTTTAGAATTGCCTGATGATCGCAAGCTGGCGTTTAAGCAAAAAGGTGAAGAAGTTGCTGTAAAAATAATAGAAATGATTGAGAGCGGAAAAACAAAGATTGGAAAAATACTTAGGTGGATTCAAGAATGGTTACAAATGATTCCAGGCGTTAATCGATATTTTATTAATCAAGAAGCAAAAATCGCAGCCGATAAGGTAATGAAATTTGCTGAAGATCAAAAGAAACGCATGCAAAATAAAGTATGATAGAGAATCTTGTCCAAAATCAACTTTTTATTGTGTACCTATCTGTTGGAGTTGTTTTGATTATTGGGATTTTGATTGTGGCATTGTTTGTACTGCGATCCTATTTGCGAAAACAACAGTCAATGAAGGGTGGAGAATTTGCACCAATAACTTTAATGGTTACAGTGCCAAGATTTAAAAGCGAAGCAGAAGCAAAAGCAGACGAGCGTTCGGCTGATGTTAAGGAAGATATTGCAATTGCGGAAACATTTTTCTCAGCAATTGGTGGACTTAAACACCAAAAGGGAATCAAAGCCTGGTTTTTTGGCCGCACAGACGAAATTGCTTTTGAAATGGTCGCCTATGAAAAATTAATTACATTTTATATTACAGTTCCAAAGTACATGCATCAGTATTTGGAACAACAATTAAACGCACAGTACAGCTCGGCTGCTATTGAACCTGTTAAAGACTATAATATTTTTTCACCAAAAGGAACGATTGTTGGTGGATACTTAACTTTTAAACGCGAGAGCGCATTGCCAATTAAGACTTACGCAGATATTGAAGGTGATCCACTCAATTCAATTACAAACGCACTTTCCAAGGTTCCAGAAGGGGACGGTGTTGCTATTCAATATGTGGTTCGCTCTGCTCCACCGGGATGGAGAAATATGGGAAAGGATATTGTTAAGAACATGAAAAAGGGAATGAGCTATAAAGATGCTAAAAAAGGTGGGGCTTCAGAATGGGGAAAAATATTAAAATCGCAAATAAAGCAAGACGGAGACAAACCGGAAGAATCAAAGCAACTTTCCCCAGCAGAACAGAAAATGATGGATGGAATTGAAAAGAAATCCAGTAAAGCTGGACTTGAAGTAAACATTAGGGTTGTGGCAAGCGCACAAAGTCCTGATGCAGCTACTATGTATCTTAACCAAGTACTTCAGGCATTTAGCTCTTATAATATTTACGAATTTGGTAATGCCTTTGATCAAGTCTTGCCCAAGCGCAGTCGATTAATTGATGATTTTATTTTCCGTCGTTTCCGCGATAAGTATCGAATCGTGTTAAACACAGAAGAAATGGCCAGTGTTTGGCATTTACCAATTCCAACCACTGAAACTCCAAACATTCGTTGGATGTTGGCTCGTATTGCTCCGGCTCCGCCTGAGATTCCGACCTCAGGCCTACATATGGGAAGTAATGTTTATCGTGGACACAAGACAGAGATTTACATGAATGATGAAGACCGCACTCGTCACATGTATATTTTAGGAAAGACTGGTACAGGTAAGTCTTATTTTATGCGTTACTTGATAAATCAAGATATCAAGAATGGTAAAGGTGTGGCTGTTATTGATCCTCATGGTGACTTAGTTGAATATGTGATTGGAACGATTCCTAAAGAACGCATTGATGATGTTGTGTATTTCAATCCGTCTGACATTGAACGACCAATGGGATTAAACATGTTGGAGGCCACGGGTGGTCAGGCTGATATGGACTTTGCTGTTCAGGAGATGATTGCTACCTTTTATAGCTTATTTCCACCAGAGATGATGGGCCCAATGTTTGAGCACTACATGCGTAATTTCATGTTGACCTTAATGGCTGATGCAAAAAATCCTGGAACAATTGCCGAGATTCCAAAAATGATTGCTGACAAAAAATTTCAAGATGAGTGGATCGCAAAAGTTACTGATCCAGCAGTTAAATCTTTCTGGATGGATGAAATGGCCAATACATCTGATTATCACCGTTCTGAAACAATGGGATATTTAGTCTCAAAAGTTGGGCGATTTGTGGAAAATGAAATGATTCGAAATATTATCGGACAACCACGGTCAGCATTTAACTTTAGAAAAATAATGGATGAAGGCAAAATTTTGCTGGTTAATTTATCAAAGGGAAAAATTGGTGATGTTAATGGAAACTTGCTAGGACTTATTATTGTCTCAAAATTGCAAATGGCTGCATTTGGTAGAGCTGATATTCCTGAAGATCAAAGAAGAGACTTTTACTTGTATATTGATGAGTTCCAAAACTTTATTACTCCATCAATTGCTACAATTTTGTCTGAGGCACGAAAATATCGATTAAATCTTATTCTTGCTAACCAGTACATGGGTCAGCTAGTTAAGGATGGAAAAAGTGAAACACGAGATGCGATTTTGGGTAATGTGGGAACAACACTGGTATCGCGTATCGGACCAGAAGATGTTGAGGTCCTGACAAAGCTTTATGAGCCAACACTTTCTGGCTATGACTTGATGAATAATGATAAATTTACTTGGAACGCTCGTTTGATTGTAGATATGTCACAAACTAAACCGTTCACACTAAAGGCAGCCTTGGCGGAAAAGCCAAATCCAAAGCTTGCCGAAGCACTTCGTGAAGTGTCACGCTTAACCTATGGACGACCAAAAGAATTAGTTCAACGAGAGATAGCCCTTCGATCCGGCTATGGAATGGCAAAGAATGTTGCTCAACCACAAATGCCGACGACAAGATGATAGTGCGCAGTACTCAGAGCGCAGTATACAGCTGGAATATTTATCCCCACCCTGATTATATGAAGGATGGGGATTTGTTATTTTTTTAATTTCAACATCTAATCACTTTTTTCACCTCTGCAACGCCTTTCTACCCTTTCCCCCCTTTTTCTGTTAAAATACTTCCCGTATGAGTCAAGCGCTTTATCGAAAATATCGTCCAGCTAAGTTTGCTGATGTTTCTGGCCAGCAACATGTTGTTCAGACAATCCAGAACCAAATAAAAGATGATTCTATTGCCCATGCCTATCTTTTTGCCGGGCCTCGGGGGGTTGGAAAGACAACCATTGCTCGATTACTAGCAAAGACAGCCAATTGTCAGAATCGAGCTAAGGGATCAGCTGAGGCCTGTGGACAATGTGCCCATTGCAAAGCTTTTGATGAAAACAGCGCGCTCGACATTGTGGAAATTGATGCTGCTTCACATACTGGTGTGGATAATGTCCGTGAGAACATTATTGACGCTGTAAGATTCACGCCAAACACTGGCGTTTATAAAATTTTCATTATCGATGAAGTTCACATGCTTTCTAGCAGCGCATTTAATGCATTGCTTAAAACTTTGGAAGAACCACCGGCACATGGCATATTTATCTTGGCTACAACCGAGATTCACAAGATTCCACAAACCATTATCTCTCGTTGTCAGCGTTTTGATTTTCATCGGTTGACTCAAGATGAGGTCAAAGCCAGACTTTTGAAAGTTCTCAAAGCTGAAGGAGTCGACGCCCCTGACTCAGTTTTAGCATCCATTGCCAAGCTCTCAGAGGGCTGTTTGCGCGACGCTGAGAGTTTACTTGGACAAATACTGGCTTTGGGCGAAAAGAAAATTACACAGGAGATTGCGTCCATAATCTTGCCCCAAACAAATGTCCAAACAGTTGAGCTGATTTTGAGCGCCTGCGATAGGTCTGATGCTAAAAAAGGAATCCAAGAACTGGGATTATTTGTTGAACAAGGCGGATCAGTCAAACATCTTCACGATGATTTAATTGAAGAATGTCGATCGAGAATGATGATCAAGTTGTCAGAAGATATAAATCAAGCCAAGCGATATTGCTGGTATTTGGAAGTTTTTCTTAAAGCCCGATCAACCTTGGTGCCAGAGACTATCCCCCAGCTTCCACTTGAGATGGCTATTGTTGAGATCTGTGGACAGGGAAAGGGGACTGAGGAGGTCAAAGAGTTTAAAAAGATTGAGGGGAATGAGAGGTCGATCAAAGAACCGGAAAAGATGGTTGAGTCGATTGAGCTTAAGGTGAAAGAAGCGGTTGTTGAAGAACAAGTTATTGAAAAAAAGGAGGAGCACGATGCGGCTCATGGAGTCGCATTTAGTATTGATGATATTAAGTCAAAGTGGAAAAGATGTATCGATGAGGTTGCTAAGGTGAATATTGCTTTACCACTTGTACTGCAACACGGAGTTCCAGTGGAGTTGTTAGACGAGGGAGTTGTCATTGGATTTGAGCGAGCCTTTCATTTTGACACTATGAATCAGCCAAAGAATTTGGGAATTTTATCAGAGGCGATTGAAAGAGTTATGCAATCAAAGGTCAAAGTATTTGTCAAAGAAACTCCACCAGAAAAACAAGACCAGCCTATAAATCAACTGGCCCAGGCTTTTGGCGGAGCAGTGGTTGAGTAGGTTGATTTATGTTGTATGGACGGAGAGTTTATAAGATTGGAAGCAAAGCGGTATGCACGAAGTAATCGTAAAAATTATGTAAAAAAATTTATTCTTGATGAGTCAATAAGCGAAAATCCGATAGCTATTTTTATGGGTGGTTCGCCCGGTGCAGGAAAAACAGAAACATCAAAAGGATTTATTGACCACTCACTTCGTAGCGGAGTGGTAATATCAAGAATAGACCCCGATGAGATTAGGAATACTCTACCAGGTTATACCGGTGATAACTCATCCTTGTTTCAGCATGCATCTTCCTTAGCTGCTTCGAATTTAATATTACATTGTATCAAGCACAAGAATAACTTTCTTTTTGATAGTACATTATCAAATTATGAATCTATTAGAAATGATATTTTAAAGTGTATAGACAATGGTTTTAGCTTAGTGATTATTTATGTACACCAAGACCCAATCATGTCTTATAAATTTACGAAAGAACGGCGAGAATTAGATAGAAGGCATATAACAAAGGAAGTATTTATAAATTCATTATTTAAGTCCTTAGAAAGTGTAAAAAAATTGCATGTCGAATTTAATAGCAATATATCATTTTTCGTTATTCATAAAGATATTCTTAAGGATAGTGCGAAGCCATACTTTGGATTTGATAAAATTGACAGATATATCAGAATTGAATATTCTAAAGATGAGTTACGAAAAGTATTAGATTAATATTATGGTTGAATTTTTTAGAAAAATAATAGTAAAGAAAAATAAGATTAAGCCCAGATCTGAAGTTTTTCTTTTGAAAACAAATAATATCGGGAAAGAACGCATATTAAGGAATATTGCATTGGAAGCTAATAGAGATCAAAGAAAAGTTATAGAGATGGCGAGGAGAACTAAATAAGACAACAAACAAAATACCGTCAGCGAAAACTGACGGTATTTTGTATGGTTCCCGGACAGGGATGACGTTCGCTCCTGTCGAGCTCGGCTCGACCCGCTCGCTAGATCCCTGTCTAAAAATATTCAGCCATATATTTTTTTAACATCAACTTAAGCGCGCGTTTGCCAGCAGTTGTCTTAAAATACTTCTCTCTGCGTTTAGCATCCATACGATGCAGAAAGGATTCATAAAAAATTAAGTTCACAGGCAGTCTTCCTTTTGTAGATTTCACATTTCCTGCTTTGTGAGTCTTGATTCTATTTCTTAGATCCGAACTATAACCAATGTAAAACTTACGATCTGAGCATTGTAAAACATATACATAGTAGAACATATCAAATATTCTAACACGAAGGTTCCCCTGAAGTAGAGATCCTATGGATCACACTTCAGGGGTTAACCATGAAGTGTGATCTCACCGTAAAAAGTAAAAACCCCACCTCTACGGTGAGATCTCTACTTCATGGTTCCCGGACAGGGATTCGAACCCCGATCCCCAGGACCAGAACCTGGTGTCCTGCCGTTAGACGATCCGGGAGTTATTTATATCTGGCGTGAAAATAATAGCTTTTTTTAGGTTTTGAGTCAATGATTGACATGATTGACAAAATGATTGACAAAATCTAAAGAAAGATCTATTCTTTGCTGTTGGCTTCACCTCCGAAGTCAAGCAAGCGAAGGAGGGCAGTATGTTCAGTGAAGCACTGCTGACGGTGATCCGTCGGCGCCTGGGCATCCGCGCCCGCACTGATGAGGAAAAAGAGATCCTCAAAGTAAGCGGCTGGAGAGATGTCTGGATCCAGGCGACATGCTATACGATCCAGACCTGGTTCTTGACCGATGAGCAACGTCGGGTTGTGCACGAGGAAGATAAGTCCTACGGCATGACCCTCGGAACTCGCCGGGAGCTCTTGGTTCACATCTTCTGCCCCCGGAAGATGAACCACAAGCGGGCGGCGTCCGAGTTCCCCAGGAGCTCCATCACGGCCCGAAGAATCCTCGGGACGGGCCTGATGTTGATCTCCAATCGTCGATGACCCACATCTGTGGGAAACAAACAGCCACCCTCTCGGGCGGCTGTAATGCTTTTTTGAATTGGTTTTAGAAGTTTGAGGCTTTTTTTAGTTTTTCATCTCTTTTTTCCATATTTGCTCGAACTCTCTTAGTCTCTGCTCGTGAGTTTCGCTTGCCTTCCATTTGAGGAGCATCAGCAAATGAAACTATTTGCTTCATGCTTTCAAAATCGTTCATAGTACTTGTATTACGAGCCAATCTTTCCATTGCCTTGTTTTTATGCGCATACTTTCCCCATAGCAGTCCACGAGCTCGGCCAAAGAAACCTGGCTTTATAGATCCGGCTGCAACTTTATCTACCTCGCTAGCAGTCATACCATATTTTTGCACAAGATCTGTTCGATCGGTATCGATTTCAGACTTTAGGCTATCAATGTTAATGCCCTGTAGTTCTGAAAATCCAAGTTCTGCTGCGCGATCGACTAGTTCTTGATCTGTAAGCTCTGGCTTTGTGTGTTTTTCCGCCTCTCTTAGTGCTTCAGCTTTCATTGTTCGTCCATTCTCTAACTGATTAAGGAAGATTTCCATTTTTTCAGTTTGAGGCGCATCAAGCTCTCCGCTATCGAGCAATTCTTGAACAGCGCGTTCAAAGTATGGTCTGGCAACTTCTGGTACCTCGGCGCCATCTACTTCTGCATTGGCAAATGCAAGTGCAAGATTTTCAACACGGGCTTCGTCTATATTGAGTCTCTTTATTTTTGTTGTTTTTCCTGGCTCGCTTATTGTTGGTGTAAAAGCATCGACGGAATAAGGATCAACGAAAGCATCTGGTGTTAATTCAGAAATATTTAAATTTCCGGATTGCAGTGCAATTTCGATTGCGCCCGGTTCTGATGAAAAGTTAACTTCTTGCTCTGGGACATTTTGTGCATCGCGGTTTTCTTTTGCGATTTCGTGGTACCTACTTTGTTCAGCACCTGTCTTGGGTCGTTCAGGGTAGAATGGATTTGCCATATATGTATATATTTATATGTTATTATAATTAAAGTTTATCATCCATCTTTGATTTGTAAAAGGAAAGATGTGGAAAGATTCTGTACAAATCCTAGCAGAAAAATTCAATTTTGTCAATCAAATCTTTACAATTTTCAGCCAATATTGGTGATTTCAAGATATAAAAACCTGTGCTATCATCATGATATATGAAAAAGGGCAAAGTTTTAGTGGGAATGAGCGGAGGCGTGGATTCAAGTGTGGCGGCTTTATTATTGCAAAAACAGGGCTACGAGGTTATTGGTGGGTTCATGAAAAACTGGAGTGATCAGGATTGTGATAAAGACGAGGACGAGATTTCTAAATGTACTTGGCGGACTGAACGACGCGATGCTATGCGGGTTTGTGCGATATTGGGAATCGAACTTCATACTTTTGATTTTGAAGAGCAATATCGCCAAGAGGTCTATGGGTACATGTTAAGTGAGTATGAGGCAGGGCGAACTCCAAACCCTGATGTGCTTTGTAACAAGTACATGAAGTTTGGACATTTTCTAAAAAAAGCCAAAGAGTTGGGGTGTGATTTTGTGGCCACGGGTCATTATGCTCGTGTTAAACACAATAAACACATGTCGCGGTTGTTCGCTGGTAAAGACAAAGAAAAAGACCAGTCATATTTTCTCGCACGACTAAACCAGGATGAGCTCAAATATTGCTTGTTTCCAGTGGGAGATTTAAAAAAAGCAAAAGTCAGAACAATTGCGCGCAAGTTTGATTTACCCGTGGCAGACAAAAAGGATAGCCAAGGTATTTGTTTTGTTGGCCAGGTTGCCTTGACTGATTTTTTAGGCAAGCGACTTAAGAGTCAGGTTGGGAAGATTGTTGATATTTCCGGAAAGGTTTTAGGAGAGCATCTCGGGCATCAGTTTTTTACAATTGGTCAAAGACATGGGCTTAATCTTGGTGGAAAAGATCCATATTTTGTAGTGGAGCGTCGAGCTGGTACAAATGAAGTTGTAGTTGCTCATGATGGTGATCTGTCATTATTTAGATCTGAGATAGAAGTGACTGATATTATTGAAACTTGGCCAAAAAGTTTGCATATCATGCGCGGGCTTAAAATGAAAGCCAGAATTCGTTACCGACAACCTTTGCAAGGTTGTCGGTTCGAGATTGTCGAAAATGGACTCAAGGTTCGCTTCAAAGAACCACAACGAGCAGTAGCACCAGGACAGTTTATTGTTTTCTATAACAAAAACAAAGTTTTAGGGTCAGGTGTAATCGAGTAAATAGGGGGTCAGGTCTTTACTTTTTACACCTTTAAAGTCAAATTGGGGTCAGGTCTTTACTTTTTACTTTTTAACTATTTATTAAGTATTTTTAATAAAAATAGATTTATTTGAATAATAAGATTTATAGATACTAAGTTTGCATCTTTTGATTCAATATATAAATTTAATTAATTTATTTAACATTAGCCTAGTTTATATTTAAGGTGTAACGAGTAAAGACCTGACCCTAAACCTGAAAAACTGGTGTAACGAGTAAAGACCTGACCCTGATGTCCATTTTCGACAAATCATACGATTTCGGGTACTATTTTGGCATTATATGACTCAGTTGGATCGAATTCGAAATTTTTGCATTATTGCACATATTGACCATGGTAAGTCCACCTTGGCTGATCGTCTGCTGGAAAAAACTGGTACTGTGGATAAACGCCAGATGAAGGAACAGGTCTTGGACCAGATGGACCTTGAGCGTGAGCGGGGGATTACTATCAAGCTCGCGCCAGTACGTATGAAATATGTTAAAGATGGTAAGGAATACACACTAAACTTAATTGATACTCCGGGTCATGTTGATTTTTCCTACGAAGTTTCCAGGTCGTTAGCCGCGGTTGAAGGCGCTGTTTTACTTGTTGACGCCACTCAAGGCGTGCAGGCGCAAACTTTAGCAAACTTATATCTTGCTTTGGATCAAAATTTGGAAATTATTCCAGTTCTAAATAAAATCGATCTGCCGAATGCAGACATCGAGGCTCGTAAAAAAGAAATTATTCAGCTAATCGGCTGTCGGCCAGAAGATGTGATAGCTGTATCAGGAAAAACAGGCGAGAATGTTGAGGCGCTTCTTGATCGAATTGTTGATAAGATTCCACATCCTCAAGGCAAATCCACAAATTCAACTCGCGCCCTGGTGTTTGATTCTTACTATGATGATTATAAAGGCGTAGTCGCCTATGTCCGGGTAATGGACGGCGCGCTTCGCAAGCGCGACAAGCTTCGCATGGTAGCCAACAGAACAGTGGCAGATATTCTTGATGTTGGCGCTTTAAAACCAGGATTTGTTAGTACAGACATTTTGGAAACAGGTCAAATTGGTTATGTCGTAACTGGCTTGAAAGAAATTGAAGGTTGTCGAGTTGGAGATACAATGACACTCACATCAGCCCACGATGTTGTTCCTCTTGAGGGCTATAAAGAGGTTAGGCCAATGGTTTTTGCTGGAATTTTTCCACAGGAAGGTGATAACTTTGAAGAGTTGCGCGATGCCATGCAACGCCTAAAGCTTAACGATTCGTCGTTAACCTATGAGCCAGAACAGTCGCCGGCCTTGGGGTTTGGATTCCGCGCTGGGTTTTTGGGAATGTTGCATTTGGAAATTTTAAAAGAGCGACTGGAGCGTGAGTTTGATCTCTCACTTGTGGTTACAGTGCCTTCGGTTGCTTATCATCTTTATGTTCGTGGGTCAGACGAAATGACTTTAATTAAAAGTCCAATTGATTTGCCAGACGCAGGTCACATCGAACGCGTTGAAGAACCATGGGCAAAGTTGGATATTATTACTCCGGTTGAATTTATTGGTAGCATTATGACCTTTGCTCAGGAGCGACATGGTACATATAAAAATACTGAGTATCTTTCAGAGGGTCGAGCGATTTTAAAATATGAAATTCCACTCTCGTCTTTGATTGTTGATTTTTATGATAAGTTAAAAGGCATGAGCAGTGGCTATGCATCAATGAACTACGAGGTTTTTGAATATAGACCAGCAGATATTGTTCGCATGGATATCTTAGTTGCTGAAGAGCCGGTTGAGGCGTTGGCAACTTTTGTTTATAGGGATAATGCCCATGGTGCTGGTAAACGCATTGTCAACTCTCTTAAAGAATCAATTCCTAAGCAACAATTTGTTATTAAGCTACAGGCAACTGTGGGAGGTAAGGTTGTTGCTGGCGATAAGATTTCTGCTTTGCGAAAAGATGTGACAGCCAAGTTGTATGGAGGTGATGTAACCCGCAAGCGAAAACTTTTAGAAAAACAAAAGAAAGGAAAGAAAAAAATGATGGCCATGGGAAAGGGCAAGGTGCAAATTCCTAGTGAAGCTTATTTAAATGTTTTAAAACGATAATATGAGTCGAAAATTTTCAAAAACTGTGCAGAAGATTTTCGGGATTGTGGCATTAATAACTATTCTGGCCATGACCTTTTCCTCAATCCTTTATGGACTTCTTTCATGAAATATAATTGGAACATACAATTAAAAAAAGGGGATGATCTTATTGGTCAGCTTCTTGCCAATCGCTCTATTGGTGAGCATGAGCAAGAAGCTTTTTTTCACCCAAAATGGGATGATGATATTCATGATCCATTTTTATTTAAACAAATGCAAAGTGCGGTTGATCGAACAATGCTAGCTTTACAGCAAAGCGAAACCATTGTTGTTCACGGAGACTATGATGCTGATGGGATTTGTGGATCAACACTAATCATGGATGTGCTTGAGTATTTAGCCAAAGTCATGAGTGTAGAATTAAATGCCAGTGCGTTTTTACCGCATCGTGAAAGAGATGGCTATGGCGTAGCTCTGCATACAGTGGATAGTTTCATTAAAGATAATATTGATTTGTTGATTACTGTTGACTGTGGGATTGCTAATTCTTTGGAGCTTGATCACGCGCATGATTTTGCCATTGATGTAATTATTTGTGATCATCATCAACTTGCACCAGACTTGCCGTCTCATGCCATAATCATTCATCCTTTGGCGCCTGGTGAGATTTATCCAAACAAAAAACTTTGCGGAACTGGCGTTGCCTTTAAATTTGCTTGTGCGCTTTTGATAAATGCACGCAGGTTAGGGATTGATGTACAAGACGGATATGAGAAATGGCTTTTAGATTTAGTAGCTATTGCTACCGTAACTGATGTGGTTCCGCTTTTGGGCGAAAATAGAGTGCTGGAAACTTTTGGGTTAAAAGTTTTAAATAGAACCCGTCGGCCAGGACTTTTAAATATAATTCAAAATTCAAATGTAAAAATTGGAAAAATTGGCACAGAAGATATCGGCTTTAGGATTGGACCAAGATTAAATGCAGCCGGGCGTTTACGAGAAGCTCAGACTGCCTTTAACGCTTTAAATGCAAAAGATTTGGAAGCAGCATCAGCATATTCAACTGAACTGGAAATGCTTAATCGTGAGCGTCAAAGATTATCAAACACTGCTTATGAAGAGGCCAGGTTGCAACTTGTTGATATACCTAACGCTTTTGTGCATGTTGTTTACAGCGAAGCATGGACTCCAGGAATTGTTGGCCTGGTGGCTGGAAAAATTGCCTATGAGTTTAATGCAGCTACTTTTGCTTTAACAAAGTCTGGCGATCAATATTTGGGATCTGGTCGAAGTGCCAGAGGTTTACATCTGGTGGAAGCAATGCGATCCTGTGGTGATATTTTTATTAAAGCCGGAGGACATCCTGAGGCATGCGGTTTAACTTTAGAGAGCATGGAAATGGTTAATCTGTTTCGTGAAAAAGTAAATGAGTATGCCAAGAAACTTTTAGGAGCTACTGACTCGGCGCAAGAATTAAATATTGAAGCGGAATTGATGATTGAACAAGTGAATTTTGCACTGTACGATATTGTGCAAAAATTTGAACCTTTTGGTACTGGAAACCCTACTCCGATTTTTTGCGTGAAAGATGTGGTTGTTTCATCGGTAGCTGCACTTGGAAATGAAGGCAAGCATTTAAAATTAAAACTTGAAAGTCGATCTGATGATGTGGAATGCATAGGTTTTGGATTTGGAAAACTTGCTTCTCAAATAAAAATTGGATCAAAGATTGATTTAGCATTTAAACTTCGCATCAATGAATGGCAAAACCAGCGTCGATTGCAAGCAGAGATTGTTGATGTTGTGATAAAATAGAGGCATATGCATGTACGACTTTATACTGATGGTGGAGCAAGAGGGAACCCGGGTCCATCTGGGGCTGGGTTTGTGATTTATGCGCTCAACGATCAGGATCAGGAAGCTGAAAAAATTTTTGCAGATGGAAAATATCTTGGGGACGCAACTAATAATATTGCCGAATACGAAGCAGTGATTCTCGGGCTAACAAAAGCGCTTGAATTAAATGCCTCAAGTGTTGACTTGGTAATGGACTCTGAGTTGATTGTTAAGCAATTAAACGGTGAATATAAAGTAAAAAATGAAGGATTGGCACAAAAATATTTACAGGTTCACAATCTTCTTTATCGCTTTGAAAGAGTGACTTTTAGACATGTTCGACGCGAGTTTAATAAAGAAGCTGATGCGCAAGTGAATAAAGCACTAGATAAAGCGCTAGGTGTGGTATAATTTTAGAGAATAAATGAATGTAGTCAGGATTCTTTCACTTTTTTCACACTATGAAACTATTTTCTAAAAAAGATTCCAGCGAGCAGGGCATGATTGGTATTGATATTGGTGCTGGAGGAATAAAAATGATTGAGTTAGCGCCGTATAAAGGTCGTGTGCGACTTTTAACTTATGGTCATGCTGAGCGAACATCGCATACTGATGGATCTCTTTTAGACCAACCACATAAATGCGCAGAGATTATCTTGCGGGTGATAAAGGAATCAGGCATGAAGTCGCAGAAAGTTAATGCTGCTTTGCCTTCGCAATCAGTTTTTCATACCATTGTTACCATCCCACAGCCGAAAAGCAAGGATGAAAATATCAAACCACTCATTGAGGCACAGGTTAAAAAATTATTACCTCGACCAATTGAAGAAATGATTTTAGATTCAACAGTTATTGATAAGCATCTTTTACCAAAAGATGAAACAGAAAAATCTAAAAAAGAAAGCAACGAAAAAATTTCACAGGATATTTTAGAAAAAAAAGAACAAAAACATATTAGAGTGCTTGTTTCTGGGGCGCCAAAAGATCTTGTGCAAAAATATGTTGATATTTTTAAGCTAGCTAAATTGGAGCTTGTCTCGCTAGAGACCGAAGCTTTTGCATTAATAAGATCATTAGTAGGCAAAGACCCTTCTCGTATCATGATTGTGGATATCGGATACGAGAGAACAAATATCGATATTATCCAGCATGGAATTCCATTTTTGCATCGTTCAATTAAGGCTGGTGGCATAAATGTAACCCAGGCCATTGCCAAACAAATGAGTATTTCTAGAGCTCAAGCTGAACAGGTAAAATTTGATTTAGCAATTTCTGCGCAAAAAAATCAACAAATGCCTCCGATAATTCGCGAGGCAATGATGCCGATATTGCATGAAATAAAATATGCGCTGGAACTTTATGGTCAGCAGGATTTTCATGAATACTCAGCCGTGGAAAAAATTATCTTAACTGGAGGATCGGCCCATTTGCCATTTTTGGATCCATTTTTGACAGAAGCTTTGAACATGAATGTTTATTTGGGAAATCCATGGGCTCGGGTAGCGACTCCGGAAGGATCACAGGAAATGCTCTCAGAAATTGGACCGCGGATGTCAGTCGCACTTGGACTTGCCATGAAGTTACTTAAGGAAAAATAATTTTATGGCATCGAAAAGATCCATCTTGATTATTATCGAAGATTCCTATCTAGCCGGACTTTATGGACGAAAGTTTGAACTTGACGGATGGAGGGTTGATATAGCGGAATCATATAAAGATGGTATTTGGCTAATTGCCAAACAAAAACCCCAGGTCGTACTTTTGCAAAAAGAATGTCTAAATACCGATATAGCCGATGGTGTGCGTGAGCTTCGGGCTTTACCAACAATGCAACAAGCAAAGATAGTGCTTTTGGCAAAAGAAACAGATCGAGAAGAAATTCAACGCGCCCGCAATGCCGGAGCAGATGCTTACTTACTTCTTGGACATTTTGTCCCCCATGAAGCTTTAGAAAAGATAAAAGAGTTGGTGGGGGATAGGGAGTAAAAAGTTTAAAGCAGAAAGAGGAAAGCGGGGAAGAATTAAAGCTTTTAACTTTTTACTTTAAACTTTATACTTTAAACTTTATACTTTTTACTAACAAACACCCTATGTACAAAAATGGATTTACTAAAATTGAGATTCTGATAATTGCCGCCATTATCGGCGTTCTTGGCATAACTTCTGTGGTTGCAGTGATGACAGCCAGATCACGAACTCGGGACGCTGTGCGCATGTCAGATGTGCGCCAAATTCAAGCTGGTCTTGAGCTTTTCTTTATAGATCACAATGCATATCCAGAGTCTGTTGAGGCAACTGCTTTGGGAACACCAACCACTGGCTGTTTATCAGAGCAAGGATTTTCATCAAACTGTGCCGATGGACTTTATTTGGAAGCTGTACCAAGCACACCAACCTCTGGATTAAATCAATTGTCGTCTTGTAGTGATAGATCAAACGCTTATTGTTATTTTGCCGAAAACGGAAACTATAGAATTTCATTTGAGCTAGAACACGACAATCCTTTGATTGGATTGGTAAAAGGACTAAATTGCGCTACAGAAAGCGGACTTGAATCCGGAGCATGTTCATCTTTACTGATTTCTGCATCCCAATAAGATATAAATAAGTGAATTGATTTATGACTGATATACTTTGGACCATTGCAGTAAGTTTGGGCGGAATATGTGTTGGAAGTTTTTTAAACACAATTATTTTTAGATCACAAAAAAACATTCCGATTAGAGAAAGGTCAAAATGCATGAAGTGCATGAAGCCGATTCACTGGATTGATAAGTTGCCGATTATTAGTTTTTTCAATCTAAATGGTCGATGTCGAAATTGTTCATCAGTAATATCTTGGCAGTATCCGATGGTGGAAATGGTAACCGGACTTTTATTTGGACTTTTGTTTGTGCGGGCAATGTTTGGCTATGGATTTTTGGGGTTTGAAGATCAGTCAGAATGGATAATAGTATTTATCCGTGATGTCTTAATTGCTTGTTTGCTGCTTATAATTTTTGTCTACGATTTTAGATACTCAATTATTTTGGATAGATTTTCGGTCACTGCAGTTGTTATTGCACTTTTAGCAAATTTATATTTAGGAGCAGATCCAACATGGCTTCTATTGGCTGGACTATTTATTGGGGCTTTTTTTGGAGTGCAATTTCTTGTTTCAAGAGGGAAGTGGGTTGGATCAGGAGACATTCGCATGGGGCTTTTGATGGGATTTTATCTAGGGATCGAACTTGGAATTGTTGCCCTATTCCTTTCTTACATCATCGGCGCCTTGGCTGGAATTTTCCTTATCGCATTTAAACATCGCAAACCAGAAAGCCATGTACCATTTGGCACCTTTATGGCCATTGCCATGATTATCACACTTTTCTTTGGACAAGCTATTGCTGGTTGGTATTTGGGTATGATGTAGGGGTAGAATGTAGGTAAGGTGAGGAGTCCAGAGTGAAGGTTGAAGGCGAAAAAAGAAAAGTGTTTTGAAGTTGGGAATAAAGAAATGATTTAATTATTCAGATAAAATACAGAATCATGATAAAGCATGAAAATAATTCGGATAAATACGCGTTAAGTGAAATATTTTAAAATTTTTAATACAATTATGGTAAGAAAGTTTTTGTTTTTTACCTCTTAACGTAAAAACTATGAAATACATATCATCAATAATCATTTTCTTTGTCGCCTATTTTGTTTTAGCGGAAATCTTCGAATTTGGAGAAACTATCTCAGTAATTTTATCTTTGATTGGTGCTGCACTTTTTTACAACTCAAGACAAGAAAAAAAGAGTGCTACTGGTAAAAAGCCTGATCATTCGGTCACGAATACCTATGATAATGACGCCGTCAAAAAGGAATCTGACGAAGAAGATGAATATGAGTCCGTGAGTATTTTTGGTGCAAAGCCACGAAAAGGGACAGAGGCATACAGAGTTCATCAAGAAGTTGAAAAGAAAAAGAATTTAGCTAAAGAGAAGAAAGTAGATGAGCTTATCAGCGAATTGTATTTTGAGAACATCACTTATTATCCAAGCTGGATTAAACATGAAGATCGTTCTTATGTGCCTGCAATAATAACATCTGCCTCGGAATCAAAAGAGAAGGGCAAAAAAGATGAGCGTGATAAAAAAATCATCAACATTACTTTAAACGACAAGAAATACAAATTCGCTTTCGAGGAAAATTCTTTTTCTACGCCAGACGGTGAATACAATACTCACGGACTTTTGGAGCTTTTTGACGGCGACAAAAAAGTGCTTGGTCTTGATGTGTCATTGGAACATGGCGATTATGACTCAACATGGAGTCCATTTGGGATTGAGGCTTTTATTGATGGTGATTGGATCGAAGATTTCCGCTCTCTAAAAAAACAAAAAATAAAGGATGATAAGGAACGAGCACTTAAAGAAGCAGAAAATCCAGAAAAGACAAAGAAAATGAAAGATAACTTTGGAATTGAGTAAAAACAAAAACTTTCTTTCTTATAAAAAATTTTAAAATACATCACTTAACACTGGCTATGCGGTTCCGCTACGCTCCACCCATATTTACCTTCACTGCGTTACGGCAAACATCGCATAGCCAGAAACGTTATCCAAAATGTCGCTCCTATCGTCGCTCGATTTTGGATAACGCGCGCGGATACCTCCGCGCGCGTTATCGGAAATAATGAAAATTTAAAAAGGAATTTTATTTAGAATTTTTTATTTTTATGCTTAATTTATCTATCAGGCACGCAAAGCTAAACGAATTGCCTCGTGTAAAATACATAACCAAGCTTTCTTACAAGATTCCATACAAAACAAACACATTGGTTACTAAATCCCATGAACCGAAAAATATCCAGGAAAGTTTTTTAAATAAAGAGTTTTTTATCATTGTTGCCATTCTTGAGAATAAAATAGTTGGCGCAGTCAGATACAAGCTGAATGAAAAAAATGAGTTATATTTTTACAAGTTAGCAGTTTTAAAAACACACAGAAGCAGAGGCATAGGTTCCAAGCTTGTAAACGAAATTGAAAAAGTGGCAGAGAAAAAAGGATGCGCCAAAGTTTTATTAGACTGCGCCCGTGAAAAAAAATTGCCTGATTATTATAAAAAACTTGGTTATGAAATCAATCTTGTCAAAAAACATCTTGATCATCACGACGTCTACATGTCAAAACGCATAAAAATAAAAAATTCTAAATAAAATAATTAATAACAATTTTCATTACATCCGACAACACCTCGATAAGCGGCTCCATCCCGCCCTCTATTTATTAAAGATAATAATGAATGGCGGGATTCCGACTCAAATTTCAATCCTTTCTTTTCTTTATTTATGATATAATAACGAAGAAAGAATTGAAACTTCGCTTCATCGGGATACGTTATGTGCAATTCACCCCCCCCACTTAAATAGTAAACTTTATTAATATTCATTAACCAATCAATCTTATGACATCAAGAATCCAGTATAACAATCCTAAAAGTTCGGAGGCATTAGGCCTTCCATATCATTACGAAATGGTTTCCGACAAAAAAGAGTAACCCCATTCAAAAAAGCCATTTTTGCTACATGCAAGGGTAAGAGAGTTTTGGAAAGCGGAACAGGTTCGGCTATTTTAAGCATACTCGCTGCCAAAGCAGGCGCTAAAAAAGTATATGCAGTAGAAATTGACAGAGAAGTTGCTAAATTTGCACGTGAAAATATTAAAAAGGCAGGTTTCCAAAACATCATTACCTTAATTGAAAGTGATGTTAAAAAAGTGAAACTAAAAGATATTGATAATGAAAAAGTGGATGTAGTTATTGCTGAAAATCTAAGCACATGGCAGGTCACCGAACCGCAAATTCAAATCATGAATCACATCAACAAATTTTTAGCAAAGAAAAATAGCACAGTATTGCCAGCAAAAATCTTTAACTATATCGAGTTAGTGCAATCTCAATACAGATTCGAAAATGTTATTGATTTAAGAACACACTACTTTGAATTTACAGGAATCAGAAAAAGCAAAATCTTATCAGCAAAAAAGTTATTTGAAGAGATTGATCTTACAAGACAGAATTCACCGATTGTTAATAAAAAAATCAAAGTCCAAATCGATTCCGATGGCGTGCTGAATAGCGTGAGGCTAACTTCCCCCTTGCAAGTTCATGGAGAAATAAACTTTGATTTTTCAGATAGCCTAATGCCTCCTGTTGTATTTCCAATCAAACAAGACATTCAAGTTTCAAAAATGATGTCGTTGAATTGAGTATTAGCTATAAGCACAATACCAAATGGGAAGCATTTAATTGTGTGGCGAGAAAAATATAGTTGTGGGTGGGGGTGAACTTTCTCCGCTTCGCTCCGAACCACGCTGCGCTCTCGTTCCGCTACGCTCCACTCGGGGCACATAACAAGGGATATACGGTTCGGGGCTCGGCTCGCCCCTCACCCAAATTTTGCTCCTTTCAGTCGCAAAACTTCGTATATCCATAACGTTATGTGAAATGCATGTTTTACTTTTGGGCTATCGCCCAGCTCTAAAAAAGAATTTGAATTTTGTTTTTATTTATTAGAAAGGGGTATAAGGTGTTTTCTCCGCTCCGCTACGAAAACGATTTATTTATAAGGGGAAAACTGATATAATAATATTACATAACTAAATTAAAAAATATGAAAGGAATTATTTACATAATGACAACAGCCGTTTCTGGTTTGATTAAAATAGGTCAAACTGGCACTGCAAATTTTCAGGAACGAATGCGTAACCTTGAAGCGAATGGTTATTACAATGTTTCTGGTTTGAAAAGATTTTTTGCGATTGAACTTGATGACTATACTGATAAAGAAATTCTTTTGAAGGAAATTTTCAACAAACACCAAGTTGGGAATAGTGAATTATTTGCTCTTGACTACGATCTGGTAAGACAGCTTTTGTTATCATTTGAGGGTAAAGTTATATACCCCAAAGATATTGACAAGGAAAAAGAGTTTGACGAGGTTTCAAAAGCAAGAGAACAGGGATCAAGATTCAGTTTTTATAAAAAAGGGATTAAAGACGGAGAAGAAATTGTTTTTATAGCTGACAAAGAAATTACTGCGAAAGTAGTTGGCGAGCGTGAAGTGGAATATGGTGATCAAATTTGGAAACTCGCGCCATTAACATACAAAATATATGAACAAAAAGGAGAACTGAATGATAGTGGTGCATACCAAGGGGCGGCTTATTGGCAGTATAAAGACAAAAGACTACGGGATTTGCCTGACATTAGTTAAATAAGATTATGACTCAAAACCAAACTATTACAAAAATTGCCATTTTCCAAAAGAAGGAAATTCGCAAGATTTTTCATAAAGGCGACTGGTGGTTTTCGGTTATTGATGTTGTCGAAGCACTCTCAGGAACAGACCGACCACGAAAATACTGGAACGACCTCAAGAAAAAGCTTGTAAAAGAAGGGTTTATTGAAGTGTCCGAAAAAATCGGACAGTTGAAAATGACTGCTCATGACGGAAGGATGCGAGAAACAGACTGTGCGACCACTGAAACAATGTTTCGTATCATTCAAGCTATTCCGTCGCCAAAAGCCGAGCCATTCAAACGCTGGTTGGCACGGGTTGGTTTTGAGCGCGTGGAGGAAATAGAAAATCCAGAACTTGCTACAAAACGCACACGAGCAATCTACAAAGCAAAAGGATATTCCGATGCGTGGATTGAAAAACGTATGCGTGGCATTGAAGTCCGTGATACATTGACGAATGAATGGAAAAATCGCGGCGTTAAAGAAGATATAGAATATTCAATTCTAACCGCTGAAATTTCTTTAGCCACGTTTGGCATGACACCAAGCCAATATCAGAAATTCAAAGGCCTAAAAAGAGAAAATCTCAGAGACCACATGAATGACCTGGAGTTAATTTTTACAATGCTCGGTGAAGCCTCAACAACTGAAATTTCTAAGAACAAAAATGCTCAAGGTTTTCGTGAAAATAAACATGCTGCTATGGAAGGCGGATGTGTTGCTGGTAAAGCACGCGAGGACCTGGAAACAAGAAGTGGCAAAAAAGTCTCATCAAAAGAAAATTACTTACAAGCGCCCGAAAGCAAAAAGAGACTAAAAAAATAATAAGGAGTCTTGGGCTCAGGTCATTCACCCCTTTAATTCCCCTCTGCCCCGTATCCAAGACGGAATTCAATTTATTCATTACAGAAATACTATTCCTCTACCGAGGAATGAAAAGAAAAAACAAACTGTCGCGCGGATACCTCCGCGCGCGTTAGACGAAATAATTTTCTGGGGCTACGTTTCGGTAATTATTTAAAGGACGAATCATTTAGTTTTTAAAATGACAAATATGATCAAACCAATTTCAACTTTATTTATGTTAATGTCTGTCGATGGAAAAATTTCAACAGGAAACACAGACAGTTTAGATGTCGATAAAGATTATCCTAAAATAAAAGGAATCAAAGAAGGCTTACAACAATATTATGATATTGAGCAAACAACAGATTTGTACTCACTAAATTCTGGAAAAGTACAAGTAAAAGTTGGAGCAAATGAACCTCAAAAAAATATTGTTAAATTACCTGTTAGTTTTCTGATTATTGATAATCAACCGCATTTAAATGAGATTGGTGTAGATAATTTCATTAAGAAAAGTAAGAAATTATTTATTATCACAACAAATAAATCTCATCCTGCTTTTGATAGGCAAGATGAGGATAATCTTGAAATTATCTACTATGAAAATGAGATTGATTTTGTTGATTTGTTCAGAAAACTAAAAAAAGATTTTAAAATTGATAATTTAACAATTCAAACGGGTGCTACTTTGAATTCTATTTTTTTGAGACATAAATTAATTGATAAACTTTCTATTGTTGTTGCTCCTGCTTTAATTGGAGGAAAAGAAACGCCTTCTTTGATAGATGGAAAATCTTTATCTTCTATTGATGAATTAAAAGATATAAAAGCGTTGAAATTGGTAGATGCGAAAAAACTAAATGATTCTTATTTGCATTTAAAGTATGATGTGATTAATGAAACTGTTCTGGAATAATCCGCCCCAGAAAATTACTCAAGGGGACGTTGCACTTTCGCTCCCGTTGGTCGCTCACCCTCGCCTAACAGCGGATATGAGGTTCGGCTCTTGCAGAGCCTCAACCCAAATTGCTACGCAACTTCTCATATCCGCAAATGTTATATGACATATGCTTTTTCTTTTCGAGCTGTCGCCCGCGCTTCACCAAAATAAATAAAATTTGATTTTTTCTTTTATAGAGGGGAAAATAAGGAAGATAATTTATTAAAATTTAATTAACTAAATTCTATGAACTATCCAGAAATGGGTGGCTACGAGCCTCCCGTAGAAAAACCAAAATCACCCGAATTAACACGCGAGAGACTTGCTGATATGCAAACACTCGAGGTGGAAATTACGGGGAATTTCGATTCTATTCTCCAATCAGTGAAAGAATCCACAGGCGCAGATCTCCAACCCCGACCAGATGGATTTCACCTCACTATAATCGGCCCAACCGAAAGCAAAATTTTAAGCACACTCGATGATGCAACGCTTGCCGAACTTCAACAAATTAACGAACAAGTTCAAAGAGGAGAAGGCATCAACGTTAGCGGTGTAGGATTTATTGACGGCGCCTCATCTCAATATCAAATGCGAGAAGTTGATAAAGTTAAAAAAACAGCTTTCGTCGCCCTTGATATTCCAGCACTACAAGCGTTTCGACAAAAAGTCGGATTACCACCAAAAGATTTTCATGTTACGCTTGGTTTTGAAGGTGGGGACATACATATGCAAGTGCTAAGACAAGAGCCAGTTAAGCCCGGAAGCCCTAAAATGAAAGACATCACTGGTCCAATACCAAAGCAGGCTGATCCTCGATTTAGCGAAGTGGCATTACCGGAAATGAACTTCGGTGGTTTAGATGGTCAAATGAAACAAAGAAAGTAAGAAGAATTGGCAGGACGCAATTCACCCCTTTTATTTCCCTCTTGCGTCCTGCCAATAAGGATAAATCAAATTTTATTTATTTTGGCGGTGTGACCCTAACAGGTAAGAAGAAAAAGTATACATCATATAACAGCGGCTACGCCGACGGCCATTGTGGCGAAATATTAATTTTTTCTAAGAGCTAAAAAATAAAATGTTAAATCCCTGCTATGAATAATGGTTATAAAATATTACTAAGCGCAAGTATTTTGGCAAATTTCGGAGATAACTTAATAGGACCATTTTATGCGGTCTTTGTTGAAAAGATAGGTGGTAGTATCTTAGATATGGGCTTTACGGTCACCGTATTTGGTATTTGCACAGGAATTTTGATGATTATCATCGGCAAATTATCAGATAAACTCAATAAAGAGCTAGTTACTGTTTTTGGATACGGATTTTTTGCTTTAGGTAGTTTGTCATATTTAATCATTTCAAGCCCGTGGCAACTTTTTATTTTGCAGGTTATTTTTGCCATTGGCACGGCTTGTTTATCCGCTCCTCTTATAGCGTTATTTGCCAAATATGTTCAAAAAGAAAAAGAGGGGGAGCAATGGGGGTTGGAGAGCGGTGGCTCATTTATTGCTGTTGGTATAGCCTCGTTTATTGGTACTTTGATAGTAAGCCAATGGGGATTTGAAATTTTATTTTTTACAATGTTCGTGATTCAAATAAGTGCAACTATAGTTCAATCTAGGTTATATTTAATCAAGAGAAAAAACCAAAACATCGCCTAACGAAGTGTATGCGGTTCAAGAAAAAATGCGTTATAAAATTTTGATGGTTGCACTTTTTCTATCATCCATATTTTTGCCTTTTTCTTTTATTAGATTTTAATAAGGAAGCGGACAAAAACATCGCATACACTTGAACATTAGCTGAAATATTCCTGAAATATTTCTTTACTTTTTAGAGCTATCGCTCTATTGTTTAAAAAATTTTCAAATTTCTTTTTCTTTAATTTATAGAGGGGTATAAGGTGTTTTCTCCGCTCCGCTCCGAAAACGATTTATTTATAAGGGGAAATTAAACTACATTAATAATGGCTTTGTTTCCTAATTCCT
>DMOG01000021.1 GCA_003453595.1 Candidatus Uhrbacteria bacterium
GACATTATCATTTGGGCGGGACACGATTAAAACTCCTACATAATATATATAATTTTCTAGAAAACAATTATGAAAAAATTTAATAAGGTTTCAACAGTTATGTTGAGCCTTGTGCTTCTACTTGGAATAACTTGGACGACTGTCACATTTTCGGCAACAGACCCAGGATTGGGTGTGGCGTCAACTTTTTCTATCATCGCCCAAACAGCGATTACGGGAACGGGGACTATATCTGGGGATGTTGGGTTAAATAGCACTGGTGCTGGAATTACAGCTTTAACTGATTCTGTGGTAGGTGGCACAATATACTCAACCGATGGAGTTGCCCCTGGTCTGGAAATTTTGAATCCTGCTGTTCAGGCCAATCTTTCAACTGCGAATGGTAATATATCAAGCCAAGGTTCAGACGGTAGCATTGGTCCTGTTCTTGATGGGTTAACTATTACTCCCGGTGTTTATGATATTGGAGCCGGACGGTTAAATGGTGGTGTGCTTACACTTGACGGGTCGGGTATATATATTTTTAGGGCATCAAGTGATTTAGTTTCTTCTGGCTCAATTAATTTTATCAATGGTGCTAGGGCTTGCGAAGTGTATTGGAAAGTTAACACTTTGGCGACTATTAATGGTAGTTCGTTTGCTGGAACAATTATTGCAGGAACTGGTGTTCATTTCGGTAGTGGCGTGACTTTAGATGGTCGGGCTTTAGCTCTGGGCGGTGATGTAACATTGCTCAATAATACTATTTCAGGACCGTCATGCGCGACCCCTGCACCAAGCGTTCTTCCTGCCACTCTTCATGTTGTTAAGACAGTAATTAACGACGATGGTGGTACATCAGTCGCTTCTGACTTTACCCTTAATGTTACTGGTACAAATGTTTCTACAAGCTCTTTTGCCGGTTCTGCTGATGGTGTAGATGTAACTCTCGATGCTGGTTCATATTCAGTAACAGAACCAACAGTTCCAGCAGGATATTTACAAACCGCATCGGCTGATTGCTCTGGAACAATTACAGCTGGTGAAACCAAAACTTGTACTATTACCAATAATGATGTTGCAATCACAGTTCTCTCACCAACGCCAACTCCTAGTTTGCCAAATACTGGAGTTGGTGCTGACGGAAGAAGTATCCCTTGGAGCATCGTATCTCTGCTTGGTGTGGCTACAACTTTAATCCTATTATATTTTCTTCGAAAGAAGCAGACAGCTTAAATAATATAATAGGCACTGTGATTTGGCAGAAGATTTCTTAGCATGGCTTAATAAAGTCGTATGAAAAAATTAGCTGTGGATAAAAAAGCCTGCAAAAGTTTAACGACAATTGTCCTTATTGCTTCTTTAATGGTTGGCATTTTTGACTTAAACTGGTCGCCTCCCGTGTTGGCGGCAACATCGCCGTCTCTTGGGACAGCGAGTTCTTTCGCTGTTTTGGCGGGATCGGCAGTCACATCCTCAAATGTTTCCGTTGTAAATGGAAATACTGGATTGAGCCCAGCCGCTGGTACTTTTTATTTCTCAATAACATCTGCTGAAGTATCAGGTACAATATATGCTGTGGATGCCACTGGTCCTGACGGTGCTCTAGGGAATAACCCCGGTTTAGTCGGTTCAGCTAAAACTGATGTAGCCTCGGCTTATACTACTGCGCTTAGTCAGGTGACAACCAACATTATTAGCGCTCCTCTCGGGTCCGGTCAGACACTAATCCCTGGTGTTTATGATGACAACAACGCCCCGGATTCGATTCAGATTAATGGGCTTCTTAATCTCGACGCTCAAGGTGATCCAAATGCAGTTTTTATATTCAAAACAGGATCCACCCTTACCACGGCGTCTGGCAGTGAGGTTAGGCTGATTAATGGCACCCAGGCTAGAAATGTTTTTTGGATAGTTGGCAGTTCTGCGACACTCGGGACAAACTCAATTTTTAATGGAAATATACTAGCCGTTGCTTCAATCACCGATAGTGGCACCAATTCTATCACCGGAAGACTATTAGCTGATGCTAATGATGATAATACTGGCGCAGTTACATTGAACGCTACCAACATTACCGTTCCAACGACTCTTACGCTTGAAAAAGTTGTTACTAATGACAATGGCGGAACCGCAGTTTTGACTAATTGGACACTTACAGCTACCGGAGCAACACCTCTTTCCGGAGTGACCGGAAATGTAAGTGTTACCAACGCGGTAGTACTTCCCGGATTATACACACTAGCAGAAAGTGGTGGACCTGCGGGTTATACATCAAGCACATATTCCTGCGTAAAAAATGGCGGTGGAGCTGTTGTTAGCAATACAATAACTCTTGACGCTGGCGACGAGGCAACCTGCACTATCACTAATGACGACATCGCGCCAGCCCTACATCTGCGAAAGACCGTGATTAATGATAATGATGGTGCGGCGCTTAATACCGCTTGGACACTTACCGCAACCGGTACTGGTGGTTCACCAACAAATTTAACTGGCAATACTCCAGTTGATAGTGGCGCGACATTTAAAGCAGATACTTATACACTTTCTGAAAGTGGTGTGCCATCTGGTTATACTGCCAGCGCGTGGGTTTGTGTGGGTGGTGCCCAAGTTGGTTCTGTTGTCACCATAGCTATTGGAGAGAGTGCAACCTGTACTATTACAAATGACGATATTTCGCCGGTTCCTTCTAGTTCCGCCACCCTTCATATCATCAAGCATGTTATTAATGATAATGGAGGGACAGCGACTGCTGGTGCTTTTACGATAAACATCGCTGGCACTAATGTTTCAAACCCTTCTTTTACCGGTTCAGAAGCTGGCGTGGATGTCACGCTGGATGCCGGTTCTTACACAGTAACCGAACCTATTGTTCCGGCCGGCTATTTACAAACCGGTTCAGGTGATTGTTCGGGAACAATTACGGCTGGTGAAACCAAAACCTGCACCATCACCAACAACGATATTGCGCCCCAGCTTATCGTGAACAAAGTAGTTGTTAATGATAGTGGTGCTAGCAAAGTGATTGCTGATTTCTCCCTTTTTATTGATGGCTTTAGCGTGACGTCAGGAGTTGTGAGCACAACCACAGTAGGATCGCATACAGTTTCTGAGACCCCTGATTCGGGATACACTTCTGTAATTGGTGGTAATTGTGCCACGGATGGCACCATTACTCTTGCATTAGGTGATATAAAGACCTGTACCATCACGAATAACGACATTGCTATTGCTCCATCTTCATCGGGTGGCAGTTCATACATTCCACCAGCGCCACCGCTTATTGATGTGGTAAAGGTACCAAGTCCTTTGTCTTTGCCAAATGGTCCTGGCACAGTAAAGTACACTTATACGCTTAGTAACATTGGAACAGTTCCAGTATCTGATATAACCATGGTCGGCGATACCTGTAGTCCTATAGTTTTGATTTCTGGTGATACAAACAGTGACGCCAGGCTTGATGTGGATGAGATATGGGTTCATACCTGTTCCATAGCCATCGCAGAAACCCACACAAACACTATTACCGCGATTGGATGGGCAAATGGCATAAGTGCAACTGATATTGCAAACGCTACAGTTATTGTTGGTATTCCAGTGGTGCCACCCTTGATTCATGTTACCAAAGTTCCAAATCCACTCCTGCTTTCCGTCGGAGGAGGCGCAGTCACCTATACTAATAAAGTCACCAACCCAGGGATAGTTCCCTTAAGTAATGTTCGCCTCACTGATGATATGTGCGGTCCGGTAAACTATATTTCCGGCGACACAAATAGTGATTCAAAGCTTGATATCACTGAAATCTGGGTTTACACCTGTCAAACAAACCTCACGAACACAACGGTAAATACAGTCACTGTGAGTGGAGAAGCTAATAGTCTAACAGCCAGAGACTTCGCGATTGTTACTGTTGTCGTGACCCCTGTTGTTGTGACTCCCGTTGTCGTGACTCCCGTCATCTTTTCTAATCCTGATGTTGTTGTTCCCAAGCTGCCAAGCACAGGACTTCATGTCGATGGAAAAAACATTCTATGGTGTGGCATTATGCCAGTTGGCATCTTTGGGATTTTAATCCTCTCTTGGCTTGCTCGAAGAAAACAGATATCTCAGTCAAATATAAGGAAGAATAGGTAAGTAAATGCCAGACGAGCTTTTTGTCTGGAGTTCGTGGTCAAAAGCTTTTTGCAAAATTTATGCAAATCAAAAATATATCAAAACGAGCGAGATTAATAGTTGTGCTGTTGGGGCTTGCTGTTTTTTCGGGATCCCTTATATATCTTTTTCAAAAAAGTTCGATTCATGGTGGATCGGTATTTGTTATTGAAGATGCTATCGCTCTTTCAAATCAAGAACAAACAAATGTCGGGTTGCCAGTGCGTTTAGAGATTACAGAGATTGGTGTTGATTCTGCTGTTATTCCCGTGGGAGTGACGCGTGACGGAGCAATGGACGCACCTAAAGGTCCAGATGAGGTGGCGTGGTATAACCTCGGACCGCGCCCTGGGGAAATTGGAAGTGCGGTTATGGCCGGACATTACGGTTGGCAAAATAATATACCGGCAGTATTTGATAATTTAGATAAAATACACGAAGGCGAAAAAATATACACTCAAGACGAAAATGGTGCGATCATTACTTTTGTCGTACGCGAAATTCGCATTTATGGCATGAACGACGACGCTTCAGATGTATTTTTTTCAAACGACAGCAAAGCTCACCTTAACCTCATCACTTGTACGGGATCCTGGGATGATGTGGAAAAAACCTTCTCCGAGCGACTCATAGTATTTGCTGACAAAGAATAAATTAGATATCCGCAAACATTACACAAAACACCAGCGCTTTATTGCGCTTTGTTTTTACATTGAATTTGTTTGGTTTTATGGTAAAATTCAAGATAGTTAGAGAAAAGTTTTTTATTTATGCAAAAATCAAAAGTAACAGGAATAGTAATGATTGTCTTGGCTGTAATTCTCATGATCTTTGTAATTGGGTATACGGTTGTATTTTCCATTTTCGGAATCAGCTCCGGCGGATCGTTTTTGATGATCACGCCATTGCTAATAATCGCCATTGTTATGATTGTGGCTTTGTCTTTTCTCTTGCGAGCAGGGATTGGGCGAATAAAAGATAATAAATAATTATGGCGGTTGGTATTATTATTGGGTCTGCGTTTAGTAAAATTATAAGATAAATATGAAGTTTAAGAGTATTGGCTTGGGGATAGTTTTATTAGTTTTAATACTTGTGGGTGGGATTTTTCTTTGGCACGGGCGACAACAAATAACACCTCAGGAAACATTGGTTAGTTATTTTGACTTTTTGGTTATCGAGGATTATGAAAGTGCAGTTGAAATATTTTATCCTTTAGACGGCAATGGGGATTATGACTGGAGTATGGTAACTCAATATCGACACACAAAAACAAAAAGCTCTACCAAGGCCGAAGAACTTGCAAATTATTGTGAAGCCGTTGGGACATGTTTAAAAGTAGAAGTATTGAGTAGTGAACAGACAGGAGACGATTTATACAAATTCACTGTTCAATTTATTAATAGCGACGACAGTATCTTACTATACGGCCCGTTTGGTGGAATGACAGAAGAGGAGATGCAACCAGAAACAAAATTTCAGTACTATGTCAAAAAAATTGATAATGTCTACAAAGTAATAACACCACCGTTATATAGACCGTAAAAACGAGCACATCACATAACAGCGTGTGTGCGGTTACACTCTTTCGATGCCACTCCGCGTCAGGCGTCGATGCTGTGGTAAAATGAGTGTTATATGGAAACAGGTCAAGAAATAGTTATTCAGAAAACTATAGATTTTGTAAAAGGAGTTTTATCTAATGCCGAGGGCGGGCATGATTAGTGGCATATTCATAGAGTTTGGCAATTATCTAAACATAAATGCCCCAACATTGAATCATTTTTATGAAAAACTTCTTTTGCTTAAAGATAGAATGAATACAGGCACCGGTAAATCCATAGCTGAACACAGGCATGAATTTATGGAGCAGTTTCTCGATGAATTTTATAAAGAATGGAATGGTTGGTTATAGAGTAGTTGTTGCAATTCAATTAATACGATACGATGTTAATATAAATAGTAAAGTATGCGTAAAGTAAATCTAAAATCAATTGTATGGAAAGAAGGGGATTATTATGTATCTCAATGTTTAGAAGTGGAAGTATCTAGTTTTGGTAAGACAAAAAAAGAGGCCTTGGCAATGTTGCAAGATGCATTGTCATTATACTTTGAAGATGCACCAATCCCAGAAAGAACGGAAGTAAAAAAACCTGCAATTGTTTCAGTTACGGTCAAGTATGCCTAAATCTTATCTAGTTCGGCTTGTAGTAAGGGTCCTTGAAAGCAAGGGCTTCTTTTTTGTTTCACAGACAGGATCGCATGCAAAATATAGAAAATTAGGGGATCCGATCTTGACGGTTATTATCCCTATTCATGGTAAAGATATTAAATATGGCACTTTTAGATCAATTTTGCGTCAAGCTAAATTAACCGAAGAAGATTTCAATAAAAAGAAATAATAGGTCTATACTGCTAATGGATGTAGTGATGTAATCCTCGCGTCTATTTTGTCATCTCTATCGTTAAGTCTTTGAATGCCATGCGCTTGCATAGTCATTTCTTCATCGCGTTTTTTCATAAGTGTGATCATTTCGTCCAAAGGTTCTAGAATTTCAGACTTTAATTTTGCCAAATCTTGTTTAGTCGCCATTGTAGCTTTTATCTCCTTAATATCTTCGTCATGTTCGATCATTTTTTGAGCAAGAAAATCGATTTGACCGTCTATGCTATCAAAGCGTTTATCAATAGCATCAAAACGCGCGTCGTGTTCGTCAAATCGTTTATCGTGAGCATCGAATCGTTTATCGTGAGCATCGAATCTCGCATCATGAGCATCGAATCTCGCATCATGAGCATCGAATCTCGCATCATGAGCATCGAAGCGTATATCGTGTTCAAGTAATTTCTTTTTTATTTCTTCCATACTAAGTAATTATATCTTGACGGATTACAAAGGTCAACTGCGTATATTATGTTGTATATTATGTATAAAATCGAAATATTTTGTGAAAATACTAGTATTTGGTATAGTTAAATCAATGAAAAAATATGCAGTACAAACACATACTAAATTTTAATTAAATTAACTAATTCATTTATGGAGTTTAAAGATTTATCAAAAAAAGTCGTTGAGAATGCTGTAAGCTATGGTGAAAAATATAATGTGCAGATTGATGAGGACTTTGCTGTTTTGAAGTTGTATGAAGAGGTCGGGGAGTTTGCACAGGCCCTGTTAATACATAGGAAAAAAAGTCGTCCTGAAAAACATGTTACTGAAGAAGTTTCAAGAAATGAATTAGCAAAAGAACTAGCTGATGTTGTTGGTATGGCAATTGTTATTGCCAATTTATTTGGTATCGACCTTGAAGATGCGATTGATAAAAAGTGGATAGCAAAGAGCAGATAAACAAAATAATTGGTTATAATTATTAACTGAGTTAAGTATGACATCAAAAAAAATTATTGTTACTGGAGCTACTGGCCAAATTGGTTCGGAATTAGTAATCGAACTTCGAAAAAAATATGGAGAACAGCAGGTTGTCGCAGTCGGCCATTCAAAACCAATAGAAGGAGAGTTATCATCTGGTCCGTTTGAAATTGTTGATGTAACAAATAAACCCGCATTGGATGAATTAGTGCAGAAGTATCGACCAGATACGATTTATCATCTTGTTGGAATACTATCAGCCAAAGGAGAGAAAAACCCGGATTTAGCCTGGAGGGTGAATATGGAGGGGTTGAAGAATATACTTGATATTTCACGCGATCGAGGTGTTACTAAAGTATTCTGGCCAAGTTCGATTGCGGCATTCGGGCCAACTACGCCGCGTGATAACACTCCTCAAAACACAATCTTGGATCCCACTACTATTTATGGCGTAACAAAAGTTGCAGGTGAGCTTTTATGTCAATATTATTGGAAAAAGTACGGGCTTGATGTTCGTAGTTTGCGATATCCTGGTATAATTAGTTACAAAACTGAGCCAGGTGGTGGTACCACTGACTATGCTGTAGCTATATATTTTGAAGCCATTAAAAATAAAAAATATGATTGTTTTGTTGGACGGGATACTGTTTTACCAATGATGTATATGCCTGATGCTGTTCGAGCTACAATAGAGTTGATGGAAGCGCCAATTGAAAATATTAAAGTTAGAACGAGTTATAATTTAACAGCTATGAGCTTTTCAGCGGAGGAATTAGCAACATCGGTTGCAAGGTGCATTCCCGGTTTTGTTTGTAGCTATAACCCAGATGATCGACAAAGGATTGCGGATTCATGGCCGCGTTCCATTGATGACAGCGTTGCGAGAAAAGATTGGGGATGGAAGCATGAATTTGGTATAGAAGAAATGACAAAAGATATGCTCGACCATATATCAACCCTTGAAGCGTCTGACTTATTATAAATATGAAAATTGATCAATTATATATCGAGGTTAACGAAATTAAGAAAAGAAATGAGCGGGTTGAGCTCGATAAGGCTTGGGAAACTAGCTGGACAAGGAGAGTTGTTGTTTCGCTTTTCACCTATATTGTGATTGTTCTATTTTTTCATTTTGCTGGGCTGCCAAAGCCACTCGTAAACGCGATCGTTCCGGCTGTTGCCTTTATTATTTCTACGCTCTCCATGCCAATTATTAAAAGATGGTGGGTAAGTCATAATAATCGATAATATGATTTATAAACACACTCAGGTTGGATATTTAATGATATATGTTCTGGTTGCTGTGATCGCATTGTTTGGATTTATTTTAATGCAAGATAATACACTAATGCCCGCTTTGATCGTTATGGTGCTTGTTGTGGCTATCCTGTCATCGTTCACGACATTGACTGTGGAGATCGATAATCAGTTTTTAAGATTCAAGTTTGGTTTTGGTTTATTTAGAAAAAAGTTTGCGCTTGATCAGATTGAGTCAGTAAAAGCAGTCAAACACAAGTGGTACTATGGATGGGGGATTAGGTTTTGTTTAGTTCCAAGATTGTGGATATACAATGTGTCTGGATTTGATGCTGTTGAGATTACGCTCAAGAATGGATCAGCTTTTAGAATTGGCACTGACGAACCGGAAAAATTAGTTAGATCAATCAAGCCAAGATAAACCACAGACAAAAATCCGTGGTTTTTAAAATAATGGTATAATATCGTCGTTATCAAGCCTTTTTATACTTTCTATTTTTTACTTTAATCTATGCTCGTCTATATTTTATTCATTCTTGGCTTTGTCTTGCTTATCAAAGGTGCTGACTTGCTGGTTGATGGATCGTCTTCGATTGCTAAGAAACTCAAAATCTCATCAATCGTTATTGGTTTAACCATTGTTGCGTTTGGAACTTCGGCTCCAGAACTTATTGTTAACATTTTCGCTAGCATATCTGGTAACACGGAAATAGCAATTGGAAATGTACTCGGAAGCAACATTGCCAATATCCTACTAGTGCTTGGAATTTGTGCAATAATTTATCCGATTGTTGCTAAGAAAAATACTATTGCTAAGGAAATTCCATTTGCATTACTAGCAGCGATCATGGTTGGAGTAATGGCAAATGATTTTTTGATTGATGGAAGTGGTTTTTCCGGGCTTACCAGAATCGACGGAATTGTACTTATTAGTTTCTTTTTGATTTTCCTTTATTACACTTTTGGAATTGCAAAACTTAAAGATGCAGGCATAAAAGGAGTGGAGATCACGGATCATGGTTATTTTAAGTCAATCGTCTTTGTTTTATTGGGACTTGTAGGTCTTACTGTTGGTGGAAAATGGATTGTTGATGGCGCAGTTCATATTGCTGAGATATTGGATGTTAGTCAGTCGCTAATTGGACTTACAGTTGTAGCAATTGGAACATCGTTGCCAGAGTTGGCAACTTCAGCAGTTGCGGCTTATAAAAAGCAGACAGACATTGCTATTGGAAACATAGTTGGCTCAAACATCTTCAACATTTTTTGGATTCTTGGTTTAAGTTCAATCGTCAGACCGTTACCTTTTGAGCAAAGCTCAAATTTTGATATTGGCATGACAATTTTTGCCAGTTTATTACTGTTTGTGGTTATGTTCATTGGAAAAAAGCGCGTAATCGAACGCTGGCAAGGAATTTTCATGATCCTGCTTTATGTGGCCTATGTTGTGTTCTTGGTAATCAGACAATAGATTGAATAAAAAATTCCACTGCGATATGCGGTGGGATTTTTTTTATTTCGATTTGATCTGAGAAGATCTCTCCTATCTTCGAGATGGGAATAGTGCGTGTCGAGATGGGAACTAATTTTCCCAATTTCGACGTCTAGGAGAAATCCTCTCGGACTGAGAAGATCTCTCGCTCCGCTCGAGATGGGGAGGGTGTGGTCGAGATATGGAGTTTGACGCTAATCAAGATGGGAATGTGGGTGTTATTCACGTTAGCTATTCAAACTGATAAACATTTTTTGCCCGGTCAATAAATAGGATGCCGTCAAGGTGGTCGATTTCGTGTTGGAAGATTATTGCTCCTAGATTTGAAGCATCAAGATTGATTGGATTTCCATGACGATCAAGAGCTTTGATACATATTGATTGATAGCGTTCCACAATGCCTCTTAATTCTGGCACAGACAAACAACCTTCTTCACCTTTTTGTTTTCGCAGTGATCGTTTGGTAATTTCTGGATTGATATAGATTTCTGGACCGTTTTCTAGTGTAACCACAATTGCTCTAATCTGCTGTCCAATCTGCGGAGCAGCTATTCCAACTCCATCCTCAGCTTTCATTGTTTCAATCATGTCATCAAAAAGTTTCTGCAGATCTTTATCTTGCAGCTGTTCCTTTTTTATTTCCTTAGAGACTTCTCTAAGAAGTTCATTCGGAATTGTCAGAACTTTGAGTTTCATATGAGCTTAATGTTGGTTTAATGGTTGTTGTGTTGGGAAGAGAGGTTAGTTTTTTTAGCAGTTGATCTCGATCTTTGTGTTTGCATGTAATGACTTTGATATTTTCATCTGCCTTTTCCTTTATCTCAAACTGATCTGTGAATGGAGGAAGTTGGTATGCTTTTCTAAGTTCAGATTCAGATTTAAGAAATTTTTCTGCATCAAGCATGGGTTTGATAATTTCCGGGACCCATGTTTGTACTATAACTTTTGCCTTGTGAACTGATGCCATGTGCAAAATCCGATACAATCGTTGAGCAGTTGTCATTGATGACAGATAATCAGTTCCTAGCGACTTATCAATACATATCTCGGCAATAAGTCCAAAGCGATCAATAGGAAACGGTTTGTATGAGCTTTGAAAGTAAAATTCCGTGACTAGTATTATGGAAGCGTTTGAGCTGTATCGATGTTCTTTATCAATGATTCCAATGTGTGCTTGCGGAAACATTTTTTGCAGATCAGTGGCAAGTTTTTTGTTTCCAATTCCTTTCATTCCTAATGTTTTTTTGGAACAGGCCGGACATATTTGTGGAATCCACATTTCAGTTTTGCATACAGGGCAGACAAGGTCCCCAGATCTAACATGAGGTTGCGCACCACAGGTTCCGCAAAGTGGGATGTGACCACATGCTTTGCATTGTAGACGCTTGGCAACGCCTTTTGCATTGTAAGAAAGTAGCACGGATTTCTTGTTTTGTAAAGCCTCTTTAATGGCTTTTTGTAATAAATCACTAATAAGTAAGCTATTTGTGCGTTCCATTTGATTACCCAAATCAACCAACTGACACGGTGGTATTGTTGATTTAATTTTATTAACCCCAAGTTCTTCAACCCGACTTAATGGTCCTAAAAATAATCGATGAGCATCATGTTGCTTGGCAAGTAGTTCTGATGATGCCCGAGCATCGAAACGCGGATTGCGCATTGAGTTGGCATGATCAGGACAATCCGGATCGTATATAATAATAGTACCTATGTTTGACGCTGGCAGAAGTGATGCTTGTCTAGTACCAATTAAAATTTGTAGTTTACCAGATTGCCAGTTTTCTAAAATCCATCTTCGCTGTGATTGTTTTGTTTTTCCATGGAGAACAGCGTGTTGATTTGGAATGTAAGAAGAAAAAATCTCTGCGTCTCGTTCGCGTGGAACAAGAATAAGAATTTGTTGGTTTTTTCTTGAACAAAGGGAATAAACTGTAGCAATCGCTCCTTCCAGTGAAGTTTCAAAACACAGGTCATGCTTGGCTAGAGTCTGTAAGGCAAGTTTGATAGTGCCTGCAGTTTGCGCATCGATCTTTCCTAATTGCGTGCCAGCAACCAAAGTAGTTTGTTGCATTTTTTGCTCAATGCCATTGAGTGTTGCCAGGAAAATTGAAGAAGGGGATTGAACAATTTGCCCAGCGATTTTTTCCAAACGAAGAATGTCATCAGCAGTCAATAGTTGCTTAAAAGCAATTCTATCAACTTTGCTTAACTTTGATTGTTCTGTACTTTTTGAAATGCCGCGCACAACACCAAGTGTTTCGCAATGCTTAAATTGAATATTAACAACATCGCCAACGCTAAGAGTAATTCCCTCAGCGATCAGGTAATCAAAATGCGCAAATTTCCGTGGCAAGCGCACAAGCGGAATAATTTGCGCAATCATAGTTATCGAATCTCAAAATTTGCAACCATGTACCCAACGCCAAATGGTGATTCATAGCTTAGGATATGTGTTTTAACAGATATCCGTTCTAAAAGCCCAAATAGAATTAAAAGTTGTGGATAAATAGTTTGTTGCGCTTGGTTAATTTTTTCTTGGTTCATAGCTATTAAACCGGCCGTATTTTTTTGAGAAATTATCTCAGTTATTTTTTCATCAAACTCCTTGCCATATTTGGAATATCCAGCTGGCGATGAACTTTCAAGCGCATGAGAAAGATCACCGGAAATTATAATTGCAATTCTTTTATCTGAGTTAACGACTATATCTTTTAATGCCTGACCAAATTGAAAGTGAGCTTTGGCATCAAGACTAGAGAATGTGATGGGAATTAATTTTACATCTGGCAGATTCTCGGTGAGCAACCCGATGGCGGCGGCAGAACCATGATCAAGTGCTTGGTCAGTGGTTAGAGTAATAGGTTGATTTTGTTTTCGTAATGAGCGTTGCAATCTATCGATTGTTTCAATGTCAGGGTGAAGAGTTTTATTAAATCCCAGATCGCCAAAGGCAGAAACATCAAATTTATATGGGTCACTAACATTAATAGAAAAAGCATCTTCAAATGATGTTGGATGCTCACTTAGCAAAAGGATAGCGTCAGGATGTGAGATATATAGATCCTCCCCAAGTTTTTTCATGGCATCTAAAGTTTTTTGCAACTTAACTCCTTTTTCCTTGTGTATGGAAGGAAGAAGTAAGGGTGAGCTTGGGGCCAAGGCAGCGAAGACGAGCATATTTTTGAGTGGTAAAAGGGGTATAGGTCGTGTCGTTCGTGAACTATGTGGTAGGGGTGAGTGTTATTCAATTGTGTCGCCGAGGCGGTGAAGGGCGATGGTTTCATTTGATACTGTAATAATATCATTCCATTGCCAGCCAAACGAATTAAATGTGCTTTCCGAAGCAATCGGTAGTATTTCACCTTCAGCAACCACATAGACAGTTGGTTCTAATCCAGACTTTATTAAATAGCCATCAGGTAATAAAAGTTGATCTGCCTCTTTGTACTGCTCAACTTCCATAGGTATGATGCTTCGAGCATGAGATCCAAATCTGACACGAGCTATGTCTTCTGTTAGAACAGCGTGGCGATACCCACCTTGTAAGTAAAAGTATGCTCCATTTGTAGAAAGCCTAACTAACTCACCAGTGATGCTTGTGGTAGATACAGTTAGCGGCTCACCGATTTCATATAAGGCAAGATCATCACTATCAATTGGATTAAGTTCATCATCTTTAAAACCTAGAGAATGATAAGCATCGGCTGAGTCAAAAGGGCGCAAGGTATCATCGACAAGTAAATAAATACTGCTCTCTTGATCCTGAAGTATTGAATAGTTTGGGAAGTCAATTGGTGATCCATCTGGATAATTATCTAGGGTTTCTTGACTGACTTCAATTATCAGGTTGGGATTAAATCGCGATACAAGAGCGCTCCAACTATGAATCGGTCTTTTGAATCCATATTCAATAACATATACTCCGGCATCGCCAACGGCTTGTAAAAGAGAGCCCGAAGGATAGTTTGTGCTAAACCACCTGTCCCAAATTTCTACAAAATTTTCATTGCCATGAAGATGTGGGGTATAGGCATAAAGAGCAGCTGTGGCTGCATTAACTGGCGTAACAATGGCGTTATCAATTTCCACTGGCACATTTGGTCCATATTTACCTTGAGTTGTTCCATAGGCCTCAATATCGGCCAAGTAGCCGTCAGAGAGTTGCATGGCTGCGGAATTGATTTGTTTGCCAAATCCTAGCCAGCGTTGGATAGCTGGGTCAGATTTACTACAAGAATCGCAGACAGCATAGCCCATGGCCCAATCAAGCTGATTTTGACTAGGGTCATCGTCTTCAATTAAAGACTGTTCTTTTTGCAACATGACTAGTAAGACTTTAGGGCTAATGCCATTATTCTGTGCAGTTCGCCAAATAATGTCAGTAGCATATCGAACTTTACCTTCTGAGTCCTCAGTCTGATAATCAGCTAAAAAACCACGGTTTAAATAGTGCTGGATTTGATTAAAGTCCAGAGAAAAAATATCAGTAAAATCCCAGTCAGAAATAAGGTAGTTTGCATTAAAAGCAAAGGTTTTAGTAGGGAAGAGCAAAAGTAAGCTAAAAACAAGCACGACAAGCTTTTTCATAGTGTTGTTATTATAACGCAGAAGGTTGAATGTAGAAAGTAGAATGTAGGGTTCGAAATCGATCTCTCCCCCTTACGAAGGGGGAGTTGGAGTGGTTTTTACGCGGTTATTATCTCGATTTCCCTTCCTTTTTAAGGAGGGGTGAGCTGTGCCGCTCCGAAGCTCTGCAGAGCGAAGGGTGGGGGTGGTTATTGCGTTGAATTTTCTGTTCTACACCTATATTTATGCCTTATTTTTACAGCTAAAACTAGCCCTAAAACAGTGGTAGGGGCTTGACAAAACCTTGGAAATGTGTTATAGTATCAGCGTTAAGATCAAACGACATCTGGCAGACCTGATCGAACATTACAATTAGAGAGAGCCCTAACTTCTGGGTAAAAGAAGTACATATCAGCATAGTCAAACTATGTTGGTAGAAAACCGCCTGGTTCTCTCAAAATATCGAGATAGACACAGGCGGTTTTCTTTATTGAAAACAAGAAAGCTCATTCACCACCCTCCTACAGCACAGCAGAGAGATCGTTCTTTACAAATCTCTCATCCTTTCTCTACTGTGCTATAGAAGCGTAGGTGAACCACATCGGTAAAACCACGCGCAATTCCCCTCCACATTTTCTGCCCGAGAGAGCAGAAAAGGAGACGCCATGACCCGCAATCTCAAGAACATCGTCTTCGCCATGATCCTCGTCGTCCTGTCCATCTGCACCTCCGGGTGCTTCGAGATGGGCGGCGGTTGCTACATCGACTCCACTGGTCAGATCCAGTGCGATGTCGACATGGGCAACGGCGGTGACTACGGCTACCAGAACGACTTCGTGATGATCGAGTGGGACAGTGGCTACTACGATGACCCGAATGTCTATGTGACGGACTTGCAGGTCTCCTGCGAGTTCACGATCAAGGACTTCGAGGGCAACCGCAGCGACTTCACGGTCGTGGGCGATGTCTACATCGTGGACGGCTACATGTCCTACATCTACTTCGATGGAGTCGGCCCGCTGTTCGATGCCGAGTGCACGGGCGCGGTGGCCTATAATAACGGCCCCGCGATCGCGCTCTTCGACGATGACAGCATGACCGACGGCAACGTCACCCAGGTCACCTGGGAGATGGATGTCGTCTCGGAGAACGATGTTCGTGAGCGCAACTATGAGCTCAAGATCGATCGACTCTGACTCCGCCCCCTCTTTCTCGACCCCCACTGCACGCGCATGTGGGGGTTCGACTGTTTTGGAAAATTCAGTGTATAATTGAGATATATGACAAGAAGATCAATGCCTGTTCGTGATTATTTTTTACTAAATATCAATACAGTTGTTCGGATGCTTATTATTTCTGATATATTAATTGTTGGTGCTTCGGGGCTTATGTCTCCGATTTTTGCTATTTATATTGAGGACTTTATTATTGGCGGAGGTATGGCAGTGGCTGGAATTTCAGCGTCGATTTATCTAATTACAAAGAGTATATTTCAGATTCCGATTGCTTCAATTCTTGATAGAATTCGTGGTGAAAAAGATGATTTCTGGATCTTGTTTCTTGGTTCCTTGTTTGGAGCATTGATCCCACTTTCCTATATTTTTATCTCAACGCCCTTAGAACTCTACTTTGTTCAGTTTTGTGTGGGAATTACCGGAGCGGCATTGTTCCCAGCTTACATGGCGATTTTCACTCGTCATATCGATCGCCGTAGAGAGGGAACTGAGTGGGGTATCTATTTTACTCTTGTTGATATGAGCTCAGCTGTAGCGGCATCAATTGGTGGAGTTTTGGCAGCAACAATTGGATTTGAATGGTTGATTATTCTTTTATCATGTATTGGTGTAATCGGAAGTTTACTTTTGCTTAACATCAGGCCATACATTGTCAATCATAATTGATCTTTTTTCTGGACATTTTTTATAAATCAGCTACACTACTTTGAGCAAGGAATATAAATCACGGGCCCTTAGCTCAGTTGGCTAGAGCGCTTCCATGGCATGGAAGAGGTCATCGGTTCGAGCCCGATAGGGTCCACCATCAATAAGAGTCTCTCTAAAAAGAGGGATTTTTATTTTTGCGCGAATGGTGCTTGTTTGCTGTATGTGTTAGCAGTTTTGTTGAGGTGGATGCGGTTTGAACTATAGGGAGACCATTTGGCTCGTTTGAGGAATTTTGAAAGCTAAAGTGGATTAGATTGTAGAGAAAATACCTTTTGGTTTGTAGTTCGAATTCGGTCTAGAATTTTGTAAAATATGGTCTTGTAGAAGGTCATAAAATTGATATAATGTAACCAAGGATTACCAGCCAATTATGACAACCACAAAAACGATAGGTGCGAAAATTAAAGCGTGGAGAGCGATAAAGGATCTAACTCAAGACGAGTTGGCCAAGAAGGCTGATTTGCCATATCCAACGCTTGTTAAAATAGAATCAGACGCTGTTCAGAATCCGTCTATTGATACGGTTACGAAGATCGCGGCTGGATTAGGCGTGACTCTTGATGAATTAATTAGATAAATATGGAAATAATAACTTTTCTTCTTAATATTGTTCAGACAGTCATCTCAATACTTAGCTGGCCTTTTAAGAAGATACGAAACATTATGGAAATAAAAAAAGTTAGCATCAAACAGGAAGCCACTCATTTACAGGATGTAAAGGGGATGAGTGTAAATTTGGGCAATGGAGAAAAGGTGCAAATAAAAGATGTGGCCATTGAACAAAAGGCCGAAACTCTTCGGGGTGTAACAGGTATGGAATTTAAGGCTACTGGTAATCAAGAGGCGAAATTGGAAAATATTGATATTAAAAGCCCGATAGGAAGCGTAAAAATTTCAAGAGGAGTTACAATCAACAAGCAAATTAATCAGTAATTATGCCTACACTAAATTGGATCGGCAAGGAAGCGGTAGTGAACCACGACAAGGAGGTTCCTTTTCGGCTTCTTCGCAAAGTGAAGTCCGCCTCTGTGGGCGATAATTCTCAAAACCTCATTATTCACGGGGATAATCTTGAGGCATTAAAAGCATTAATGCCTTACTACGGCGGCAAAGTGAAATGCATTTACATTGATCCTCCATATAACACTGGAAATGAAAGCTGGGTTTATAACGACAAGGTTAACTCACCAAAGATAAAAAAATGGCTTGGAAAAGTAGTCGGAAATCAGATTGCTGACTTATGTCATCACGACAAGTGGTTATGCATGATGTATCCGCGTCTTAAGCTTCTGCGAGATTTGCTTTCTGATGACGGAGTTATTTTTGTGTCGATGGATGATAATGAGCATTGTCACCTGAAAATTGTAATGGATGAGATTTTTGGTGAGGAGAATTTTATTGATAGCATTGTTTGGGATAAAAAATCATCTGCAAAAGGTGTGCCACCAAAGAACATGATCGTTAATGTACACGAATATATAATTGCTTATCAAAAACATGATGGATTTAAGTTCGTTGGTCAGGAAAGAACCGAGGAGTCGGGAAAATTTAAAAATCCAGATAATGATCCAAGAGGGCCTTGGCGAGAGTCAAATATAAAAAGTACAACAAAATCCATCGATCAAGCATTTACTATTGTAGACCAAAATACAGGCAGAGCGTATACGAACACATGGGCTTTTTCTAAAGAGTCTTTAGAACGAATGATAAAAGAAGATCGAATTTTGTGGAAGGAAACTCTTCCAAAGCAAAAAGAATTCATGCATGAAATGAGGAACGAGAACATGGCAATTAAAAGCCATTGGGGTGTTTTTGACGCACAAAGCACGACGGTATTTTTAAAAGAACTACTACCAGATACTAAATTTGATAATCCTAAACCTATTAGTTTAATGGAATACTTAGTAAGAGTTGCTACTAGAAATAATGACATAATTTTAGACTCCTTTGCTGGCTCTGGTACAACTGGTCAAGCCGTTTTGAGTTTGAACAAGGAAGACGGTGGCGATCGAAGATTTATCCTCATTGAAATGGAAGACCATGTTGCAAAAGACATTACTGCTGAGCGTATTAAGCGTGTAGTGAAAAAATACGACTACAGCGATGGTTTCGAATTCTGTGAGCTATCAAAGCCACTTTTCAACGAAAAGGGGCATATTGAAGAGGAATGCGACTTTGACCAGTTCGCAACTTATATCTACTTCACCGAAACTCAAACAAATATTGATCGTGCCAAAGTAGACAAGAATTTTATCGGTGAGCTCAATGAGACAGAGTATTATTTGATTTATACGGAAAAGGGCAAAAATATTTTGAATAAGGGGTTTCTGAAAAAACTAAGAGCTACTAAGGCAAAAAAGGTTATTTATGCCGACAATTGTACGGTTGATGAAAAAATGCTGGATGAACACAACATCGTGTTTAAACAAATCCCGTACGAAGTAAAAGTTTATTAATCTACTACTATGTTTTTAAAAAAGTATCAGCAAAAAGCGTTAGACACCCTCAAAGACTATTTGAGAGAGCTGGAACATGTTGGCTCAAAATACGCCTTCATGGGTATAACGAATCAGCCGTATAACTCCGAATTTTTTGGCGAGGTGCCTTTTGTGTGTGTAAAAATTCCGACTGGTGGCGGTAAAACGCTCGTTGGTTGTCATGCCGTGACTGAAATAATGGGGTCTGTTTTGAAGCACAAAATGGAGCGCGGCATCATTATGTGGTTTGTGCCTTCTGAAGCTATTAAAAGCCAAACCCTCAAAAAGTTTAAAGATCGTAACGATTGGCATAGAAAAGTCCTTGATGAGGCTTTTCAGAATAACATCCGTATTTTTTCAAACGAAGAAGCTCTTCGTATTCGGAAAGAAGATGTCGAAGATAATCTTTGTGTTGTCGTCTCTAGTCTGGATGCCTTCCGCAAAGAAAAGACTTTGCAAAACAAGTATAAAGTTTATCAAGAAAATGGTGCCTTACTTAGTCACTTTGAGAATATTCAGGAGAATGACAGTTTGGAATTAGATGAACATAAAACAGTCATCAATTCGCTGGCAAATGTCGTCAGAATTAGTAGCCCACTCGTGGTTATTGATGAGGGGCACAAGACGAAAACGCAACTCTCCATAGATTTTCTTAAAGAGCTGAATCCGTCATTTATCATTGAATATACGGCAACTCCAAGAGGGGGTAGTAATATTTTGGTTGATATTTACGCATCGGAACTCAAGGAAGAACAAATGGTAAAAATTCCGCTTGTTCTTGAAAGCGCAACTCAGTGGAATAATTCTGTTGCTAGAGGAATTGAAAAGCAAGATGAACTTGAAAAGGATGCGAAGAAGATAAAAGGAGAATATATTCGTCCTATTGCCTTAATACAGGCGCAACCAAAAAGTAAAACAAGTCCTAGCGTGACGGTTGATCAGATTAAGGAGTATTTATTAAGTGCCAAAATTTCCGAAGACGAAATTGCCATCAAGACCTCAGAGAGAAATGATCTTGAGGGAGTCGATCTATTCAGTAGGAAGTGTAAAATCCGCTACATCATCACCGTAAGCGCACTCGCGGAAGGTTGGGACTGTTCTTTTGCCTATGTTTTGATTTCCGTTGCCAATGTCGGGGCGAAAATTGCGGTTGAGCAGATTATCGGGCGTATTATTCGCATGCCATATGCCAAGAGGAAAGAAAATGAAAATCTGAACCGTTGTTATATTTTTGCTTCCGCTCGGAATTTCAATGAAGCGGCAACACAGATTATTTCTGGGCTTGAGACAAACGGATATAGCAGATTCGACCTCTTAAATTCCTCTCAAAAAGAACAAAAATACGAGCTAGAAATTGAGCGAGCGGTAAAGAAAGACTTTGCAGCACCAATGATCAGTCTGGATGGTGACAAATTGTCATTTGAAGATTTGATCGGCGAAGATTTTGAGCTTGCCAAAGAAGATGCGAATTTTGATTTTGAAATACACTACGATAACGATGGTCGCGCTGTTATTGATATCAAGGAAGACAAATGGATAAAAGGTGCGCAGCAAATGTTGCATCTAACATACAAAGACAAAAATTTCACCAAGCAGGAGTTGGTGCAGTGGTTGGATAAAAAGATGCGTTTCACTCTTCTTGAGAAGAGCGACAAAGTTAAATTTATCGATAAAGCTATCGATTTCCAGCTCAAGAAGTACTCACTTGCGGAATTATCCGTGAATCGTTATTTGCTGTTGGCTAAACTCGACGAAGTAATTAACGGGGTACTGCAGGAATACGCTAAAAAACGCTTTGATCAGTTTGCAAAAAAAGGCGCAATCACAACGAAGCCTTTTGATTCTTTCCCAGAGTCGATTACTATCGCGCAGGAAGTGCCTCAAGACTTTAACAAGAATTACTATAAAAAGATCGATAAACTCAATAAAGAGGAGCTTTCTTTTGTTGAACGTTTAGACTTGGATACTTTGCCGAATGTCGAGTTTTGGATTAGAAGTAGGGAGAAAAGAGACCCTTTTTACATCCAAGGATGGAAGAAAAATAAGTTTTATCCTGACTTTATCGCTGTCACCAAGAAAGGTGCTGTGGTTGCCTTGGAATGGAAGGGTGAAGACCGCATCAGCAACGAAGACACCGAATACAAGGTGGCTATAGGTGAAATGTGGGCGAATTTAGGAAAGGGCAAGCTGCACTTCTTCTTGGTTCATAATGGGAATATTGAAAATGTCCTGAATCAAATCAAGACTTTATGATATGGGTAAAAGAGAAACTAAAATCGAGAGTTTAATGACTGAATACAATACGGAATTGTATGGTCGTTTTGCTTCTACGATTAAGTTTCTCCTAGAACAGCTATTGTCTCAAAATGGTTTTCGTACGCAGTTCGTAGCCGCAAGAGCAAAAGACATTGCTTCTCTTAAAAAGAAGATCAAGAATAACGGAGCATATTCAAAAATGAAAAGTATTACGGAGCTGGATGATTTAGCTGGATGTAGGATCATCTTCTACATCGAGAAAGATATTGAACGCGTCACTCCACTCATACGGAAGGATTTTAAGGTTATCAACCACAAACTGCGCTATTCCACGGATAGCTACAACGCTACGCACATTATCGTAAGTCTAAAAAAGGATCGTCTGAAACTGACGGAATATTCTGCGTTTACAAACCTAAAGTGTGAAATTCAACTGACTACTGTCCTTCATCATGCGTGGGCGGAATTAGAGCATGATGTTATCTACAAGCCAGACCAAGACCTATTTGAATTTGCTCCCGAAGTCTTTGAGTCAATCAAAGGTAGATTTACAGATGTGATGGAGAAACACATTAAGGAGGCACAACGAAGTTTTGACTATATTTTCGAAGAATTGGAAAAGTTGAAACAAGGTAAAAAGGTTTTTGATAAGACCTTCGTCACCTCTATTGAGGATGCCACATCAAACAATGCAATCCATGAAAGATTGAAGCTTCTTTCTCAATATATTCAGCAGTATGGAGACAAAACTCCTCCTGAGATTGACATTGTAAAAATCCTTAGAGTGGCACTTGAAAAGGCTAAATCTCTACCAGTTGAGCCCGTAAAGACCCTATGGGGCATGTTCCCCAAT
>DMOG01000006.1 GCA_003453595.1 Candidatus Uhrbacteria bacterium
TCCGCCTTCTGCTCCGCCTTCTGACTCCAAGTGGCATTGGCAAGCTCCGGGAAATGGGTCTTCAGGATGGCCACCTGCTCGAGAATTGGCTTGGGAGCCTGATAACCGGAATGGTAGCCAAAGGTCGAGGGGACTTCCTCGTTGGCGAAGTCCTGCGCTCGTTTAGCCATCATCTTCTCGCTCGCGAACTCAACGATCAACCTGCGGAAGATGGGGTCATCGATAACCCGCTGGTAGAAACCCTCAGGCATGCCAGCGGTGCGCAGACAACCACGGAATTGGGCTTCGAACTTGATCAGAGTAGCTGCTTCAGCGAGCGCCACATCAGGGTAACGAGTGTTAGGAGACATCGTTTCCTTCCTTTTTTTTGGATACCCTCAGGGTAGCAATCTGTATCGCTTCCTTTGGATATATCTTGACTCGTCAGCGGACGGTCACGACCAGCCTCAAACATGAGACAAGCGCTTTATGTATTTGCAACCACTCCCCCTTCCCGAGGGGGAGTGGAGGGGGATTGCCTATCAAACACACAAAACGCTTATCTCATACAGAATTTGATCCTTGAATTTTAAATGAGCAAGATCAAAAAGTACCAGATTTTGGCTAAAATGTCAACCATGTGACACAAAATATCGATCAATGTATTGTCTTACTGGAATGATTAGTAATAGGCTGATTAGAGCTAGACCTGTGCCAACTGTTATTTGATGATAGACAATAGCGTGAAGAAAATCAGACAAAAGCCAAAACAGACAAAGTGAAATAATAATCCAAACAATTGAACGATAGGATTTTACAATCCAGATTTCAGCGATTAACAAAAGAGAGATGATGAAAATGAGTATTGGTGAGGTTTGAAAAAGAAAAAAGAAAGTACTAGTTAGAAAAACAAACCAGCGGATTCCGCGGGCGACCGATGAATTTAATTTGCTATAAATGCGCGTAATAAGTATCAGGCATGACACGAGAATTATCCAACCAATAAACATCCAAACCATATCAGTCATGCTTTGTGTCCAAAACATCAAACTACGCGCGCCAATAAGTGCATCAAGAAAACGACCACTAAGTATAAAGGTAAGATATGGCAAAAAGCCAAAGATAATTTGCGAAATGAGTAGCAAGAGAAAGGATGGAAGTGATTTTTTTGCTAAATCTTTAGCATTCTTTTTCCAAGCCTGCCAAAGCAACTTAATATCAGCTTCGATCTTGTTAATTGAGATAATCATATGAATAATGGTAACAGAGTCGGTGCGCAGTGCACAGTACACAGTACGCAGCACTCAGTGTTCACGAGAAAGTCTCTCCTGTCGTCAAGATGAGTGTGAGGGGAGGGTCAAGACTGGAAACTAATTTCCGCATTCTCCACCATTTCGACACCCAGTCGTCAGATCCTGAGCATGTCAAGAGGGAGAAATCTTTTTTGCTTAAATCTTATTGAGATGAGAGAAAAAGTAACACTAAATAAACAAGCGCCTAACTGGCGCTTGTTTATTTATCCCATAAATTGTTCTGCAGTTTCAAGTTCTTCCTGAGTGTTTATTCCGATAACCTCTAAAGGTTCGGCCGAAATGGTGGCGATTTCTTCACCTTGTTCAATTGCCATCTCGATTAAATCTGTCAGATAATACTCCCCACTGGCGTTTTTATTTGAAATTTGAGGAAGATGATCTACTAACCATTGTTTGTCAAAGGCGAATAGGGCTGGATTAATCTCACGAATCTCAAGCTCTTCGCTAGTTGCGTCTTTTGCTTCACGAATTGCTACCACTCGATGAATCTCATCACGGATGATTCGCCCCCAACGCTCAAGTCCAGCAAAATTTCCTTCAAAACCACGCACAGTTGTGGTTACCATTGTGATAACAGCATCAGATTTCTTATGAGCATCAAGCAATTCCTGCATCTTCTCTGCTGTTAGGAATGGATGATCACCATAGAAAACCATCACACAGTCAGCATCAGAGAAAGCATTTTCAGCACTTTTGACAGCGTCACTGGTGCCAAGCTGATCTTGCTGAGTTACATACTCACATTTATCTCCTAATACATCTCTAAAATCTTCGATATTATCTGGAGCAATTACGACAATCGGATGCGTATCAATGCCTGAGTCAATAACGCTGTCGACAAGATGCTCAATCATTGGACGACCAGCTATCTCAATCAAAGGCTTTGGAATTGAATTATTCATTCGTTTCCCTTTTCCGGCTGCGAGAACAACAATTCGTGTTTTCATAATAGTTTTTTTCAAGCAGATAGTACGAAAAAATGAGCTAAATGTCAACGCGCGAGATACAAAAATCAAATTATATTCTAATTAACAGATCAATATATCATTAAGCTTCATCAATTGTTTTTTCTAATATCTTCCAATCACCTTCACTCCAATCTCCGTATATTTCTTCGTCTAAATCAAATTTATCAATGAATTCTTGTGAATCAAAGTCCCCATCATCTATCCCTATCAAATCCTGGTACATTTCTGAGCGCGTACCTTCATCAATGCTAGCGACTAAAGCAATGGCCCGAGCTTCAATCGTGACTCGTCGTAACTCACCACGCTCTCTAATAACGCTATTGCGTCTATCATCATCAAGCTGTTTTTCAGCCTTTCGTCCCTCTATCCTACTGTCAATCGCTTCTGCTAATGCCTTAAAATCCTCAGTAGTCCAGCCTAGGTAATATTCCTTTCTTATATTAAAATCTTCTTCTTCACCCGCATCTCTTCTTTTCTTCTCGCCACTTCCTGTCGCAAATCTTTTTATATCAGCCACCGCGCTCGGCATCGTTATTAGCTCAGAAGCCTTACTATCAATATCTGCAGTAGATGGACCACCTTCCCTTTTTGCAGTTTGCTGTGTATCTAAACCTTCTTTGACCTGTTCATTTCTCGAACCTTCTTTTTTACTCATATAAATTTTGTTAATTACTTACATTGATAGATTATCAATAATCAACTAAAATTTCAATAAACTTACTCGAAAAAACTCGCTGTGTTAGATGCAATACTAGGAGAAACCAAGGCTTTGCCCGAGGCGTACTGGATAAGTACGATAAGAGGAAAACGCAGGTTTCGACAACGTAATATATTAGCTAGGATAAAAACGCGCTGTGTTGGATGTAGTGCTAGGAAAAATTATGTTTTTGCGTGAGCCGTACTAGAATGTACGGTGAACGTAAAAACAAAATTTTGACACCGCAATACGCCAACACAGCGCGTTTTTGAAAACAAAAAATCTCCATTATTCCGGCGGCCACCTACTCTCGCCCTACTGGACTACCATCGGCCCCGCAGGCTTAACTTCCGTGTTCGGGATGGAAACGGGTGTGGCCCTGCAGGAAATGCCACCAGAATAATGGAGACTTTTCTAATCTGATCTTTTATATTGAACTACGAGAAATATCTGAATGTCTTTTACTAAACGTTTTGAATGAGTGGAGAGCCATATGACCAATTAGTACACCTTGGCTGAACTCGTTACCGAGCTTACACCTAGTGCCTATCAACCTCATAGTCTCTGAGGTGTCTAAGAAGATTAATCTTAAGGTCGACTTCCCGCTTAGATGCTTTCAGCGGTTATCCGAACCCGACGTAGCTACCCAGCCATGCTCCAGGCGGAACAACTGGTACACCAGAGGTCAGTTCATCCCGGTCCTCTCGTACTAGGGATGAGTCCTTTCAATCTTCAACGTGCGTAGTGGATAGGAGACCGAACTGTCTCACGACGTTCTGAACCCAGCTCGCGTACCGCTTTAATAGGCGAACAGCCTAACCCTTGGGAGCTTCTTCACCCCCAGGATGCGATGAGCCGACATCGAGGTGCCGAACCTTGCCGTCGCTGTGGACGCTTGGGCAAGACTAGCCTGTTATCCCCGGAGTAGCTTTTATCCGTTGAGCTTCCGCCGTCCTATATCGAACGGTCGGATCACTAGCTTCTGCTTTCGCAACTGCGCGACGCGTCAGTCTTGCAGTAAAGCTGGCTTCTGCGCTTGCACATTCAGCCCGATTTCCATCCGGGCTAAGCCAACCTTTGTAAACGCCTCCGTTACTTTTTGGGAGGCTACCGCCCCAGTAAAACTACCCACCAGTCACTGTCCCAGCTGCCAGATTCATGGCTGCCGGTTAGAATTCACACAACACAAGGGTGGTATCTCACTGGTGCCCGAGGGCTCCCACCTATGCTGAACATGTGAAACATAAATCCAATGACAAGTTGTAGTAAAGCTTCACGGGGTCTTTTCGTCCAACTACGCATAGAGAGCATCTTCACTCCCCACGCAATTTCGCCGAGTACATTGTTGGGACAGTCTACAAGTCGTTATGCCATTCGTGCAGGTCGGAACTCACCCGACAAGGAATTTCGCTCTTTTTGTTTCCTCATAAATGAGGTGATTGATGAGTAATCAATCCTGCATGTCGCCATGCAGATCGGACTATATCTTTTTCGCTTTTGGCGAAATCCAGCATGTAGTCTCTGAGGATTCCAGAAATCGTGATGGTACTCTTCTATTCATGCTCTGGATTATTTTCGCGATCTTTGTCATACCAGCTTTACTTAAATGCTTCCCTACTTTTATCAGGTTTAATATCCTGACAAATTTTTGAAAGTCATCTCGCTTAGCAGTATTTAAAGTGTACTTCTCAAAAAACGGAATTACTATTTCTAATAAATCTTTCTTTGACCTTACACAATATCGCAACAGATGTTCCTTATGATTATCACTCCGATGATTTTCGTAAATTTGACCACACTGGAAATACGATTGTATTAACTCCAATGAGGATCTACTTTTTTCACCTTGTGTGACAACAAACTCAGGAAATATCTGCCATCCAGAACTCGTAGTACTGTTGCGAATGATGCTAACAGAGAAGCAACCTTCTCCATCAACAAATCCGCATATCCATCCAGCAATTTCTGGCCTTTCCTGCTGATTGTCTGGCACCTTTTTTAAAGGCACACCTCGTGAATTTTTACTTGGCATACTATATGTACAGTATACCCTAGTATCAGAGGATTCTCCAGATATTCCAGCATTTAGCTAGATTTTACTAAGGCAGTCATTCCACCTTAGGACCGTTATAGTTACGGCCGGCGTTCATCCGCGCTTCAGTCGCAAGCTTTTCCCGCCCAAAGGCGGGATAACCCACTTCTTTAACGTTCGGACACTGGCCAGGCATCAGCCCCTATACATCACCTTACGGTTTAGCAGGGACCTGTGTTTTTGATAAACAGTCGCTTGTAGTCATTAGCTGTGGGTCTTCCTCTCCCGAGGAAAACCAGGCCTTATCCCGAAGTTACGGCCGCTGTTTTGCCGAGTTCCCTAACAATGTTTCTCTCGTACGTCTTAGTGCATTTACACCCGCCTACCTGTGTCGGATTTGGTACGGGCGCATTATTGTTAACCCTAGAGGCTTTTCTTGGTTCACCATCCTTTCCTCTCCCCCGCAAAAGCGGGGTCGCGATGACTCAGAGTGTTGTGACTGGCGGATTTTCCTACCAGTCCACCCCAAGCCCCCAGTGTCATAGCCATAGGACACAGGAAACTTTGGTAAACGTCCCCCCATTAGAACAATAACGCGGTGCAGGAATATTAACCTGCTGTGCATCGACTACGCCTTTCGGCCTCGCCTTAGCACCCGACTAACCCACAGACGATTTTCGTTACTGTGGAAACCTTGGGCTTTCGACGGACAGGGTTCTCACCTGTCTTTATGCTACTCATGCCAACATTCTCACTTCCTATCGCTCCACCAAGCCTTACGACTCAACTTCAGCGCAATAGGAATGCTCCTCTACCGCGTAATGTTTCCGAAGAAACATCACACCCTCAGCTTCGGTGAATTACTTAGCCCCGGTATATTTTCGGCGCAGGGAAACTTGACCAGTGAGCTGTTACGCTATCTTTAAAGGATGGCTGCTTCTAAGCCAACCTCCTGGTTGTATAAGTCTCCCCACCACCTTTTACACTTAGTAATCACTTTGGGACCTTAGCTTGAGATCAGGGTTCTTTCCCTTTTGACCAATGGAGCTTCGCCCCCATGGTCTGACTGCCGGGAACGCGTATTGGTATTCGGAGTTTGGCTAGGACGGCTACCCGAAGGCGCCAATCCCAATCAGTGCTCTACCCCCAACACGCTATTAACCGACGCTATGCCTAAACATATTTCGAGGAGAACCAGCTATTACCGAGTTCGATTGGAATTTCTCCGCTAACCACAGCTCATCCCCGTGTTTTGCACGGCACGTGGGTTCGGGCCTCCACCAGCTTTTACACTGGCTTCACCCTGGCCATGGTTAGGTCACTCGGTTTCGGGTCTCATGTCTGATACAAACGCCCGTTAAGGCTTGCTTTCACTTTGGCTCCATCCCGAAGGACTTAACCTGCAACAGACACGAACTCGTTGGCTCATTCTTCAATAGGAACGCCGTCACCCCGCCCGAAGGCAGAGCTCCGACTCTTTGTAGGTATATGGTTTCAGATTCTATTTCACTCCCCTCTCGGGGTTCTTTTCAGCTTTCCCTCACGGTACTAGTACACTATCGATCAAAACATGTATTTAGCCTTGCCGCATAGTCGCGGCAGATTCCGACAGGATTTCACGTGTCCCGCCGTACTTAAGTGCCAGACCGTATGTAGATGCATCCTTTTTGCGTACAGGACTATCACCTTCTTTGGTTCTTCTTTCCAGAAGATTCCACTAAAGATCATCTATACATACCGCACATTAACAGATGTGCACATCTGGACTTACAACACCAACCAAGCAACGGCTGTTACCTTTCATATCGCATCCACATCTCCGAAGAGATACTTCAGCGTATTTCACTTGGTTGGTTTAGGCTGATCCCATTTCGCTCGCCACTACTTTGGGAATGTAAGCAACTATTCGTCATCTCGATTCTCGACTAGGTCGAGCGTCAAGATGAGAATAGTACTCGTTATTTTCTTTTCCTCCAGGTACTGAGATGTTTCACTTCCCTGGGTGCCTCCTGTACACCTATGTATTTAGTGCACAGTGACTGGGCATTACCCCAGCCGGGTTTCCCCATTCGGACATCTCCGGGTCAAAGGTTGCTTGTCACCTCACCGAAGCTTATCGCAGACTGCTACGTCCTTCATCAGCATGTTTTGTCAAGCCATCCACCATACACCCTTGAGTAGCCCTCCACTCACTCAAGACGTTTAGTTAAAAGACTTTAAATTCTTTTTTCTTTTTGCTTTTCTTTCTTGTTATATTCTCGTTGTTCAATTGTGAAAGACCAGAGAGAAATTCTCATTGGAGCGCTTCATCTCTGATGCCAAGCTAGCTTAGCAAACAAAATACTCGCCGTTGTGAGGCGAGATCAAAGACAACTGTGATCCCACTTCTCACGCTTTTTCAGTTTTGAATAAGTTTCCCGAACTTTATTCCGAACTTACTCGCTGAAGTCTCTTCGGCTTTGGGAACCGTAGGGAGACAAGCGCAGTAGTGTTTCAAATTGCTCGAGCATAGTACAACAAGCCCTAAATAGTGTCAAGAGAATTTATGTACATGAATTTATGTACAGAAAAGGTGATAATGAGGTATTATCAAAAAACATATGATTTACTTGGATTTTTACACAATCGGTGACCTTCCTAAGGGTGGGTTTGATGAGATTCGATACGAACTGCTAAAACCAATAAATCCTTACATAAAGCTCGAGCATCGGATTTTGAAAACCGCGGACGACATCGAATCTCGCATCTCATCTAATTCTTATCTCATTGTCCTTGATGAGCTTGGCCAAACAATGAACTCCCACGAATTTGCGTCAAGACTCAAAACCATAGAAGACAAAGGCCAACACATAACCGTGATCCTTGGTGGGGCAAAAGGGTTATCAGACAACATCAAAAAGAAAGCCGACTTGCGACTTTCTCTCTCCCCCATGACAACAACACACAATCTCGCACATCTTTTTTTCCTCGAACAACTTTACCGCGCTTGTACAATCAATCATGGGAAGGAATATCATTATTAAATTTAAATAAAATTTTATATAGCACAAACGCAGGGCAACAACCCTGCGTTTAAGACGCACACACTACCCAAACCACACCGCAGTTTGATTTGAGAATGTGACACCACACTCTTTAGCGCCATCAGTAAACACCTTATGCGCCTTTTCGATGTCATCCAAACCAATATTAGTGCGCTCTGCGAGCCACGACTTCACAAGCGCTTCAGTGTCAATAATATATGAACCAGTGTCAAGCTCTGGATGTGCACGTACGAGCTCTCGATACCACCGTGATCCTGGCAATGGCGTTACAACACGCCCCTTAGCCCGATACACACATCCCTCCTCACACAAATTCAGAACATGTTGAACGGTCTGCGCAAGTGATGCACTTGTTTCTTCTGGAACACCATAGAGGTAATTGATGTAAACATTAATTCCCTCTTGGGCCAAGTAATGCACTGTCGCATGGTTTTGCCTAACGGTGGTGTGCTTGCCAAGAGCACCCAAAGCGCCATTGTTCCCACTCTCAATGCCTAAAGAGACTTTTGTTACTCCTAGACGCCTTAGGATAGAAGCTATCCGTGGAGTGATCTCATCCGTACGGGCAAACACTGTGAATGTCACGCCATCTGTTGCGTGTCCACTAGATCCGAAGCGATTGATGCAACTCGTAAAACTGTCAGAAGCATCGAATATGTGAACATGCCCGCCGTTTGCATCCCGCACAACCCGGATGTCCGCATAGAATTGATCAGCTGTTCGCGGTGAGAGCCAGTCGCCGGTTCGCACACCACAGAATGCACAACGAGGAATCTGGATGCATCCGCGGGCGCTCTGGTAGAACGCATAGGCAGGGATCTCCTTTGGTGCAGGACCATATTCTCCGCTACGGATCATGGCGCGGTAGTTGTCCGCATACCACTTAAGCAACGGCTTTTGCCACCCATCGTAATTAGGCACAGGCAATCCTGAGAGCTCTAGCGCCCTAACCCGACAAATCCCTCTTGGCGCGCTTCCATTAAGAATCGCCTTGAGTGGTAGCTCACCTTCACCTACCACGACATGGTCAATCCATGGATGATGAACAAGGATTTCCTTACCACGCGCCGTTGCCCAAGGCCCGCCAATCGCTGTGACAGCACCTTTTAATTTTGCGCCACGCAAAATTTCCAGGCCTTCACGAATATTTGTCAAGGTACTTGTAACACAGACAAGATCCCCGGATACAATCTCTCCAAAAATCTCATCGTGCGTATGAAACGAGCTATCCCAACATCGGCCAGAGTCGTACAAACCCCATCCAATGGAGTTGGCATAGCTGTACAGACTCACGATAGAGGATGAGGCCGCGACTCCGACAAGAGAAGTCGGCCAACGGCTTTGGATCCTCGGAAACACGAAGTGGACAGTTGCCATGACGACTCCCTGGCTGGTTGTGGAAAGGAACTATCAACTCATAACTGACGGTAAAAAAATAGCATGATAAGTAATTTTGTTAATCTATTATATTTCCATATACCTAATTTAGTACTTATTTTACAGTATATTTTGCTTATCATATCTTTTTTGTTCGTACAAATTGACAAAAATTGCTCTTTACAATACTCTATAATTATATGCAAGATGACAAATTAATAAAACAGATATCTTCGATTGGCTTAAGTGATAAATCCGCAATTGTATACGCTACACTATTAAATCTTGGTGGCGCATACCCATCAAAAATCGCCGAGTATTCAAAACTTAATCGAAGTACTACATATAAAATACTGATTGATCTATCGATAAAAGGTTTGATCAATGAATCTCGTAAACATAATAAGCTTTACTATCAAATTGAGAAACCTGAAAAACTACTAAACTATACAAAAAAACAGATAACCCTTTCTGAAGATAGATACGAAAAGGCAATAAAGCTCATACCTGAATTGGAAGGATTATTTTCTATTACTACAAATAAACCGGTTATACGGTTTTACGAAGGGGTTGATGGAATAATTGAAATATACAAGGATCACATAAATGTGCAAAAACCATATGAAATGTTGGCTTTTAGCAACACGGCACAAATTATTGATTTCTTGCCAAAAAAATTTGCTCAAGAATACATAAAAGTAAAAAATCGTCTTGAAATTACTTCAAGGGGTATTGTTCCTGACACTGAAATAGACAAAAAATATAATGAAATAATGTATTCTAATGTAAAAGAAAAAATAAAAGTTGACCTCATTTATATACCAGCTGATATATTTCCATATAAATCAGAAATCACACTATACGGTCAAAATAAAGTATCAATTCAAAACTTTAGCAAAGAACATCCTGTGGGAGTAATCATAGAAGACGCCACACTTTACAACATGATGCTTATGATTTTTGAACTCTCCTGGGCAGGAGCAAAATCACTTTATCCGAATATTAATAAATGATTTTCTATAATATCCTCAAACCGGCAGGGATAAGATTGCATCAATTTGTGCCTGCTTTTTTAATATGTCTTTAAACAAGGCAAACTGACCCTTTGCCCTTTCGAGATTGTGGGCGCGACGAGATGGGAACTTTTCAGAATCCCATGAAAAATAAAAATCTTGGAAATAATCAGTCAAAAATCTAGCCGAAAGCTCGAGTGTTATCAATTTTATTGCCTGCAAGACAAGTCCAACCTCGACTTGTGATAATCCAGGCGCATGAGCCCGATACCCGCGCCAAGAATCATGAAATAACTTTATTGAAAACGCGGAATCCTGACCCTCTCCCTCTCTACACCAGGATCGAAACGCATCCCCAAGATCAAGCAAGACTGATGAGCGCTGACAAGTATCTAAATCTATAATCGCCTGTGCTTTTCCATCTGCAAACAAAATATTAGAAACCTTTGGATCTCCATGAATAACCCAGATCGGCAGGTCGATCGGAAGCAAATTCTCTTTTGCATTTAGTAAAATTAGTCGCCCTAGCTCTAAAACCTCATCAGTTTTTAATTCCGAAGATGAACTTTCAAGGCTTTCCTCAAGCGCCTGAAGCTCCTTTTGTGTATTATGCAAAACAAAATCAGACTCAAACGGTTTTTGAAAATTATGCAAAGCGTTATGAAACTGCGCGAGCATCTTTCCAGCTTCCCATGCAATCTCGCTATTACTAATGCGATCAAAAGTCTCACCAATAATCGCAGTTTGCATACGCCAAACCTCATCACCCATTTTCAGAGTTACCTCATCCGCCTTTGTCCTGATCGAACGAGGAGCTGTGCAACCAACACTTGCTAGATGTTCCGTAACATTGAAAAAATCTTGGGCAATCGCTGATGAAGAAAGGGATTTGTGCAGTTTTTGAAAAATGAAATCGCCTATTTCAGTCTTGATCTTATAGGTCTGATGGATTAGCCCCGAGCTGATAAGATTAATGCTCAAAACTTCTCCGATTTTGTAATTTTGTTCAATGATTTGTTCAATTTCTTTATTCATAAAGCGATGGATGGGTGAGCCCGAAGACCCACCCACACGATTAGAACGACCCCAAGTCTGGCTTGCCGATCGGCTTGCCACGAGACTTTTGCGAACGCCCGGACATGTAGTCCAAGCACCCGCGCAGTTCGTTTGGCAGAACCTTGATGCCGTCCCACAACTTGGTCCAAACAACGGAGCAAACGATGCGCACCTGACGATTTCCCAGCGCCTGGCGCATTGCAATTAAGCAACGCGGGGCGTGGTACCAACAGGTCACAACCGTGATCTGGTCGATGTAGACCATTGCTGGCACTTCGGCCATGACCCGAGCAATCGCTCGTGCGTCACCACGGGTGTTTTTGAACTCAAGCTCGTGGCCGTTGAAGGCTCGAAGCACAGCTCCAACACCAGAGCGCTTGGCGCGGATGATGAACTGATCAATGTCCTGCCCGCCATTGGCGTCGCCCGCTACGATCAGCGGACAATGCTTTTGACGCGCGACATCGATCGCCCGATCGATCCGCCCCATCCAAATCTTTGCTATGCCCTGCACTTTATAGTGCGGAGGCGTGAACACAACAACGATTTCTCGCATGTCTGCCTCCTTATGGGTCTGTTCCCGAATACCGCTTTAGACACATTTGACTGCAATGCTGCCGAGCCGAAGGTGAGAAAAGTGAACAATAGTGGAGCTATTGTGAGCTTTTCGAATCAAGGCGCAGGCGCATTACAGACATAATGGGGCAAAGACGGTATTTGGGAACAGACCCCTTATGGCATTGGGTTCTGTAGTGAAGGAACTAACTATAGAATACTTCAGTGACACTAAGTACAATACAAATCCATCCACAGTTCACTTTTCACCACCAACCCTAGCAACTTTTCCAAACCAGATACTGTCCAACATCATCCGACAAAACTAGACTGAATCTAACGAGACTTAGACTAAGGAGACTAAGTCTATCTGACTTAGACAAAATGACTTAGTCATTTTGTACCGGATCTCTGATCAAAATAATACGAAAAACCGACCCCTTGGTCGGTTTTTTATAATCACTTCTCCCTCTTTTCATCACCTTCTACTCAACCCCCTCGTACTCGTCGGCGATTCCTTCGCCTGGTGAATAGATAACTGGCTCTTTGATGCAATCTTGAATTGTGGACAATATAATTGGATATTTCTCTCCCAAGAAATGTCCGCAGCCATCTGCTTCGACTAACTGAGCGTGAAGTAAATCGGCGTATTTTGTTGCGTGATTAAATGGAATAGTTGGATCATCTTTTGAATGGACCACAGCAAACTTTGATGCCTTCCACATCAAAACCTCAAAGTCGAGCTCTGATAAAAAGAATCCGCGAAATTGCTCGCTTTTAATCATCCATGGAGTTGATACCAAAATACATGCTTTTGGCGTTGAATAAACCTCAGCTGCTTCCAAAAATCGCAAAGCTGTTGCTCCACCAAGGCTATGGCCTAGAACGATTGTCTCATCATCGATCGGGCCGACTTCTTCCAAAAGAAACTTCACCCACTCTTCTGAATCAGGATCCTCAGCTCCGGGCATATCAGGACATACCACCTCATGACCCTGCTTTTTTAACTCATCGGTTAGCCAAGGAAAGAAGTTAGAATGCGAACTGGCCTTAAAACCATGTATTAATACAATTTTCATATTGACAACAGCATACAAAAATAGCCAACAAATGTCGAACTGTAATCCACCCAGACTCCCTCGGTTAACTTTAAACAAAAAAACCCGACAATTGTCAGATTTTTGGTGGGCGAGAAGGGACTCGAACCCTTACACCTTGCGGCACCAGTTCCTAAGACTGGCGTGTATACCAATTTCACCACTCGCCCATTGATATTTGCAAAAGGATTATGCCATAAATAATGATGCTTATCAAGCCCTAGGATCAAAACCACCAACAATCGAACCGTAAATGTCCCGATCAGGACATTCAAAAGCAAAAAAGTGAAAAATCTTAATAAATAACATACCTTGCCTACCACAATTACTCATGCCATACTAATTGCATATGAAACACTCAGCCTTGAAAGTTACTCTTTGCGCCCTGGTTTTGGGCGTTATTTTTGATGCCATGCTATATAATAGTTATGAAATGGGATTAAACATCCTACTAATGCAACTTGCAGTGCTGGCTGTTTTTTATGGAATGATGCATCACGCCAAGCTGACAATCAGCAAACAAACTGTCATTGCCAGCATCTTTGCGCTTTTGTTTGCTGGTACATTTGTTATCTGGACATCTACCATCGGACTCACGCTTTGCACTCTTGGACTACTTGGCGCCAACACATTTCTTGTGCTTTTTGCTTGGGGTCATCATGGAATCTTTTATCACCCGCTTTCAATTGTCGCTGACACCATGCGTTATGGAATCCAAACTCTGATTACTCGATTTGGAATCATCAGTGACATTCGCCTGCCAAAAACCGGCGAACGCGGATCAGCTATTGCTCGCGGAACTTTGATTGCAATTCCAATTCTTATTATTTTCTTCTTACTTTTCCTTTCATCAGACTTAATGCTTCAGAATAAAACTCAGGCTATTCAAACTTGGTTGGAAAATATTTTCGGACCATTCAACCTCGTTGCTCACATGATGATTATCGTATTTTTCACACTTGTCTTCTTGTTAATTCTTGCCTCCATGTTTTGGAAACGACTTAATATCGATCTACCAGAAGTCGCAGTCAGCCATTCAATCATTGAAAGTACTGTGATTCTCATCGGTAGCAATGCCCTCTTCTTATTCTTCCTTATCTTCCAAGGCTTTTACCTTTTTGGTGGTCAAGATGCGTTTAACACACTGGAGGAATTAACTTATTCGCAATATGCAGTGGCTGGATTTAATCAACTGGCCGTTGTTGCCATTCTTGTCTTACTTTTGATTCTCACTTTGCGATATTTCCATGGAACAAAAATCAATTCCAAACTTGTCTGGATTTCTGAGGTCGCACTCCTAGCTCAAACCGCCGCACTCCTAGTCTCAGCTTGGTCTCGACTGACAATGTATGTCGAAGAATATGGATTCACGCCTGCTCGACTCTTTGGATTCTGGTTCTTTTTACTAAGCGGCATACTTTTGATCTTACTCTGCATTCACATAATCAGGTCAACAAAGCAAAACAACTACATCACTCAAGCACTTTTGATTATTGGTTGCGCAATACTGATTTTCACTGCCACTTCACCCGACGCCCTAACCGTCCGACTCAACATCGCCCGCGCTCAACAAACCGGAGAACTCGACGCCTTCCCATTATTCAACGACCTCTCTGCCGAAGCCTACCCACTTATGGACATGGTTCTCTCCGGCAAATCCTATCAAAAAATGATTGGAGTGATGGACACGAAGATAACTGATTACTGCGTTTTCCTTGAAAAACCCAATGAATTAATCGAATATACACTTGTGCCAAACCCAGAAATCGATGAGGACTTGGCTAAAGATATATTCGTCAGATATGACAAAGAATTATTTTACTATCATTGGCTATCAACTGGTGAAGACGCAGGGTTCCAATCGCTCCGAGACGACTGGCGAACATGGAACCTAGCCCGCGCGCTTATCCCTGCGGGAACAGAAACAGACAACACAGACCCAATCGAAAATATCCCATACCCAACCAAAGAAATCGCCAACGCCTGCGGCATGTATGTCGGTGACGCGAAATAAAAAAAGTAATCGACCCTCGCACAGGGTCGATTATTGATTAAAATAGAATGTGGAATGTAGAAGGTAGTAAAATCAAAACAACACCACCCATTTCAAACTCCGCCTTTGGCGGGAGAGAAATCCCGTTGTTTATGTGAATATGCTATCGGCTATATCAACTCCCCCTCCTTACGAAGAAGGGGCCAGGGGAGTTCTTCGTTCATCTCAATCCCCTCAACCTCTTCACCCCCCCCTAACCTCTATCATATTCCGAAAAGACTTCTCTGAGCGTCGAAGTGGGAAAATGAAGTAAAGCACAAAGCGCGTCGAATAATCGACGCGCCACGAAGGACTAAGGGCAAAGGGACAAGACCCAAGCTCTAACTCGCGAGGACAGCAGCTGGGGCCTGACCGGCCCAATGGTTGTCGAGCCAGCGGTAGGACAGACCCCACGAACCGCCATCACAGCACAGACAGCGAACACACAAGCCGTTGGAGACGCGAAAACCAACAGCCCAGAAAAAAATGCGTAACACACAACCCTCGTAGTCCCGCTTCCAGCTAGTGGGACCAAGGTGGGTGTTCTTCATTAGGGCATCGAGCTCGTTGGGGTGGAGACAGGCCCTGCCTTCAAGCTTCCGCTGAACAACATGACCCCTGACGAAGCCAGTCTTCTGCTCTTCGGTGAGGAAGAGTTCGACCTTGGTGTCATTACGGTACAGCTCGCCATCATCTCGAAGCTCGAGACGAGACCAGCCTGACTGCTGGTTCCAGATCACTGGCTTGTAGCCCTTGAACGGAGGAATCAGCGGAGCATCGAGGTTGACTTCGATGCAGGTATTGCTGATCTTGCGCCAGCGAGGGATCTCGATGGGTTCTACCACTGGACACCCGGCGTTGATCCAGGTAATGAAGGCCTGGCCGGTTTCTGCGGGTGCGCGGATTGCGGCTTGGACCATCTTGGGATCCAAGGCGTCGAGGTCGGTGTTGTTGCCGATGATGCCCATCAGGGTCAGGAAACCCTTGTCGCTGAGTTGTCTCATTCTCTCTCCGACCAAACTGGGTTTCGCGGGCTACGAAAGTGTAGAACGGTTAGGCCAGTCAGCTTACAAAGATAGCCGAAAATTACAAAAATGTCAATAATACCAACATCTAAATCAAAGTTGAACCCCGAGAAATTCAAACTCAAATCAAACCCTCTTTCGCAATACGAAACCTCAAAACGCTCAACCCAGAATCAACATCCTCTTTCCCGCTGTAGCACATAAGGGCCGATCGGCCCTTATGTGCTACATTTTTTGAAGCGACTTTGGAGATGTTTATGCTTGGACTAAAGAGATCTCTAACCCCTTTCTTCCCTCTGCTCTGTCGTAAATAAGGAACGGTCGTCCCTTATTTACGACACTCTTCAAATAGCGTCTGGGATATGTATGTGTGGAATGAATGACGAAAGACCATTCACCAACCCTTCACCGACCCTTCACCACTCGCACTGACCTGTCTAACGAACCTGCACACGAAATGAAATAAAATAACCTCCTCCTTAACATCCTTTCCAATAACCTCTTCGCCCTACCTCCAAGACAAAATAAAGTTTTCCACACCAACCCTTGACTGCGGATGCCAAACATGAGGTAATAAATATGCAAACACTCCCAATACGCCTATGACCTAGGCGCATTGGGATTTTTTTGTCAGAGCTCTGTTCATTCATAAATAATTGTTTTCTTTAGCACTGATCAGCCAAGGAAATCAACTCATAAAATATAGGACTTTGTATGGTTGGTATTAGTATTCAATCGAGAAGATCTCTCCTATCGTCGAGATGGGAAATAAGGGTAGGGATACAGCAAATATACCGACTATGCAAGCCACAAATAAATATGAACAAACTATTCTATGGACTCTTCTGCTTCCTGTTTTTTATGCTGGCATTACCCGCCAGTGCGCAAGAAACACCGCCAGTCGCACAAGACTCGCAAACAGAACAAACCGAAGTTATCGCGTCAGACCAATCCGAAAGTTCACAGACAACTGATCCAGTTGGAGTCGATGCTGACGGAAGTATCGAAACACAATCAGAAATCACAGTCGACGGAATTATCGAAACCGACCCAACCGTCGAATCTGACTCAGAAGTCGAAGTTGGTACAACAATCACAACTGATGAAACAGTCGAAACCGACATCGCAGAAGACCCAATCACCGAAACCGACCCAACAGCTACAACCGACCAAGTTGTTGAATCAGAATCAGACTTCGCGTCAGCCTCTCTCCCCCATGTCTTCATCAGCGAAGTCAACTGGGCCGGAAGCGAACTCTCACAAGCCGATGAATGGCTTGAGATCACGAATACAGATGGCCAGGCTGTGGATCTTAGCGGGTGGATTCTCACCGGATGCGCCACCTCTGGAAATGCTATAGCTATTGCCGAGGGCACCATGCTTGCTGCCGGCGACACGCTACTAATTTCAAACTATGATCTTGGATCTGATAAAACTACACTCACGGTTCAGCCAGACCTAGTCACAGCTTCAATCTCACTCTCTAACTCAGCCTTGGAAATCTTACTTGTCATGCCTGACGGTACAGTGGTTGATCAAGCCGGAGACGGTGGCGCTCCACTAGCAGGATTAACAAGTCCAAAAACATCAATGGTGCGAGATCTGTCGACCTTGGGATGGATGGACGCCTCGTCAAGTACAAACTTGAGTGACCCAACCCAACTTGGAAATCCAGGAACGCTCGCCGTGCAAGTTACTGATGAGCAAGACATGTCAGACGAATCAGAATCTGACAAGCAAGACCTAGACGAATCAGAAACTCAAACAGACACAGACAACCCAACTGACGAGTCAAACCAAGAATCAACTTGCTCACTAATCATCAACGAATTTGTTTCCAATCCAAATACAGACGAATCTGAATGGATTGAAATCTACAACCCTTGTGACTTGGGAATCGACCTAACTGGCTGGGCTGTGCGTGATGCAACCGCCAAAGAAACAGCGCTTGATGAAATCGAACTTGGCTCAGGATCATACTTTGTTGT
>DMOG01000022.1 GCA_003453595.1 Candidatus Uhrbacteria bacterium
GAGGAATTAAGCAACAAAGCCGTTTTTTAGTTAAAAATGGGATTGGGGAACATGCCCTAGATGGGTTTTTTGTTTCCATAACTTCAACACGCACTATCCCTATCTCAACGCCATCACAGAGACTAGGCGGAGTCTGGCCCGACTCTATCTCGTCTGACGGGGCTCCGCCTGGTCTCTGTGATACTGTTGAGATGGGGGAAGAAAAGATCGTCAGGATGGAGATGATTAATGGATTTATCGCAAAAAAAGAAGCAGGGGCTGTCCACATTGTGTGGACAGCCCCTGAAGCGCGTGGCCAGTTTTACCCGGCTGGATGTAGCGACTCGCCTTTGGCGAGAAGGACTCAAGGAACAAGGGTTCGAAAGGCTCAAGTCCTCCAGGCCTCGAGGATGGACTACTGCAAAGAGAACCCAGAGGAAGACCCGCAGTGGCCGTACGGGCGGGCAATATCACGCGTGTCGAGCCTGAGATTGCCGTCGAGGAAGACGAATAACGGCGCGCTCGGGAACTGACCAACGGCCTCGTGCGAGTACTCGTCGCCCGCGCAGTCGAGCCACAGGTCGCCGTATTTCTTCAGGCGGTCAGGGTGGGTGAGGATCATGATGCCATTCTCGAAGGCTCCGAACCCGAACTGGCCACCATCCTGCATCACGACGCGGGCGTGACGGACGGAGCGACCCCGGTGAAGGAAGCCGAACTGCCCATCGACCACGAGGAGGTCGAACCCCTTCTGCTCCTTTGCGAGCTTCCGGAGTGCGGCCTTCTTGGCGATGCCTTCCCGCAGGTGCTTCGCGCCGAGCTTGTCCTCGATGTAGTTGACGAACTTCTCGCCACACTCCACCCGGAGCTTGCCGAGCATGATCTGTACCGCCTCGCCGTAGGTCGCGGCGACCTTCTGCCAGGGCGGGATGACGAACTTGCCCTCGGCACCATTCAGCACCGGGAGATTCGCCAGCATTTCGTTGGCGTAGCCGATGCCCTGGAAGATCTCACGGAGGCGATTCGCCTGCTCGGTGACCGAACGGGGCTGACGGTCCCTCGAGAGGTATCCGTAGCTCGATTCGACCTCCTCGTCGGCGAACTCCTGTGGGGACGCGAGTTGAGTGAGCACCGACCGGAAGTGCTCCTTGAGCAACTCCTGGCATGCCGCACCGCCCATGACAACCCGCTGAGCCGTCTTCTTGCTGAAGCCGAGCTCGTCGAGCACTGCCTCGAAGGCGATCTCGCCGAACCCCTTGATCTGACGCTTCTGACCAGACGTGATCGGATCGATCATCATCCACCTCTTGTTGACGCTGAAGCCCGAGATGCTCGGAGCCGACAACTAGTCTCGCGCACGAGACAAGTATGCTGAGGAGCTCAAAAAGCTCCACAAAATACTTGCCTCGTATGGTCAGAGAACACTCTTGAACCTTGAAAAGAACAGGACTAACTATAGCACAATAATGCCTTTTGTCAATGATTTCAGCCATAATTCCATCACTTTCTTCCTACCAAATCCCCAAACGCCCTACAAACCGTCCGCTTGCTTACAAAGGGTAAGGAAGGGCGATAAAAGACCAGTAAAACGCTTTATTCTGGTTTATTTGTAAGGTTTGCTCTGGGAGTCGAAGTTCAAGCCGTGCATGAGTCCATTTTTGTCCCGGCTCCATTTTCATAACCTTTTCAATCCCCAATGTTTTGCCAAGAAGATCTCTCCTATCGTCGAGATGGGGGAAGAAAAGATCGTCAGGATGGAGATGATGATTTTTGAGATGATAGTTGCGCTTAAAAACAAAAACACCCTATCTTGCGAAAGGGTGTTTTTGAAAAGGTTTAAGCCTCTTTTGGTCGAGCAATGTTTACACTGATCTGACGTCCCATGAAATCTTTATCATGAAGACCGTCAATAGCAGCTTGTGCTTGCTCTGCAGTGGCCATTTCTACAAATCCGAACCCGCGGCTCTTATTTGTAAATTTGTCCATCACAATGCGTGCAGAAACAACTTCTCCGTACTGTTCGAAAAGGGTCTTTAGATCCTCATCTGATGCAGTCCAAGAAATGTTTCCTACGAATAGCTTGTTTTCCATAACAAGGCGATGTCGTTAGGTGCGTTTGGTATCAAACGCGGTGAATTAACTGTACCTGCCAAATTATGAAAACTGGGCTAGGACGAGGAAAGCATAGCATAATATAAGGTTTGTGTCAATGTGGACTCTTTTCATTTTTTCCATTTTTCTATATAATCCGGGCATATGACAACATTATTGTGGATTTTACTTTCAACTTTTCTGATTAGTTTAATCTCTTTTATTAGCGTTTTCACGCTTGCTTTTTCCAAGCAAGGACTTGAGCGTATTGTGTTAATCCTGGTATCGCTTTCTGCCGGAGGATTGCTTGGTGGTGCTTTTCTTCACCTAATTCCCGAGGCATTGGAAGAATTGTCAGGCACTTTAGAGGCAGACGCCAGCGTGACAGTATTTCTTTATGTAATTTTTGGATTTTGTTTGTTCCTAATAATCGAACAATTTTTACATTGGCATCATGATCATCACGGAGAGCAATGTTGCAAAGAAGAGAGACATCTCAAATCCAAAAAAGCATTGTCAACTCTTATCCTAGTTGGTGATGGCGTGCATAATCTTTTGGATGGGCTAGTGATCGCCGCTGCTTTTGTTGTCAGTCCAGCAACAGGAATTGTCACAACTTTGGCAGTTGCTTTGCACGAACTACCTCAAGAGATTGGCGATTTTGGAGTACTCGTATTTAGCGGGTTAAAACGATCAAAGGCATTATTTTATAATTTTCTTTCTGGTTTAACTGCGGTGTTAGGAGGGTTTATTGGTTTCATGTTTGCCGAGCAATCAGAGTCTGTGGCCGTTTATCTTTTACCGATTGCTGCTGGAGGATTTATCTATTTAGCTGCTTCTGATCTTATTCCGGAGATCAAGCATAGCGAAAGTTCAATACGCATGTTTCTTCATGTTTTTGTTCTAATAGTTGGGATTGCACTTATGTACCTGATGAGATTGATAGAGGTTTAGCTTATGGATTGGATTACAAATTGTCTATCCTCCTTTTCCAAGGAGGAGTTGGGGGTAGTTGCTGTAGTATTTGCTTTTTTAATCGGTTGCGCTTTTGGCAGTGCGATTTTGTGTGCTTTCATGCGAATTGGCAAAGGCCAAACATGGGCCAGAGGTCGATCAAAATGCGATGTGTGCAATAAAGAATTAACCTGGGATCAGCTTATTCCTATTATTAGTTTCATTATCCATGGCGGTAGATGTAAGATGTGTCAGACGAAATTGTCTTGGATATATCCAGTGTCAGAGTTTATAGCTGGCGTTATATTTGCTGGAATAATTTACATGTTTTTTCATTAAAAATAGCAAAGCTATTTGACAAGCCAACAGCTATCTGTTGGTATTTGTACACAGGAATCCCTTTATTTATTGAGTTTTTATAAATAAGGTGTTAGAATGTAAAAGCAAATTCAATAATTAACCCAAATTTGATATGAGCAAAAGACTATCAAAGACCCAACTTATTGCTGCAATGGCAGAGAAGTGGGGCATTTCTAAGAAAGACGCTTCAGAGATGTACGATAAGCTAATTGAGCTTATTTACGGAGAAGTAAAGCGATGTGGAGAGATCATGCTTCCAGGACTTGGAAAGATGGCAAAGAAGCACCGTGCAGAACGCATGGGACGCAACCCAGCCACTGGTGAGACTATCAAGATCCCTGCAAAGACAGTTGTAAAATTTGCAGTGAACAAAGCAGCTAAGGACGCATTATTGTAAGAGATTATCGAAAATCCAAAAACCCCGTGAGAAATCGCGGGGTTTTTGAGTCGCGCGAGTTGGGGTCAGGTCTTTACTCGGAACACCACTTTTTCAAGTTGGGGGTCAGGTCTTTACTCTGAACACCCGGTATATATATATATATATATATATATATTAGGCTAATTTTAAATAAAAGATGGTCTCTGTTTAATTAATAAATTACATGTTAGGTTTGTTGCTATATTTGTTTTAGTTTGAATTTGTATTTAATCTTGTCAAAATCCTTAATGAATACATCAAAAAGTAAAAAGTAAAGACCTGACCCAAGTTCTAGATATTTGGTGTTCCGAGTAAAGACCTGACCCTTAGGTTGAAAGTAATTGAAAAATCGGATAAGGTGATGCCAGTATGGAGCGTCAGATTGTTCTATTTATTTCATCATTGATTTTACTGTCGGTTTTTTTATTTGGATTTTCTGCGCTTTGGAATCGATCTTCATGGAGTGACGCGAAAATGGAGCAGATCGATGCGATTGTTGAGCAAGTTCAGAATGCTCGTCTAAGCCAGGAGTCAGACGCGCTAATCCAAGACGCGTCGAAAATTAATGTTTTGTTTCTTGGGCTTGATGCGCGAAAGGAGGATCAGAATCCGCATTGTGATGCCATTCACATGTTCACGCTTGATGTTCAAGATTGGGATATAACAATAACCACTGTGCCTCGCGGAACCTATGCATATATTCCGCAGTCATTAATTGAAACTGAATATTATCTAGCTAATGCTTGTTCGTACGAAGGACTGGAGTATGGAGTTGAGCAAATAGAAAAAGTCGCGGGTATTAAGGCGGATTATGTGGTGACAGTAAATTTTTCTCAAACCCTTGGTATTTTACGGCTGTTTGATTTGCCAACTACAGAAACTCTTGAATGGTTGCGTCATCGGCAGAGTTATCAGATCGGTGAACCGCAGCGTGCGCATAATCAAGCCGTGTTTTTAAAGGACATGATTGTTGGTCATTTAAATACTTTTGAAAGCGACTTTACTTTACCAATGCAGTATTTGCTTTATACATTTGTTGACACTGACATGGATTTTTCAGTTGCTCGTGCATTATTGCAGGGATATGTTGATTCAGGGATCGATCAAAATCCAGACAGGATCCAACTTGTGATGAAGCCTTATTACGAAACTACTGATTATCATTTTGATCCTGAGACTATCGATGTTCAGCTCGAATCCTGGGTTGATTTTCTACGCCCCTACTTGTCTTCTGATGATTTAAGCGAATTGTCCATAGAAGAGGTGCAGGCGTCGATCGTCTCATATATTCAAGATGCAATTGAGTCTGATGAGGGGATTGAGGGGATTTATGATAAGCAGCTTTGGCTACAAATCGAGGATGATCAAACACGCGAAGAGCTTCACTATGTGATTGTAGAATCCTATGTTAAGGATTTACAAGATCAAGAAGAGATTATTGATGTGATGAGTTTATATATTTTAGAAAAAGAAACTTTGGGAGAAAATAATTGGGCACAGAAGGGAAAAGAGTTGCTTAGTTCTATGGTAGAATAGTGGTGTATGCAAATCATAAAATCGTCAGGGGAGCGCGCCCAGTTTGACCCGCAAAAAATTCGGGCAAGTATTATGCGGACGGGCGCTACAGAGCAAGCAGCTGACTCTGTTGTCGCAGAGGTACAAAAGCGTTTACATAATGGCATGACCACGGCACAGATTTATAAACTTGTTTTGGAACAACTTAAAAAAGATAAAAAGTGTTTAGCCTGCCGGTACGATCTTCGATCCGGTCTTTTGCGTCTAGGGCCAGCCGGCTTTCAGTTTGAAAGATATGTGGCTGCAATTTTAAACGCTTATGGATATGATGCTCATGCGCCACAGGAAGATTATCAAGGGGCTTGCGTCCCCCATGAGATTGATGTTGTGGCGCAAAAAGACAATCGTCTGATTTTTATTGAAGCTAAGTTTCGCAATAATTTCCAAGATGTTGTTAATCTAAAAGATGTGCTTGCAACTTGGGCTCGGTTTTTAGATCTTGTTGACGGAGCTGCGGTTGGTAAGTGTCCACATTTTGATGAGGCTTGGATTGTTACTAATGCTCGTTTTACAACCAGAGCTAGTGAATATGGAATTTGCAAAGGCATTCACATGATTGGTTGGAATGTCCCCAAGGAGCGTACATTCGCTCAGATGGTGGATAACATTGGTTTGTACCCAGTGACAGTGCTTGATGAAATCACAAAATCAGAGATTGAAAAGTTATCAAACAACGACCTTTTACTTTGTCGAGATTTGATCACGGTTGAACCAGATGAGCTTTCTCATAAAATGGATATATCAGAACAAAGAGCAATGGACATAGTAAAAATGTGTCAAGAGGTAGTGGAAATCGCACCAGGGGTGTAGGGGGCATACAAGACTACCATTCAGAGGAGCCGAAGGCGACGAAGGATCCCGTGCGTAGCCAATTGAACATTGACGTTAAACACAGGATCTCCCCTTCTTCGCCAAGGCTTCGAATGACACATTGTCGCTTCGTTCCTCGAGATGGGTTTTTTTATCCTCTAAATCCTTTGCACCCCCTTTCCCCCAAAAAAAACATCAACACCCCGTCGAGGCGGGGTGTTTCGGGAAGGGGCGAGTACGAGGGCTCACGTTGTAGAAGTTGGGTCGGCGACAATGGGTGCGTGTATCCTCTGACGCATGGCTACGACCTGGGGATCTTCGGCAAAATGTCCGGACCAGTGATAGCGACTTCCGCCGTCGAGGACGAATACGAGGCTGAGTATGGTCGCGATGAGGTTGCACATTCCCATGAAAAGGTCGAGGCTTATATCGTGGTCGGCGATGAGGAGAGTCATGTGTGACCGACCATCAATGGAGATAGCTCCACCGTTGCTAGAGCGCAGCTCGAGACGGCCTGTTGCGCGATCGAATCTCAAGGAGGTTCCGGTCGTGATGCCGATGATATGATTGCTGAGCGTGAGCATATATGACTCCCTATAGACCTGAGGTTGGAAGAAATGTTTCGGGTATCTAGTCCTCTATCTCGTAAAAATATTGCTGTTTTTTCAAGATCTTGTCAATGTTCGTAACCTAAGTCTCTTTATCCCCATTCTATCCTTCAAATAAACTCCATTGACAAAATTGAGCCCATGGTCTATTATTACGCCTGTAAACACAAACATTATGTCTAAAATCTGTGCTGTTACTGGCAAAACTCCTTTAACTGGAAATAATGTCAGTCACTCAAATGTCAAAACAAAGCGTCGACAAAACCCAAATTTACAAAAAAAGCGCTTGCTTAATCCAGCAACTGGAAAAATGATCTCAATCCTTGTTTCAACACGCGGAATGCGAACACTTGCAAAGTGGCTTAAAGAAGGGAAAAAGTACGACTTGCGAGACTTGAAGTAATTTTTTAAAAACCACTCTTGGTTATGAACCTTGAGTGGTTTTTTGTTTGGGGATTGAGGAGTAGGTCGGGAGGGGCGTATGTTTGTAGGATTGGCAGGTCTTGTTGTGTTGTCTGTGTATTGAAACGCTACTACTAAACCACTAACGGCAGTTCGTGAATTGTGTTTGGTTTGCCTTCGATAATGTCAGCTATTCGATAGGTACCGTGGGTTGGGGCTTCGATAAATCCATTCCAAGCCATGCGAGCAAGCGCACCTGACGCAATCCAATCAAAAAACCATTCGTTAGTATATTTTGGATCAAGCTGATCTGCGCCAGCTGCGATTTGCATTAACCATTGTCTATTAAAATCTTCTTGTGATCCAACCGGTGGGGTCATAATTATTGGTAGTCCTAGTCCTGTGTAAAAAGACATTTCTGATGGTTTTGTCCAAATAACATCAAATCCACGCAAGGCTTTTTCCAAAGCACCAAAGTATGTTTGGCGATTTGATTCAAAAAGTACATCAACCAGTTTGCTTTTTCGTTCTTTTGAAAGTCCAGCTTTTTTAATCTCATCTTCAAAGTACTGAGCAACTTCAGGTCTGGTTCCGGCAACAAGTGTTAATTTAATTTTTGATAACTTAATATCGCAGGTCAAACTTTTTATGATTTCTGCACCAATCTCCCGCTGTGTACCGGCTCCACCAACAAAAAATGCTAGTGAAATTGGTTTACCGTTTTTTTTGCGCAGGTTTGGGCAAAAGGAACCGCCCATGTTGGCATCAAGAGTTTTTTGAGCTCGTGATGAGAAAATCGCTCGAGGGTCAAGATGGCAGATTCGTCTGCCTAGATCTTGATAGATCGCTTTTGGTTCAACTCCACCGATGGCACTAAGTGGAAGTGGAAAGCCGGTTAGTTCGATGTTCTCCTCGCGAACCCCGTAAAGCTTAAGTCGTTCAGCAACCCGGCCAGTGGGAGCGAAATATTTAATTCGGCTTTTCTTGGGATTATAGGGCGCCCAGGCGCGGGAAATGTCAGTGTCAGTGCAAAGGACATAGATTTCTCCTGGATAATTATGCTCCTCAGCAGCAAAAGCCGGAGTCATAAAAGTACATATAAGTGGGAGTGGATGCTTGGCAAGATCATTAATCAAATGCTTCATCCAGTGCTTGCGGTGGATTAGATCATAGAATTGCCAAAGTTGCAGACTGGGCATGGAAAGATCGCGTCGTGGATAAAAATCTGGAATGCGTTGTAGTTTATCCATTATTCCAAAAACGATTTTTCCAAAAATCGGAACTTTTTTAAATCGAGATATTTTTTCGTAAATGTTACGACCACTTTCCCAAAGTCGCTTGTCATCAGCCGGAATCCCAGCGTAATCATTAGCAATTACAATTTTGCCTTTTGATAGGTGCTTCATGGTGTAGGCAGGACGTTCGTGTCCATAGCCCATATTTACTGCCACAATATGTGCAGTTTGTTTTTGTGTTGTCATAGTCCTCCTATTTCGATCCCCCCTCCTTTTCCAAGGAGGGGTTGGGGGTGGTTATTGTAGCTTCCACTTATGGTTTAATTATAGCATAGAGGGTGGGGCAAAGGATATAAAAGGTTAAGAGGGTTGATGGAATTGAGAAAAATAATTTAAAAGCGATGTGTTTGCATCGCTCTTATAAGTATTATTGATTATTTAATAATTTAGTTAAACATTTCAAGTTTTGTTTCCTGTCGTCCTAGTGCAATTAAGAGTTCATTTTTCTTTTTCTTTATTGTTTGCATTTCTTGATGAATGGGTTGTAATTTTTCAATAAGAAAATTTGCGTTCGCGGTTTTGCCCCAAAGAAGACCACCGAGTTTTTTTGAAGCTCCAATTTGTTTTGCGCCGGTAATATATAACACAGCTTCTTCACGCGACATGTATTTCATTAATTGATCTCCAAGTTTTCGCATTTCTTGAGTAAGTTCGCTCAAGCGACTTTCCGCGTCTGATAGTTCTTGGGTTAGCCTATCTTTTTCAACTTGATTGGTTGCGCTGATTTCTTTTGCGCGTGCTACAGCCTCTAATCCTTGCAATTGATCGATATTAGATCTAGCGCTTTTTAGCTCTTCAAGATGCGCTTGAGCACTGGCTAGCTCAGCTCTTCTTGCCGGAGTAGGTTCAATGGCTATTCTCATTCTTTCTAGGCCTTTATCGATTGGATTTGGAGTCTCAGCTCTTGTTTCTGGCATAAAATCAATTATTTTTAATAAGTATATCATGAGGGGCAGAAAGTTGGGAAAGAGGTTGAGGGGATTGAAGAAGTAGGTCGGGCGGGGAGTAGGTCGTGTAGGTCTGGCAGGTCTTGTGGTCCGGTATCGTTTGGGTTTTGTAGTCTGCTGTCTGTCTTTGCCCCATTGACTTTTTACTAAGAAAAATGTACAAAACACCAGTCGAATCCGGCTATAAAGCCGGCGACTAGCGAACCCTGGAGGATCGCATGGACAAGACGACTGTGATCGAGAATATGGCCAATCGTTGGCACCCGAGCGTTGTTTTGATCGACTATCTCGATCATCTCATCGATTTGGGTGGCATCGGTGAAAATGATGTTGAAGGCTCGAAACATCAGTCTATCGAGGAGGCCAGGATCGACACCATCGAAGCCTGGGTCAACGGCAGCAGGATCATCAACGGCCACTACGAAACTGTCTACATCATGCGGACGCTCATGAATCGGTTGTCGACCTTGCGTTCGCTGGCGATCTTCGATAGGACAAAGGAAAAGCTCAAAGCCATGATCGATAAACTCGCCGATGACTACAAGGTCGAATCGCTGGTCAGCGCCGAGCTCGAGTCGGAAGAAGACCTTCCCGAGCCGGTCGCGCGTGAAGGCGTAGCCTTCACGGCCAACTGGGTCGATCCCGGCAACAGCCGTGTCCTCGTCGCAGAAGTCGATCCGTCCCAGGTCGAGATCATCGAGCCTGAGAAGAAGAGCCCTTCACCTCGGTTGCGAAACTTCTTCGACACCCAGCAGTTCGCGCATCCGGTCTCCGAGCCTGACAAGTCCTAGCGCTCACAAGCGCATCGTACGACCCCCGCGTGGCGAGCCACCGGGGGTTTGAGTTTGGGGGAAGAGAGTAGGTCGGGCAGGGAAGTAAGTCCTGTAGGTCTTTTAGGTCTTGTAGTTTTCTTACTTTCTACTTTTTACTTTTAACTTTCCCCTTTTTACGATAAACTACACCCACTATGACTGAGTTTGTTTTATCATCGAAGACAGCGAAAGATCTCAAGATTGATTATCAAAACGACTTAAATGATCAACAATTTAATGTTGTGCAAAAAGGTGATGGGCCGGTTTTGGTGCTGGCTGGGGCTGGGTCTGGGAAAACTCGGACCATTACTTATCGGGTGGCTTGGTTGCTTGAGCATGGGGTTAGCCCTGATCATATCTTGCTTTTAACATTCACAAACAAAGCTTCACGCGAAATGATTGGTCGGGTGAATCAGCTTTTGGGAGATTCATCATCTGGAATTTGGGCAGGAACTTTCCACTCAGTTGCTAATCGCATTTTGCGCATGTATGCGCGTAAACTCGGCTTTGAGCCGAATTTTTCTATTTTAGATCAAGAAGACTCGCGCGACCTTATTTCGCTTTGCCTCAAAGAACTGGCTATTGATACTAAAAATCGCCGCTTTCCATCCCCAAGTATTTTGCAAGAATTATTTTCCTATTCACGAAATAAAGGCTTGGAAGTTTCAGAAGTGGTTGAACTTCGTCATGCTCGATTTTTGCATTTAGTACGCGATATTGAAGAAGTGGGTCAGGCCTATGAACGACTTAAAAAAGCGCAAAATTCAATGGACTTTGATGACTTACTTTTAAAACTATTAAATCTATTGGAACAAAATGAAGATGTGCGCCTTTGTTTGGCAACTCAATTTCAATATGTCTTGGTCGATGAGTTCCAGGATACAAATGTCATTCAGGCCAGAATTGTCCAATGGCTTTCTAATGCACACCGAAACTTATTTGTGGTTGGAGATGATGCGCAAAGTATTTATTCTTTTCGAGCAGCGGACATTCAAAACATATTATCTTTTCCAGACACCCATGCCGGGGCTCAGGTTTTTCATCTAACAAAAAATTATCGTTCAACACCGGAGATTTTAGCGATCGCCAACGAAGTGATTGCTAATAACACCAAACAATTTGAAAAAGAATTGCAAGCCATTGTGCCATCAGGTGATTTGCCGTGTTATATTCCAGCCCAGAGTCAACCGCAGGAAGCGCACTATGTGGCTGATGTGATTTGCAGATTACTGTCACAAAACGAAGACCCGTCACAAATTGCGGTTTTGTTTCGAGCAGCTTTTCACTCCCAGGCCTTGGAGTTTGAGCTGATGCGCCGAGACATATCATACGAGTATCGCGGTGGTATGAAGTTTTTCGAGCGAGCTCATATTAAGGATGCCATTGCTTATTTGCGGCTTATTCACAATCCAAAAGATATATCTGCATGGATGCGTGCCCTAAGGATTCACGCTGGTATTGGATTGGTAACAGCTCAAAAAATTGCTCAGACTGCCTCAGGTTTAGAAAGAATCAGTGATGTTTTTTTGCTGACTCCACCCAAAGGCGCGCGCGCTCAACAAGGTTGGACAAGTTGTTTGAACTTACTTGATGCGATTGACAAGAGCGTCAAGACCCCGGCTGATTTTATTAAGACCTTGGCCAGCTCGTCGATTTATAAAGATTATCTTGAGCATGAATATCCAAATGCTGCCGAGCGACTTGATGATCTAGAACAGCTCGTTACCTTTGCTTCGCAATATGTAGACTTGCAAACTTTCTTGGATGATATTTCTTTAACTCAAGAATATGGTCAACAAGACGATGATGCATTTTTGCCACGCATTGTTCTTTCAACCGTGCATCAGGCCAAAGGTTTGGAATGGAACCATGTTTTTGTGATTAATTTGAGTGAAGGTGCGTTTCCTCACAAAAATTGTTCGTCAGAAGAAGAGATTGAAGAAGAGCGTCGATTATTTTATGTGGCTGTGACTCGGGCTCGTAAACGCTTGCATTTATCATATCCAATGACCGGCGGTCGCGGTTATGAATATCAAGCCCCTTCATTGTTTATTGATGAAATTTCAAGTCATAGGTTAGAGCGCGTCGAATTGCGTAGTAATGAAAGGTTTGAAAGCAGACCCTTGCGCAATCGTTCGTCTTTTCGCAATATAGATGACGAACCTATGATTGTGTTAGATAATGACGGAGAAGTCATCAATCGTCCATCACCATCATCATTTTTACGAGGAATTGATGAGCTTTAAAAAGGTTGTAAAAGTGATAAGAGGTGATAGAAGAAATTAGAGATAAAAAATCTCCCATTTCGACGCCCAGTCGTTAGATCCCGAGCCTGTCGAGGGGGAGAAATCCTCTCGAAGTGAGAAGATCTCTCCTAGGCGTCGAGATGGGGAATGAGAGTGATCGAGATGGGGAATGGGAGCGCTCGAGATGGGGAATGGGAGCGCTCGAGATGGGAAATTATTATAAACTCAAATGAAATACGCCCAACATAGATCAACGATGAGTTCGAAGAAGCACACTGTTCCTTGGAAAGTGATTGCTGGTATTGGGGTTGGTCTGATTGTTTTGATAATTGGGTTTATGATTTTTTCAGGGTCTGATGGTCAAGAAGTAGATCGGTTGTCCAAAAGCGTTGAAGTTGAGGATCAATCAGGTATTACGGTTGAGGTTATTAGTAAGCCGGTTGAAGATCATGCTTTGACCTATGAAGAGGTTGAGCTCATGCCAGTAGACGGGTCAGGTAGTCATGGAACTGCGCGTCGAGGCCAGAGCGGAGATCTTTTTACTCATGTAATTGTGGCAGATCTTCCAGCCATTGAAACCCAGTACTATTATTATGAGGGTTGGTTGGTTCGGCCCGGGATTGTGGATTTTTTTTCAACCGGCGAACTTTTTGCGCGTGAAGACGGAAAATGGGGAATTATTTGGGAAGTACATGACGATGTTGCCCCTGACAACCTTGAGCTTTTTACAGAGGTTGTCATCACCCTTGAAATAAGGGACGATAATCACGCCCCTTCAGCGCATCATGTTTTGGAGGGTGAGTTTTAACCCTTTAAACCTCTCTATGACCATCTCAATAATCGGAACCGGCTATGTTGGTTTAGTCACAGGCGCGTGCTTGGCTTTTAAAGGTCATCGCGTGGTTTGTCTTGATATTGATGCCAATAAGATTGAAAGATTGAAAAAGGGAATTGTGCCGATTTTTGAGCCTGGGCTTGAGGATTTAGTAAAGTCCGGGGTTGAGTCTGGACTTTTGTCTTTTACAACAGATAAAGCATCAGCATTAGATTCCCAAGTGGTTTTCCTTTGCGTTGGTACGCCAGCTAAAGAAGACGGATCTGCGGATCTTGCCTATGTTTTTCAAGCAGTGGATGATATCGCGCCATATTTGTCTGATCAAAGTGTTGTTGTTAGCAAAAGCACGGTTCCGGTTGGAACCGGGGAGGAAATTAGTAAAAAGTTAAAAGTAAAAAGAGAAAAGCTGATTTTTGTCGCGTCTAACCCCGAGTTTTTGCGAGAGGGAAAAGCGGTTGATGATTTTTTAAATCCTGATCGAATTGTTATCGGAGCTGATGAGTCTGACACATTCACGATTTTAAAAGAGGTTTACAAAGATTTTAGTTGTCCGATTTTGGAAACTTCTATCAAAAGTGCAGAGATGATTAAGTATGCGGCTAATGCTTTTCTGGCTACAAAAATATCGTTTATTAATGAAATCGCTAATATTTGTGAAGGAGTTGGTGCTGATGTGCAGGCAGTGTCAAAAGGAATGGGACTTGATTCCCGCATTGGCCAAGCATTTTTAAACGCCGGTATTGGCTACGGCGGTTCATGTTTTCCCAAAGATGTTCGAGCTTTAGATCAGATTGCGGGAATGAACGGATATGATTTTAAGTTGCTCAAAGCAGTAATTGATGTCAATGCAGATCAGAGATGGAGGTTTTATAAGAAGATCGTAAAAGAATTAACGACCCCCTCTACCTCCCCCTTGGCAGGGGGAGACGCTGAGGTTGACTCCCCTCCTTTCCAAGGAGGGGTAAGGGGTGGTTGCTCATGTCTCAAAGATAAGAGAATTGCAATACTCGGGCTTGCGTTTAAGGCCGGTACTGATGACATTCGCGAGTCGATTGGAATTGATTATGCGCGAAGGTTGATCAAAGACGGCGTGGATGTCGTTGTGCATGATACTTATGCTTTGGGCAATGCTCGTGCGCAACTGTCAGGAGTTGAGTTTGCAGAATCGATTGCCAACGCTGTAAAAGGATCTGACGCCGTTATTATTACAACCGACGCGCAAGAGTATAAATCTACTGATTGGAAAGAGCTTGGTGAACTCATGTGTCAAAAAGTAATTTTTGATGGGCGCAATGTTTTAGTTGTGAATAATTTAGAAAGTCTGGGTTTCAAATATATTCGAGTAGGTGGTTAATATGTTCTTGTGGACAAGTTTATTTTAGATTGTTTACAAAAAGAGTATACTAAGATTGTGAAATAAATAATTTTTAATATATTTAACTAATTTAGATTTATGTCCAAAACATGTAAAAGACGATTCTTATCGTCAATCGGCATAACAATCGTGGCAGTATTAGCGATTGGAGTTGCTTGGAATAGTATGAACGTCCCAGCAGCGAAAGCTGCTGGAGGGGATGGCGCAACAAATAATATTACTCTATGGGATACCAACGCAAATGGAAAGATAGACCGTATTATAATGGGTATTGCAAACCCTAACTTTGGTGCTGAGCAGATGGTAGTCAATGCAAACTGGAATGACTGTTTGGATGTTCAGTATAATGGTGTTGACATTACAATTTCAGGAACACCGTCAATTCCCGCAGGAGCCGATCCAGCTGTTCTAACGATCGATCTTAGCGAATCTGATACGGACTTATTAGTTAATACTGATGCTGTAAACACAATAGCAGAGATCGAAGTTATTTATACAGGAGCTGCAATCGGGCAATGTATTGATGATGGAACCGATGAAGATATGAACGATATCGCGGGAGACACCGGCGCTGCAGATACTGAAATTGATATGGCATCTCCTGTTATCGTTTCCGCTGTTTATCAAGATTCCGGATCTGCTGACGGTACTGTTGATCTTATATTAACAACATGGTCTGAAAATGTTACTCAAACTGGTGCTGGCGCAAATGACTATACGATTGGAGCGGGAGATATCACAGCTACATTTAGTGCGTCGGCAAATGATATTGGAGGTGATACAACAATTAATGTTACATTGACTGCGGATACTAATGAAACTGGTGTTAATGGTGGAACAGAACCAAATATTCTTTATGTTGCCGGTAATGGTGATCCTGTGCATGATGAAGCATTGGTGCCAAATAATGCAGTTGCGAATGGAGCAGGTGCAATAACCGTTACAGATGATGCAGCACCATTTTTAAGAACAGATGGTGCTTATGCACCCAGGTATTCCGATAATGGTAGCGATGGCACAATTGACCGTATAACCTTAGATTTTACCGAAAATACAACCATTTCTTATACTGATGCTAACTGGACAGTTACTGCTGGGGATTTGACATCTGCAGATGTTACAGCATTAACATCTGGTAGTGGCACAACGACAATTGTATTAACAGCGACCGCAGCTACAGGCTTAACGGGAGTATCTGGTGGTACCGAACCACAGATTGCCTATGCCCATGCGACTAATATAGGAGATGGAACAAATTATCTTACAAGTATTAGTGCTACTAATTTAGTTGATGCCGCTGCGCCACAGATTAAGACTCTTGGGTACCTTGATGTGGATTTGGATGGAAAAATAGATACTATCTCACTTTACTTCTCCGAAACCTTAGACGCAGCATCTGTTCTTTCTCATGAAAACTTATTGCTTACTGTTGGAGATTTTACATCAGCAGCGTTTGGTTCGGCTGGGTTAGACTTGGTAGGAGCAGTTTCAACAGTCGACATTACTCTTGGAACAGAAGCATCTGTTGTAGATACACGCAGTGATACTCTAGTATCTGTAACAACTCAAGATGGTGTTGCGGCCTTCTCTCTTACTGACGGAACAAATGAAAATACAACGCCAAAAGCAGAGGCGCAAATTACCGATAATTATGATAAAGCCAAACCTGTAATCAAAACAGTAACCCCAACTGACGCTTCAACGGCTCAGTCAAGAACAAATAGTGTAGTTTATACATTCTCTGAACCAATGGCTGCGGATGCATGGGTAGAAGGAACAGAGTTTGACTCTACGCCAGATGGTTCTGGATGGTCGGGAACATGGAGCGGAGATGGAAATCTAACAATGACATTAACTCATTCACCGTTCCTATGTGTTCAGTCATATTCTATCGCCTTTATTCCGGCGCAAATAGCAGCAACAGGTGGTGAATCTGGATTCACAGCTCTTAGCAATACTTCGACAGCACCAATAGGCGTAACCCATACATTCACGACAATGTCATGCTCATCTGGAAGTAGTTCATCATCTTCAACAACAACCGAAGAAGAGGAAGAAGCTGTAGTTGAGGAAGAAGAAACTACAACTGAAGATGAAGCTGTAGTTGAGGAAGAAACATCAGATGATGAAATAACAGCTCCTTCAACTGGTGAACAAGCATATTCTCCAGTAACAGGAGAGCTCGAAGATGTATCAGTAGTAACTGCAGGAGATTATATAAAGAGCCCTTACTTCTCAACCGTATACTATATTGCTGAGGATCTAACACGAAGACCATTCATGGACAGTCAAACATTCTTTACATATTCTGACACATTTGATGAAGTATCTACTGTCACAGACGCAACACTAGCAACTCTTGATCTAGGTTCAGTAATGCTTCCAAACTCTGGTGTTGTACTAGTAAAGATACAATCTGATCCTAAGACATACGCAATAGACGAAGGTAATAATCTAAGATGGATTACAACAGAAGCTGTTGCTAATGCATTGTACGGAGCAAACTGGAATCAATACATCATCGACATTGCCCCAACCTTCTTTACTAAGTTTGGAACAGGAGCTGATGTCACAGCTGAGTCAGACATCACTGTTTCAACAGGAATGAAGACAAGAGCAGAGTTGGCTGAGTAATAAAAACAAGAACAACCACCCCCGCCCTTCGCTCTGCAGAGCTTCGGAGCGGCACAGCTAACCCCTCCTTTTTAAGGAGGGGATTCTTGTTACTTATTTCTCCCCCTTACGAAGGGGCCTGTTCCTGAATAACAT
>DMOG01000028.1 GCA_003453595.1 Candidatus Uhrbacteria bacterium
CACTTATTTATTATCTACTGCGGCAAATACAGTCAAAACAAGCCATATTTTGATTTTCAATTTCAATGTTATCCACAAATTAAATCGTTTTTCTTGTGATTATTTATTACAATGGACAGGTTGCTTGGTCAAAAGATGGGTTGCGATAGGCTGATGGGTTAGGCCTTAATGCGCAGGACTTGTTCTGCGTAAATCGCAAATGGGCTAAACATTCGGGGATTGAACTCGGCTTTCATCAGACAACCTCTAACAAAGGCAAGAAGATGCAAAGCCAGTTCGCTCAGATGACGGAAAAAAAGCGACAGTGTGGAGCTGGAGGACTTGTTCCACCGGGTGTGAGGATACCCCCGCCAATTTCCTGTCCGACTTTGCCCATGAGTCGGGAGAAACAGAGAAAGGGTAATTCGGAAAGGCCTCGATTCTGGTACAGTGAGAGACGGAGGTCCTGGGTCCGGATCCTAGGAACATCGTTTATCATCGCACCGGATTCAATTCCGAACGCCTGAGACCAGGCATTTTCTCGTTCGCCGCCCTTTGAGGTCCTACCCCTCAGGGCGGCGACATTTTTTATGGTTATATTGCCTAGAATATATCAATGATGTAAGCTCTTGCTCATTGCTGGGTTAAAGCGCATCTGGAAAGAGAAGAGTCGTCTCCTTGATCGATCGCGCTGGAAGCATTTGGAAATGATGTGTGCAGACGCGTCAATGCGAAATCCGGTCGTAGGGATTCGTCTAATCAGTCGTGACTTCATGCGGCCTGACCTGGCAACTTTTCGTCCGCCGCCCCAAGAGGTTTAGCTCCTCGGGGCGGCGGCTTCTTTTTGACAATTTTTTTCCGTTAAGACTCATACCTGATATAATATGATTAATCTATGTCAAAACATCCTTATTTGAAAATTTTATCTGAACATTCTCCATTCACAATTTGGCAGGTTGATGGCGAATGGGTTAGAGCAAACTTAAACGGTCAGTTTACAAATTTTGCGCAACACTATCGATTTCCGTTTATTCCAAAGTATGAATTTTGGATTGATAAAGAAGCGTCGCCTTCGGAAAATCGATTTTTTATTGACCACCTTTTGATTGAGTGGATACTCATGAACAAGGGTAAGAAGTATGCTAAGGCAATAGCCAAGGCAGATCGCAAAGAGCGTGGTGAGCGCATGAAATCAGCAAAAGGAAAACAGTTGAAGGCTTTGTCTGACGAAAAACGAGTTAAGAAAATTCACAAGAAACTACTTAAAAGTTATTCAAGTGAAAATCTGGAGGTTTGGATTGTGAGAGGGGAGTTAGTGCGAGATGTTTATTTTATTGATTTTACAGAGGGCGGTCACCAGTTTGTTTATGACTTTGTTCCCAAAACAGAGGTTTGGATTGACGATGATATAACCAGAGGTGAAAGAAAGTTCATTATTTTACACGAACTTCACGAACGCGCACTTATGGCGCAAGGCAAGAAGTACAAAGAGGCCCATGCTAGCGCCAGCAGGATTGAACATATCTGTCGTCATCATCGTAAAGATCTTAAACCAAACCTGGCTCAGGCTTTAAGGGACAATTCTTGACGATCATTCAATTTTAGACTAGTCTTGTCCGTTACCCAAAAATCTATGTCAATGATGTTATTCATGGGAATTGTCTTAACAGTTGTGCCCTCGGCTCTTATCCTTGGCTTTGCCTTAGCTATCTTTTTTTCCTTTGTTCGCGACGATCCAACTGCCAAGGGAATAGTAAACTTTGCACTTATTATTTTGGGCATGGGCCTTGTTCTAATCGCCACTCATGTGGTTGGTACATATTTTATATAATGTTTATTCTTGATAGAATAAAAAGCGTATGAATAAACGCTTTTTTTCTTTGCTTTTAATTATTTTTTGCCTGATTCCAATAGCTGTTCATGCTCAGGAAACAAGTGAAATAAGGGCAGTAATCACGAATATTGTTTCAGAAGAAATTCTTGATAATAATCAGGTTACGATTTTTGAAGCCAGAGATTTCGCTGGTAATAGTTATCGGGTCGATACCCAAGAAGGGTATACACGAGGGTACGATTTTCGCTTGGAAGAAGGGACTGAGGTTGTTTTGCAGGTTTTGACAAATCTTGACGGTACGCAAACAATTTTTTTGTCAGATGTTGTGCGGACACATGCTCTATTTTGGATGCTACTTTTATTTTCTTTCGTCACAATAGCAGTTGGCTGGCGTCGGGGAGCGTTTGCACTGGTTGGATTGGTTTTGACCTTGCTTGTCTTATTTATGTGGATTATGCCTGCCATTATTGCTGGCAGTGATCCTGTACTTATGGTTGTTTTGGGAGGGTCGGTCATTATGCTGGTGAATATGCATTTGGTACACGGATTTACTCGCAAGACATTTGTTGCTTTTATTAGTATCGTGATTGGTCTTTTTGTTGTTTGGGGAGTCGGATATCTTTTTAGTTATTTTACACAACTCACAGGTTTGGCAAGTGAGGATTCTGCACTTTTGTATTTACATATGGAGGATTTAATTGTTCCAAAAGGAATATTGTTAGCTGGAATTATATTAGGAGCTTTGGGTGTGTTTGATGATGTGGCTGTTACTCAACAAGAAGCAGTTTCTGAGCTTCTCCAAGCAAATAAAGATTTAAATCGCAAAGAATTGTATAATCGAGCAATGAGAATTGGTAGACACCATATTGCGTCAGCTGTTAACACTCTTGTGCTGGCATATACTGGAGCAGCATTCCCATTATTCTTACTTTTTTACGCCAACGGTGTGGTTGATTGGATGAGATTTATTAATACAGAAATTGTTGCCGAGGAAATTGTAAGAACACTTGCCGGCACAACGGCCTTGCTTTTACTTGTTCCAATCTCAACCTGGTTTGCAGTTTTGGTCCAAAAACGATAAAATTTGAGCGCTATGACAAAGAAACAAAATACAAAAGCAGATCAACTTGGCATTACAACTCGTGATGAGGATTTTTCAAAGTGGTATCTGGATATTATTGAGAAGGCAGATTTGGCAGAACACTCACCAGTGAAGGGATGTATGGTTATAAAGCCGTATGGCTATGCAATATGGGAAAACATACAAAAGATTCTTGATAAAAAGTTTAAGGAAACTGGGCATGAGAATGCATATTTTCCACTCTTAATACCAAAATCATTTTTAAGCAAAGAGGCAAGTCATGTTAAAGGCTTTGCAAAGGAATGCGCGGTTGTTACGCATTACCGGTTGATTGATGATCCAGATGGCACTGGTGTGATTGTTGATCCAGAATCAAAGCTGGAAGAGGAACTTATCATTAGACCAACTTCTGAAACAATTATTTATGATGCATATTCTCGCTGGGTGCAGTCATGGCGAGATTTACCAATTTTGATTAATCAGTGGGCTAATGTTGTGCGCTGGGAAATGAGAACACGGCTATTTCTACGAACTGCAGAGTTTTTGTGGCAAGAGGGGCATACAGTGCATGCGACCGAAGCTGGGGCTGAAGACGAGACAGTAAAAATGTTGCGGGTGTATGAAGATTTTGCACAAAATTATATTGCCATGCCAGTTATTGCCGGGCTAAAGCCAGAGCATGATAAGTTTCCTGGGGCTTTGCGAACATATTGTATTGAGGCAATGATGCAAGATAAGAAGTCTTTGCAAGCCGGCACATCTCATAATTTGGGACAGAATTTTGCAAAAGCTTTTGATATCAAGTTCACTGATCAAGAAGGAAAGATGCAGTTTGCCTGGCAGACAAGTTGGGGGGTGAGTACGCGTTTGATTGGTGGTTTGATTATGACTCACAGTGATGATAAGGGCTTGGTTCTTCCACCAAAGATTGCACCTATACATGTTGTAATTGTTCCAATCTACAAGACACCACAGGAACAAGTGGCAGTCGAAGAATGTGTTGAATCGATCAAGCAAGACTTGCTTGGTACTGATTTGTCTGTAAAAGTTGACGATCGCGATAATTTAAGTCCAGGATTTAAATTTAATGAATGGGAGAAAAAAGGCGTTCCAATTCGTATGGAGATAGGACCAAAAGATTTGGAGAAAAATCAAGTTGTACTTGTACGACGAGATACTGGTGATAAGAGTATGGTGGCGATGGCCGGATTGGTAGATGTTGTTAAAACTCAATTAGGTGATATTCAAGAGAGTCTAATGCAACGCGCTATAAAATTTAGAGAGGAAAATTCGCATACTGCCGAAAATTTTGATCAGCTAGTATTAGTTCTTAACGACCAAAGCGGATATGTGTACGGTCACTGGTGTGGAGATTCAGCGTGTGAAGACAAGATCAATAAAGAAACAAGTGCAACGATTCGTTGTTTGCCAATTGATAAAAAAAATGAGCCTGGCAAATGTGCTGTGTGTGGTAAGGACTCTGAAAAAATAGTTATTTTTGCAAAGGCTTATTAATATAGGTTCGGTGAATGGAAGATATGCAATCACAGAATGTTCAACCAAAAGTGGGAATTGGGGTGATACTTGTAAATAATGATGGAAAGGTTTTGGTAGGAAAAAGAAAAAATAGTCATGCGCCCTATTATTCAATCCCTGGCGGACACCTTGAGTGTAGTGAGACTTTTGAGGATTGCGCAATCAGAGAAGTGAAAGAAGAAACAAATATCGACATCGTTGATCCTAAAGTAATCGCAGTTACAAACAATCTTGAGACCTATCAGCAAGAGGGCAAGCATTACATTTCGATAATCTTGCTAGTTGAGAATGTTAACGACGCGCCAAAACTTGTGGAGCCAGAGAAGTGTGAATCATGGCTCTGGGTCGATCCACATAATTTACCAACACCTCACTTTGATGCGAGCAAACAAGGGATTGAGTGTTACTTGCAAAAGATAATGTATAAGAAGTTTGAATAAATTATCTATAATGCGGGAAATGACGCTAAGTTAAACTTAATAAATAATTATAATTATAATATGCAAGAATTTGACCATGAAGGGCAACAGCCTTATGCAGAGATAGGTTTCGAAGGTATTGAGGCTGAGTTGCAAAACATCCAAAGAAATGAGGCCGAAGGTGTTTATACTGGCGAGTTTCGTGTACGAGGTAATGTTGTAAGTATTGAATGTAAAAAAGTAAAAGGTGGTTGGGATGTTGTGATGACAGATTCCAGTCCAATCAAAGACCTTGGAAGTGCACATATCTCAAGAGGAGTTTCGAATTTGCAGTGGGCTTTGCAAGAAGCGCGTAGCTCTGTAGAATCACGATTAAATGAGTTAGATCGTTTACATCCAACTATTGAGCATGTGCAACAGGAACTTGGCCGATTTGGGGAGGTGAGCGAGATAATATTAACAGAGGTGCCAGGAAGGACAGCGGGCTATCAAAATACGCGGTATGAGGGGCGAATAGTTATTGGTGGATCAGAATATATGCTAGAGGCCGAGGTAGACCAAGCAGCTGGCACCACGCAATATCCAAACATATTACCATGGACAGTTAGATTGACTCGGGACAGATCAGTGACAAAAGAAAGCGGACGATCTTTAGGAGAGGTTATGGAAAGCCTGAAAACAAAATATTCATTATAATTATTTTTTCTATTTTTTAACGCATAATGTCCCGATCGGGACATTATCGGTCAAAAAATTTGGTTTTGTATGGAAATACCAGAATAAGATATCTGGTATTTTTTTTCCACAGCTTCTATTGACGCAGGGGGGGAAAATAAGCTCTAATATAAGCAGTATGACATATCAAGCTCGATATTTTATGAAGTTCGCGTTACCTACATCTATTGATTGTTGGGTAGGATCTTTATTTGCCGAGTTTGGTATGTGTTGAAAATAGTTTTATTTTAAATGCATAGAGACTCGGCAAATCGCCGAGTCTCTTAATTATTCATGCCTTTTTGGGCAAAGGAGTTCATATGCGCTCGACAAAAGCGTTCTACATCTTCACCTTTCTCATTCGAGTCGGAATGGGATCAGTCAGTTCACTCTATGTGTTGTATTTGCTTGATTTGGGGTTGAGCTACAGCCAGGTGCTAACCATTAACATCGCCTACTTCGTGCTGATCATTTTCTTTGAGCTACCAACCGGTATGCTTGCCGATGGTCGCGGTCGCGGTTATTCGATTATTGCCGGCGCTGTGTTTACTTCACTTTCAGGAATTGCCTATTTCATGGCAACTGGAATGTGGGGAGCGCTTGTAGCCGAAGGACTATGTGCCATAGGAGTAGCATTCTTTTCTGGAGCTCTGACTGCTTGGATAGCTGACGCGCCTGATCGCAAGATCTCACTTCAACATGTCTATGCGAACCGTACCATTGCCGAAGGTGCAGGAACGATCATAGGAACATTAATTGGTGTCTATCTAGCATCGCTGGCTGATCGTTCATTTGGATTCTTAGCACTGGCTGGTGGATATGCCTTAGCAACATTGTTTGCTTGGTTGTTCATGAGGGGGAATGAGCCAGAGCATTCGATAGGGGAGTTCGAGGCACTTCGTAATGCAGTTGATTATCTGCGATCATCAGCGTCAATGCGTTGGGCACTTGGTGTGCAAATGGCATCTGGAATCTTTGGCGCCTATAACCTGTTTTGGACACCGCTCTTGATTACAAAATTCTCGCAAGTGGAGCTTGGATGGATTTGGATCATCATGTATGTATCAATCGTAATTTCAGGTTGGTATGTTCGACATCAGTCCAAGGATCAGGATGGCGCTCGCAATCATCTTACAATCCGAACTTTGAGAAGTTTGCTGCTAGTAGCGATTTCCATGGGACTTGTGTGGACAGTGAACAATGGCATTGTCTGGGTTGTACTTCTCACATTCCATGAAATTGGCCGAGGGATGTTTGCGCCGTACTTGGACACTTATGTGAACGAGCGTGTGCCGTCCGCCTTCCGAGCAACTTATGGATCCTTGCAGTCCTTCTTGGGACTATTTGGTATGGTGATAGCCGAAGGTGCTGTGTATCTGGTGTACCAGTGGGTTGATTCTGACGCGTCCACAATTCCATGGCTTTGGCTGGGGGCAAGTATAGCCCTAGCTGGCGCTGTCGCTCTCTTATGCCAATTCCGCCCAAAGGCATAACCCCTAACCCCGCCGATTGCTCGGCGGGGTTTGAGTTTTTCGACACACAATGTCCCGATNNATCGGGACATTGTGTGTCGAAAAGTTTGGTTTTGGGTAGTTATGTTGTAACTAGTCATCTTTAATTTTTTGACTTTAAGCTTTTTACTTTAAACCTTAAGCTTTTCACTTCACATTTTATTCGTAAATAAATGGCTAAAATAAGCATAGTTTTGGCATTTTACTCTTGACAAAACAGGCAAAAAGTGCTATAGTAATAGCACAAAAATGAACCTTACAATGAAAGAGAGAGTCACAACCATCCGTGGTTATAAGGATGGATAGTAAATGCTGATATTTGTGTGATTTCTTTTGAAAGCCGACAAGTATCAGTATTTTCATTTAGCACCTTCTTTAAGGAAATTTGCATAGTTTCCTTTAAGAAGGCCGCTAAATGGCCTGTCGGAGGGATCCTCCCTCAACAAAACCAACCGATCCAGAAGCTGACTCACCAGCATTCTGAAAGATGATTATGGATCGGGTCTTGTCACATGACGGGATTATGTGAGACGGGGCTAACCACCCCACATGGAGAAGAGATGAGCGAAAGCCAGAAAAAAACGTCCCCCCGTTTCTTCAACCTCCTCATCGCGGCCGTTTTGGCCACGGAGGAGAAGTACAATACGTCCCCCTGGGGCGTGACCGAGGAGCTTCAAGCGGCCCACGAGACCGCCAGGCGCGCGCGCGATTGCGCCCGCGAGGAGCTCACCGTGGCCATCATGAGCGCCCCATGGGGCGCGAACGGTTCTGTGTTCATCACGAACCGATCCGATGGTCCGGGTTCCTGGTCCGGAGAGCGGACCCTGTAGGGCATGTTCCCCAATCCCAT
>DMOG01000009.1 GCA_003453595.1 Candidatus Uhrbacteria bacterium
GAGGAATTAAGCAACAAAGCCATTGGAAATTATGCAATTATTTATTTTAGGTGATAAAATATGGATGAACAAATAATATGGAAACAGGTAAAAATCATGAAATTAGATTAGAAGGTGGGTATAAGGAACAATTAGCCCAAGCTTTTGAGCATTTGTTTCCGCAGGAATCTAGAGAGCGAAGTTTAGAAGAACAGCGAGCATTGCAGGAAGCGAGTGAAAAAAGAGAGATAGCTGTAATGGATCGAGATTTATTAGAGGTAGCATTAGAATACAGAGCAGATCTTACAGGATTGCAATCCGAAAATGCGTGCTATCGTGTTATTGAGAGAGGGTGGCAAAGTAATGATGAAGAATATGAAGAGCGTCGTGTAGAAGAGTATGATGAAGTATTTAGTTTGCCGGTAAGAAATCATTTTTCAGAAGAGCGTCTACCCCATGGGTATGGATATAAAGGAGGAGCAGCACGAGCTCTATTATTGCGCACGCTTGGAATAGATTCTACTTATCAGCCTAGGGACATCGATATTGTGAGATTAACCTGGGAGAATCCTGATGATACTCAGGATGCAGAGGTTGCTCAGCATTGGATGTCAGAGGCGACTGAAAATGCATCTAAAATTGAAGTTATTAGTGATAGAGATGATTATTTTACAAAACGTGACTTACGAATGAATGAAATTCTTGCTACTGATGACTATATTCAATGTACAAAATCTGCGCTTCTAGACATTATGCGCCATGTTATTCGACCAACGAAATATGAATTATCTCGTTGGCACGAAAATTTAGGTCCAAAAATGCTTGCAAAGATTTTACGTTTTTATGCTGAAGCTATTCACAGGTACGATGAAGCTTATATGGGCAATTTAGAAGATTGGCGATTTGAAGAAGCATTTATTACTCCTTTTTGGCTCGCACTGCAGTTGGATAAAGCGTGTGAGATAAGTTCTGATGTCGCTTGGAGATATGTTGAAGAGTTAATTGCAAGGAGACAATTGCCAAAATATATGTCAACAATAGAGGAAGCGGCAAAATATTTAATTGAGTTTACATATAACTTTAGTTATCGTCATGCGCCGACAGAGCAGTTTGTAATGGAAGATCATTGGGCGCAGATTGATGAGGATAGAAAGAAGAGCAGGAGAGGATCTGTTCGTGGGATGCGAGAAGATCTTGAAGGTGATGATGATGCTGATAGTCGGGATAAACAGAGAAAAGCACAGCGCCAGATAAAACAAAAAGCCAAAGAAACTGCAATAGATAAAGCCGAGATTTAATATCAAATATATAACAAAATATATGACAATACCTTTACACGATACATTTCCAAGACATGAGTCACCTAAAGACGATGCGAAACCTGGTAGAAGAATTGAACATCCCCGACAGCCGGAAATTATACATACGAAAAATTATGATGAATTTGTTGCAGCTAAGGGAAAGGTTGCACCAGGGCAAGAATTACCAACGATGAAGGTGGTTAGTCCGGCGCAGGCAGAAGGGAAAATTGTGTTTGTAGAACTAGGACCATTGTCACTAGTAGAACAGGAATCGCGATGTAACATAGAACGCACACCTGAAATGGTTGATTTTTTCTTGAACGCTAAAAGAGATTTAGGAAGATATTTGTATGGAGTACGTATCCCAGGTAGCCCATCTATAATAATTAACCAGGCATTTAATGAAATTATTGGCCTGCGAGAAGTATCATTTAATGAAGACGGACGTATTGTTCGGAATGAGCGTTTGCCAGAAGAATTGGAGGGATGGACCTTAGATTCTATAAGGAAAGATGAGAATTTTCGTATTGTTGGCGAGCAAAAAAATTTCAAATCAAGGGCTCCTTTGCCAAGACATGATGGATCATCTCAAGCAGATGTTGTGCATGAAACGGAAACACGGGTGACGATGGTGAGAAGAGGTGGCACTATTAAGGATAAATATTTTGATAAATTATTAGCTGATATCGCTCAAGGATTTGGGGTTATTGAACAGTATATTAATAGATATCAATCTGATGAGGATTTTAGAAAAAGAGTATCAAACAGAATGCCCGGAACATTAAGCGATGAGTCAATAGACGGCATTAAAAGCATCATTTTATCTGTGGCTGGCTTTGTGCCCTCTAAACAAGAGGTCACAGACAAATTCATGCTAGTAGATAAACGTTTCAACAAACAAGAGGTTGAACCAGGACCAAATATTGACATTGAAATAGATTATCGGTTGTTAACACAGAAAGAGAGAGACGGATTGCCTGAAGCATTAAGAAATTTACCAAAATTAATATTAGAAAAAGGCTCCTTATATGCTATTGTTGGCACCAACGGAAGTGGGAAGTCGACGCTTGTTCGCGCCATTCAAAACGCCATGCTTTACTTAGAAGGGTCGGGTCACTCACATAGAAGCATTGGTGTTAATTTAGAGGATCGTGAAGGGGGAGTGCAAAATTCCGCATCATTTGATTTAGCACGATGTATTGATGTGAGCGGTTTTGGTAATTCGCGATCAAGTAATCCACCTTGCATTTTTCTTGACTGCGCAAGATGTATGACAAATTATTTACAAAGATCAAATAGAGGAGATTCAGTCATCAGTAAACTAATGGCAGAACAAAAAGTATATTCTGTTTCTACTGGTCAAGCTCAAGAGGAGTATTTTGCAGAAGCAATAAAGCGTTACCAATTACAGGATTATCAAGGTCTTGTTATAATTGATGAACCAGAAAAGGGTTTGGATCCTTGGAAGCTACGAGCTCTAAAAGATAAAATGAGAAATCTGGCTCCACAGGCAACGATTATTATTGTTACTCATAATCCTATGATGGTTTTTGATAGATCAATAAAAAGAATTGATTTACGTTTTCCAGAGCTAGGAGTCCATACAGATGAGGAAGAGTCGATCTTTTAACTGTAAACCTTAACAAAGGCACAGCGCCAGATAAAACAAAAAGCCTAAGAAGTGCAAGAAGAATAAAATTTTAGAATTTGTTTATAAAAAAGAACCCGTAGCCTAAACTACGAGTTCTTTTATTGTTTTTTGTAAATGAGTGATTAGGTCGCGTTCGGCTTTGATGATGTCGCTTTGGCGGATTTGGAGTTTGGCTTCTTCGCGCGTTCCGGCTGCGCGGAAGGGGGCGCCGAGCATGAGGGCATCGTATGGTCGGCGAGCGTGCAGGATCGAAGTTGTGTATCCATCAATATGTTCATATAAAACTGACGCTATTTGAGCTTCGGGCGCGCTCATCAAAAGCTCGTCAATAATGCTTTCAAGTGCAGTTGAGTCAGCTCCGGCATTAATAAAATCTTGTTGAGTGAGCATTGTCCAAACAATGTGGTGTTGATCGTCAGACTTGAGCCTGGCCAGCGCGCGTCCCCAGAGTCGCAATGTTTCAACGCTACGAGTTTTGTAGAGTTTTTGCACAATCTCATCTCTTCGTGCTCCTTTTGTAATTAAGTCTCCGGCAAGTTTTAAGGTTCTTGGAGTTACGTTTTCTGTTTTAAAACTGTGAGTCTTATAGATCATGCCAGTTAAAAATAGAGTCGCAATCTCTGCATCCACTAAAGCTTCATCAATACGCATGAAAGTGTCATAGCAAATCTCAGAGCACGAGACTGCGCTCATATCCACAAGATTTACCTGACCAAAATGTTCGTTAGCACTGTTGTGATCAATATTAATGATTGGTGTTTGATGGAAAAAGTCTCCGTATAGCTCAAAAAGTTGTCCAAAGGTTTCCAGGTCAGCTGCTCCGATTGTGATTATCAAATCGTGTTTATACCCATGAGTGTCAATATGGACATCGCTTGAGGTCCAGGTTCCTGACTTTGGCAAAATGTGAATATGCAGTTCCTCACCCTCCATGTTGTATGAAAGCTCGTCGACCTTGGCGTTTTTTGCATTCACCCGTAATGTAAGTTTACGAATGTTCTGGATGTCCCCTTGGATTTGTACTGGTGACTTTATGAAAGATAGAGACTTTGGCACATTACCGCCTGGGCTGACAATCTCGACTGATTTTTCTAATTTTTGTAATAGCGCACAGACGCCAAAAGCTGAGGCAAAATCATCAGCGTTGGCTCCATGACTAAGAAGAATGATCGGTTTTGTCGATCGCTCTAGCATGGTAAAAAATTGTTCATGAGTGCTGTAAGCCATGGAATTTATCAAAAGATATATTTCTCTCCTCCAATTTTTTGCATGAGTTCCCCTTAGGGCAAGGGAGGATAGTATAACGGGAGTTGATTAGTGTCAATGACACTTCATTGCCCAAACCCGCCTTTTTCGCTAAACTACTGTTATATATGCCAGACGATTTACAACTACCAAAAGCCTACGACTCCACCGTTGTCGAGGATGCAATTTACTCTGCTTGGACTAAAAGCGGATATTTTACTCCAGAAAACCTACCAAATTTAGATAAACGCAAGGAAAGTTATTGTATTTCATTGCCTCCGCCAAATGTGACTGGAACTTTGCACACAGGGCACGCGGTGATGTTGGCAATTCAAGATACAATGATCCGCTATGCTCGCATGAGTGGCAAGCGTGCGCTTTGGGTTCCAGGAACAGATCATGCTGCGATCGCGACCAATTCAAAAGTTGAGAAAATTCTCATGAAGGAAGAAGGAAAGACCAGGCACGATCTTGGACGTGAGAAGTTTCTTAAGCGTGTCCATGATTTTGCAAATAAGAGTCATGACATTATCGTGAATCAGATGAAGAAAATGGGTGTGTCAATTGACTGGACTCGTGAAGCTTATACGATCGATGAGAAAAGAAACTTTGCCGTTAGAACTGCATTTAAGCGCATGTACGATGATGGTTTGATTTACCAAGGACATAGAGTTGTTAATTGGTGTCCACGATGTCACTCCACACTCGCCGATGATGAAGTTGAGTATAAGGAAGAAAATGGAAAATTATATTGGATAAAGTATGGCCCTTTTGTTTTAGCAACCTCACGACCTGAGACTAAGCTTGGTGATACAGCTGTTGCGGTTCATCCAAGTGATGAGCGATATAAAGAAATGGTTGGTAAAAAATTCATGATTCCAGGAGTGCTCGGAGAATTTGAAATTACTGTTGTGGCTGATTACTCTGTTGATATTGAATTTGGAACCGGTGCAGTCAAAGTGACTCCTGCCCATAGTTTTGTTGATAACGAGATTGCACAGCGACATGGTATTGGCATGAAGCAGATCATTGATGAAGATGGGCGCATGATGAAAAACTGTGGGAAGTATGCTGGTATGACAACGCTCGAAGGTCGTGAAGCGATTGTGACGGACATGGAAAAAATGGGATTCATTGATCATGTTGAAGAAAACTATAAACACAATTTATCTGTTTGTTATCGTTGTGGTACGACGATCGAACCTATTCCATCAAAACAGTGGTTTATAAATGTAGGTAAGGAGTTTACTTTCAATCAATCCAAACATAATCCAATCAAAGGGATTAATGATGGACAAACAGTTACGCTAAAAATGCTCATGAAGCATGTTGTGGAAAATGGCCAAATCGATATTCTTCCTGGTCGCATCACAAAAGTTTATCTTAACTGGGTTGAAAATTTGCGTGACTGGTGTATTAGTCGACAGATTTGGTTTGGGCATCAAATTCCAGTTTGGTACAGGGGTGAAGAAATCTATGTTGGAGTTGATGCGCCCAAAGGGGAGGACTGGGAGCAAGACCCGGACACGCTTGATACTTGGTTTTCGTCAGGGCTTTGGACATTCTCTATTCTTGGTTGGCCTGACATGAACTCAGAAGACCTAAAGATCTATCATCCAAATAGTGTAATGGAAACAGGTTATGACATTTTACAACTTTGGGTGACGCGCATGATCTTAATGTCAACCTATTTTCTTGGTGAGATTCCATTCAAAAAGGTTTATTTCCATGGACTTGTGCGAGATGAACAGGGTCGCAAGATGAGTAAGTCGCTTGAAAATGCAGTGGACCCACTTGATGCTATTAAAGAGTACGGAGCAGACGCATTGCGTCTGGCAATGATGATTGGCCAGACCCCGGGGACAGACACGAAACTTACTGATGACAAGATTGCTAGTTATAGAAATTTTACAAACAAGCTTTGGAATATTTCTCGGTTTGTTTTCATGAGTGTTGATCAAGTTCGATCCATCGATCAGATTCCAGAGCCAAAGACTTTGGCTGATAAGTGGATATTGGCTCGCTATGCCCAGGTTGTGGCTCGAGCCACAGCTCATTATGAAAAATATGAGTATTCACTTTTAGGAGAGCTGTTGCGCGATTTTACCTGGGGAGAGTTTGCGGATTGGTATTTGGAAATCGCCAAGGTTCAGAAAAAGAATGGTGAAAGTCAGACAGATGAGATTTTGCTTTATGTGCTCGAAGGCCTATTAAAACTTTGGCATCCACTAATGCCGTTTGTGACTGAGGAGCTGTATAAACAGTTCGATCGTGGCATGATGATTGTGGCCAAGTGGCCTGTCTTCCTTTCCCATCCCGAGGCATCCGAGGGATCTTCTAATCCTGTTGCTCAATTTGAACAATTACGCGAGATTGTTACAGCACTTCGTAATGTTCGGGCTGAGTATAAGATTGCCTATGGTAAGCCAATTGATGTTACCATTGTGAGTGCGTCAAGTTTGGAAGAGTACCAAGATGTGATTGCTCAGATGGCCAAGACCGGAGTTGTCACTTGGACTGATAAAGCAACTAAGCTAGAAGGCGCGCTTTCGTTGATGGCTGGTTCGATTCAGTTGTATGTCCCGGTTGGTGATTTGATAGATTTTGATAAAGAGCGCTCACGCATAGGCTCTGAACTGGAAGTAGTTGAGTCTTACATCAAGCGCTTGGCATTAAAACTTGAGAACAAAGAATTTGTTGATAATGCGCCGGCTGAGGTTGTGCAGGCAGAGCAAGGCCGGCTTAAAGAAGCGCAAGAAAAACAAAAAGCTTTGAAAAGGGAGCTTGATAATCTCGGTTAGCATTAGAAGACTTCTCCGGTGCGTCGAAATGGGAAATAGGACTTAGAAGATTTCTCCCTCCGGTCGAAATGGGAATATGATTTATCCCCATCTCGACGCCCAGGAGAGATCTTCTCGTCTTCAAGTGAAGCTTTACATAATGTCCTGCATTAAAAAAATATATGTCCGTATCTAAAGATCAAAATAAAATTCAAGAAATACTGACTCGTGGTGTTGAGCAGGTTTATCCTAAGTCAGAGATGCTCGGAGCTAGACTTAAAGAAGGCAAGAAGCTTCGGTTGTATGTTGGAATTGACCCAACTGGAAAAGATTTGCACATTGGTCATGCTTTGCAACTGCGAAAATTAAAGCAGTTCCAAGATCTCGGTCATGAAGTTATTATGCTTATCGGATCATTCACGGGCATGATTGGGGATCCGACCGACAAGTCGGCTGCTCGTCAGAAACTCACCCGCCAGCAAGTTTTGGAAAATGCTGCTACTTATAAAAAACAGGCGTCAAGGATTTTGTCATTTTCTGGCAAGAATCCAGCCAAGATCATGTTTAATCACAAGTGGCTGGGAAAACTAACCTTTGAAGAGATTGTGGATTTGGCAAGCAACTTTACTGTTCAGCAAATGCTTGAGCGTGATATGTTTGATCGACGGCTCAAAGAAGGGAAGCCGATTTACCTTCATGAATTCTTTTATCCACTAATGCAAGGCTATGATTCTGTGGCAATGGATGTTGATTTGGAAGTTGGCGGATCAGATCAAACCTTTAATATGCTGGCTGGTCGAACACTGATGAAAGCAGTTAACAATAAAGAGAAGATGGTCATGACTCTTAAGCTCATTACCAACGATGAAGGCAAGAAGATGAGCAAGAGTGAAGGTGGATTTGTTGCACTCAATGACGCTCCAAAGGAAATGTATGGCAAAATCATGGCCATGGATGACAGCGTGATTATTCCATACTTTGAACTTGCCACCGATGTTTCTATGTCAGAGATTGCTGGTAAAAAGATTCAAATGGAGCAAGGAGTTAATCCACGCGACATTAAAGCGGATTTAGCCTTTGCAGTTGTGCGATTGTTTCATGATGAGAAATCAGCTCAAGTTGCCCGCGAACATTTTGCAACTGTTTTTCAAAAACATGAGACTCCAGAGGAAATGAATGAGGTAAATGTGTCGGCGCCTGAGCCAATCCTTGATGTATTGGTTCGATCCAGGTTAGTGATGTCAAAGAACGAAGCGCGTCGCATGATTGAGCAGGGGGGTGTAAAGCTTGATGGAGCTGTTGTTGAGAATATCGATCTGACAGTTGAAGGAACGCCAGAGGGCAAGGTCTTACAGAAAGGAAAGCGTCATTTTGTTAAGTTGGTGAAATGATAAAAAACTATGTACTCACGCGAACAAGCAAAACAGGAAGTTGTAAACGCACTGAAGAAATATCTTGAAGTTGATTTGAGCATTGACGACATCGAGACTCCGCCTGATTTGACCCTGGGGGACTTTGCTTATCCAGTTTTCATCGCTGCCAAGAAAATGGAGAAAAAGCCATTTGAGTTAGCCAGCGAACTTGCGGCCAAAATCGGGCCCACAAAGTTTATTGAGAAAATCGAGGCCTCAGGACCTTATGTAAACTTTACATTAAACATGGACGCCTTTGGGCAAAGTGTTTTGGCAGAGATTAAGGAAAAGAATACTGAGTATGGAAATCAAAATGTTGGTAATGGAAAAAAGATTTTAGTGGAATACGCTCAACCAAATACGCACAAAGAGTTTCATGTTGGTCATGTTCGCAACGCCATCTTTGGTCAGTCAGTTGTGAATTTGATGCGCGCAAATGGGTATAAGGTAGTCCCAGCCGCTTATATTGGAGACATTGGAGCGCATGTTGCCAAGGCGATTTGGGGAATGGAGAAATTTCACGCTGGAGAGAAATTTGAAAAAAGTGAGCGGGCGAAAAAGTTGGGCGAGATCTACACGCAAGCAACTAAAGCTGTTGAGGAGAACGAAGATTTTAAAAAAGAGATTGCGCAGATTCAGCAAAATCTTGAGCTTGATAAAGAACCTTGGTATTCACTTTGGAAGAAAACAAGACAGTGGAGTTTGGATCAATTCAAATCGATATTTAAAGAACTTAAAATCAGCCCAGAGGTTTGGTATTTTGAAAGCGAAGTAGAAAAGCATGGAAAAGAGTTGGTACAAAAAATGCTGACTGACGGTATTGCCAAAAAGAGTGAAGGAGCCACTATTGTTGATTTGCAAGACGAAAGTTTGGGAGCATTTTTGATCTTGAAGTCTGATGGGTCGTCTCTTTATGCCACAAAAGATTTGGCTCTTGCTTTGCAAAAAGATAAGGATTACGGAGCTGACAGACAGCTTTTTATCGTGGATGTTCGTCAATCACTATACTTTGATCAGTTGTTTGCCACTCTTAGGCGTTTGCACTTCACCAAGCAACTCATTCATCTTTCCTATGACATGGTAAATCTTCCAGAAGGCACGATGTCGTCTCGTGTTGGGAATATTGTTACTTATGAGCAACTGCGCGACACCATGGTTGAGCATCTAATTGGTGAGACCAAAAAGCGTCATGAGGATTGGGCGGAAAAGAAGGTTGCTAAGGTTGCCAAGGAAATGGCAATTGCTTCCATGACTTTTATGATGCTTCGTCAGGACTCACAGTCAATAATTACTTTTGACATGGATGAGGCACTTAAGTCTGACGGCTTTACTGCTCCATATTTGCTTTACACCATTGCTCGAATTGAAAGTATTAAAAAGAAAACATCTGTTAAGCCTAAGATTGTGGTAGCACAACTTACTCACAAACTTGAGCGAAAGTTAATCAGACATCTTTCGCAGTTGCCTGATGTTGTTGAGCGAGCTGGTGTTTGTTATCAACTTTCACCAATTGCACTGTGGTGTTTTGAGCTTTCACAGCTCTTTAATGAGTACTATCATGAGGTGAGAATTTTGGATGATGATATCAAAGAAAGGATGCAGGCTCGTTTGGCATTATTGGACGCCGTTGAAAAAACAATGCAAAATGCATTAAGCATATTAAATATTGATACTCTTAAAGAAATGTAGTATGGCTAAGAATCAAGGATCAGAAACGATTATTGCGCACGGCGTGCGTGTGGAGGGAGACTTTGTAAGCGATGGAGATGTGGTAATTGAGGGGGAAGTTGCCGGAAATGTGCAAGCTGCTGGAGATTTGCGCATTGGCGATCAAGCGAAAATTCATGCTGATGTGATTGCTCGTAATGCAGTTGTGTCTGGTGAAATTCGTGGAAACCTTCAGGTTTCGGAAAAACTTGAGTTGCTTGCTTCATCAAGAATGATAGGTGATATTGTGGCAAGTATTTTGTCTGTCGCTTCTGGCGCACAGATCAATGGAAAAATAACCATGGACGGAAGAGAGATTAAGGTTAAGAAAGAGGAGAAGGAGAGTGAGGATTAAAGAGAACGAAGACCTCCCCTGACCCCTCCTTCGTAAGGAGGGGAAGTCGAGACTCGGACTCTCCCCCTTACGAAGGGGGAGTTGGAGGGGGTTATTTCGATTGTGCCTATGTACTATTATGTCTACGATGAATTTATTCAAGACCCTCGCTTTGAACGCGATCTAGCATTAATTGAAACACGCGTGACTGACTTGGGGATTGCCGGCAAAATTGCGCGGTTGGCACTTTTTCGTGATCCAAAAGAATTGATTCGTGACGAGATTCGCAAAGGCGCCAAAACTATCGTGGCTGTTGGCAATGATGTGACTCTTCGTAGGGTGATTGATGCAGTTGGAGATACAGGCGCAGTAATTGGTACAATCCCGCTTGGCAAAGATAATCTTATGTTGTCTGACATCCTTGGGATTCCAGTTGGAGTTGAGGCCTGCGACATATTATCAGCCAGAATAATTGAGCAGCTTGATACTGGGGAAGTAAATGGCCGACGATTTTTACATACTGTTAGCGCACCTCAAGTTTCTCAGCTTGAAGTTCAGGTTGAGCGAACTTATAAACTCAAGGCATATAAAAAATGTTCACTTGAAGTTCGTAATTTAGCAATTGCTGACGAAGATGTTCGCGCAGCTAATCCAGTTGATGGCAAACTTGAGTGTGTATTGCGTACTCTAGCTAAAGGATTATTTAGAAAAAATAAATATAATGTTTCCATTGTGCCGGCCAAAGAATTTCATGTGACACTTAGCGAAATCGTAAAGTGTCAAGCTGACGGAGAAGAATTTGAAAGTAATGAGTTAAGATTCAAGATTATTCCCAAGGCATTGAAAGTGATAACGGGAAAGGGGAGGAAGTTCTAAGCTCACACCCCTCCTTCCCAAGGAGGGGTTAGGGGTGGTTGCCTATTATTTTTTTTCTACCCTGATGACAGGAAGGGTCTTCTTGTAAATCAAAATCCCACTAGATTTCTCTAGAGGGATTTTGTTTGGTGCGAACGGCGGGACTCGAACCCGCACAGGATTACTCCCACCAGCCCCTCAAGCTGGCGTGTCTACCAGTTCCACCACGTTCGCAATTTGCTTGAAAAATATACTTAATCTACAGGCTCTTGTCAATCATTATTAAATTTGATATCCTCTCAACGCACTTAAAAATGCATGGCTCGCGATTATATTTTAAAGCGAACTAATAAAGGGTGTTTAGCTCAGTTGGCTAGAGCATCTCGTTTACACCGAGAGGGTCGGGGGTTCGAGCCCCTCAACACCCACCAAAAAGGAATCTACTTAGTAGGTTCTTTTTTTTGTTAATCTAATTATATAAAAAGTCCATAGTCCGACCTGACCCCTCAACATCATTTCCTCAGAGCTTACTGCTCAGTTGCCCACGAAATGACGGGGTGTTTTGTTTGACCTTTTTTTACTCTCATGTAAAGCTAGTCTTCTGCACCTTTCCTTGGAGTGATCATGCAACGAATTGCCGCACGCGACGACATGTCTGCGGTCGTTCGGATCGCAGAAACAGTCCAACTCAACGTCTCCAGTCCTGATCCCGCACTTTTTTACATAGGATTCCTCGTCTACACACTGAGCGAAAGCCAGTATGCTAGGCGGCTCAACCCATTCTTCACCGTAGGTGGCGAAGGTGGTGCGACGGATGGTTTCCTAATGTGTTACGAGAGTAGCTTCCTGCGAGATCTAGTCGAATACGGTTCTGTCTCACATCAAGATGGCGCTGTAGACTTCCTCGCAAAACAAGGCGGTCGGTTCATCTTCGGTGATCAGATCGGAGTCGACCCAAGCTGCAATCATAGAGGCCTTGGCACGAAGCTCATGCAGGATATGTTTACACGTATGCGCCGTGAAGCTATCACGACGATGTATGTGACGATCCTGCACGAACCCGTACGCAACGAGGTGTCCATCGCTTTCTGCACCAAGCTGGGAGCGACCTGTATCGCAGAAGCCGTAAATCAGGACGGCCTGGCGTGGGGTATCTATCGATTCGAACCGTGATAAGCGGTCGGTCGGCAGATACCTTTTTTGCTTTCTGCGATAAATGGCAATCAAATTTTGTGACCACCATGTGACCATATTTCACCAACACGGGATTACTGCGGGGACTAGCGGGACTGGAGAGACAATACGTTGACCTTGTGTTTGTTGCTTAATCTATGTTCTGGCTTGATATTGTTACTTCGCTAACTTTCGCACGTTGGGGGTTCGAGTCCCTCAACATCCACCACAAAAACCACAGTTCATCTGTGGTTTTTGTGTATAGCGTGGATAAGGATTTTTAGTTACACTGATGTCTATATGAAATACAAAGTAATTTTATTTGATGCTGATGGGGTGACTGTAGATTCGGGTGTTATGTTCTCTCAAAAGCTGGAAAGTGATTATGGTATTTCGCCAGAGAAGACATGCTCATTTTTCAAGGGGATATTTCAAGAGTGCATGTTTGGCAGGGCCGACCTTAAAGAAGAGCTTGGGAAAGTTATAGAGGATTGGGGTTGGACAAAGAGTACAAATGAGATGCTAAAAGAGTGGTTTGATTTTGAAAATTTTCCAAATAAGGAAATGTTTGAGCTGATAAAACAACTTCGAGAGCAAGGTGTTAAATGCTATCTTGCTACCAATCAGGAAAAATATCGAGGCGAGTATATGCGACACGAGATGAATTTTGATAAGCTATTTGATGGACTTTTTATATCTGCTGAGGTTGGTTATAAGAAAAAAGATCCAAGATTTTTTGAAGAGGTATATGGAGAGTTAAATCAAGCAGGCCAAAACTTGAGTACATTATTGACTCAGAAAGGTCAGGTGCTTTTCATCGACAATGAAGAAGAGAATATAAAGTCTGCCAAAGAATTTGGCATGCAGACCCATTTATTTACAAATATCAACGAGCTTAAAAAGGTATTAGCAGAATAAAATCAAGACTTTTCAAAAACACCTTCCCACGAGGGTGTTTTGTTTCATTGATTTAAGATTTTTTGTCCAAAGCACTCAGTTGTCTTAAAACGCGTCCGGCTAGTTTGCTAACCGCACTATCGTTTTGTCTTGCGGATAGGTCTTGAAATATTTGGTCTAATATTTGGAATCGTCTGTTGCAAAAATCACGTAGCGTTCGAGTTTGGGTGGTTTTGGCCCCGTCGGTTGCTAAATACATCATAACAGAATCAGCGAAGTCTTCTGTTTCTCCAGCATCATGTAATTTTGGATATTTAGTTCTAACAGAATACTCTGACACATTATTGCCGTCAGCTGTCATAGCATGTTTCCATACTTCACCTGGATTGATTGTACCCTTTAGATATCTAGCAATAGCATGACCTATTTCATGATAAGTAGTTTCAATAACATCCTTCATTGAGAGATTGTCTTGATCTATATACAAAGTCAAAACTTTTCTATCTGAAAATAAAGATGCCTCGGCTTTAAAATTACCAGCCTTGTCAGTATTTTGTGGATGAATTTGTATTTCATCAAAAATTTCCATACATTGTGCCGGAATAGAACCAACAATACTATCTATGAGCCCAGAGGTGTCTAGCGAGTCATCTTTAAATGCCGCATCATAGACTTTGATTTTTCTAGAATGCCTAGAGCCATTGCGCAAATTATAAGAATACTCTTTAGCTTTTATATTTCTTGGCTGTGCCACGATTTCACTTTCTGTCCCTGTTTCCCGATCTTTTACTCTTAATATTCCTTTATTTATTTCCAGAATTTCGTAGACCTCTCCGCTACGATTAAAAATAAGGTTACCTTTCTGAGCAAGTTTGAGGATGTCCATATCCCATCCTTCTCTTCCGAGTCTTTCTCTGCTAGATATGTTTAGAATTGCATCTTTGCCTGAGGCCAGCCTTGTGGCTGAAACTCTTGGTATTTCAACACCCGTTTCAACTACTGGCAAAGAATCATAAATATCTTCTGCAAATCTTTGTTTCATCACCTCTGGCCTGCGTGGATTGTAGTCCATTGACATATGTTGTTTGATTATGACTAAATTTTAGCAGTTTTGCGGACAATTATCAAAGAAATTTCTATAAATAAAAGCACCCCACTCATTTTTTTATTCTTGTGGATCAAAAATCTGTCAGTGTTGGCGATCGATGATATACTTGTTCTATATGGGAGATTTTATTTTAAATGTTCTTATTGGTTTGGTGATTATAGCTATTGGAATTTCCATGGCTTGGAAAACAGAATGGTATTTACGGATGATAGGTCGCAGTGCTTGGGCAGAGACAAATCTTGGTGACGGCGGAACTCGGCTTTTGTACAAGCTTATCGGAATTGCTGGCTGTATTATTGGAATTATTATAGTCACAGATTTATGGGATAATTTTTTGATGTGGATTCTTGGGCCACTTATAAGGTAAATATTCACTAGTTCGCTGTGAAAATTTAGTAACAAAATTATGTCAGAAGCAAGCGCATTACTTGATGCAAAAAAAATTCTAAATGATATTCATCTAAAATCTGGAGATAAGGTGGCTGATTTTGGGGCTGGTCGGACTGGGCATTTTGTTTTTCCAGCTGCGCAGATTGTGGGAGATGAGGGCACGGTTTATGCTGTTGATCTTGTCAAAGAGGTGTTAGAGATGATTGATGGTCGTCGAAAACTTTTTGGAATTTTGAACTTACATACTCTGTGGGGAGATTTTGAACGGGAAGGTGGAGTGCGTATTGCGGAGCATTCTTTGGATTGGGTTTTTGTGGTGAATAATGTTTGGTGTGTAAAAGATATTGGAGTGTTAGCACATGAGATCAAACGCGTGCTAAAGCCTGAGGGAAAAATCTTGGTTGTTGACTGGTTGCGTGACGCGCAAAATCCAGCTGCACCGCCAAAAGAGCAAAGAATGGAGGCTATGCAGGTTGAAGCTAGGTTTTTAAAAGAAGGAATTACCAAAGAACTTGATTTGTATATTAACTCAACTCACTGGGGTATAGTTTTTAACCAAGGTTGACGATAGCCCCTAAAATTAGTAATATCTTGGCACTTGTCATTCCTGCGAAAGCAGGAATCCATCAGCTATCGTTCGATAGGCGCTGGATCCCTGGTCAAGCCAGGGATGACTGATAAATATATAAAATATGTCACAACTATTCTCCTTAAGCTTCTGGTTCAGTCTGCAAACAACTGGCTTGAGCGCTACTTTTGAGCATGTATTCTTTTTCTTATTTGCCATTGTAATTATTCTTGGATCTATTAGTCGTATCATGGCGCGTAATAAAAAGGATGATCGATTTATGGTTAAAGTTTACAAATATCTGGGTCAGATGTGTATGACCATGGGAGTGACAGGTCTAGTATGGTTTTTCCTTGCCTATGAGCAGATTTATTTCTTTGGTGCTAGATTCTGGTTTTTGGCCTGGGTGCTTGGATTGATTGTTTGGTCAGCTTGGATTGTGTGGTATGCAAAAGTTAGGATTCCAGAATTAAAAGATCAAGGAGTAGCCAAGGTTGAAACAAATAAATACATTCCGAAAAGTAAGAGAAAATAGAGTTGAAGGGAACGAAGACCTCCCTTGGCCCCTCATTCGTAAGGAGGTGAAGTCGAGACTCGGACCCTCCCCCTTTCGAAGGGGGAGTGGGAGGGGGTTGGAGCGATTCAACAATTTAAACATTTAAACATCGAATTATGGATCCGCGCCGCCAGTTTGGTAATTTGGCTGAGAAACTGGCGGCGCGGTTTTTAGTTTCCAAAGGAATGAAGATTATCAAACGCCAATATCGAACTCGAGCTGGCGAGATTGATTTAATTGCCCGTGACGGTAATGAGATTGTGTTTGTAGAAGTCAAAGCCAGACGAGGACATCAGTTTGGATATCCAGAAGAGTCAGTGACTAGCTCAAAATTACGCAAGATTCAAACAACCGCCGAACTTTATTTGCAAAAGCATTGTCTTCTAGGATCGTCGTATAGGATTGATGTTGTGGCAATCGAGTATCAAGAAGATGCTGATCCAATAATTACACAAGTACCAGTTGTTGAAGTCTAACTCGGTTCACCCCTCCTTACGAAGGAGGGGTAGGGGAGGTCTCAGTGGAGTCGTTCTCAAGACCAAGTTAAGACTAAGTCACTCCGTCTTAGACATTAAGACTTAGACAAGGAGACTTAGACATTTTGTCTAAGTCTTGGAGAGAAATAATCAACTATATCGATATTTTTAAAAAACAGAGGCGCCCGCACGAGATGTGCGGGCGACGGTGTTCGGACGAGTGGTGGCTTGGCCTAGCGGACGCGTATCAGGCAGACTGTTCTGCTCTCGTGGTGCACTCTGACGATGAGTACCTCGGTGCACATGATGCGAGCCATCTTGAAGGCCTCGATGATCATGCGAGCACACTCGTTGGTGACTTTGCCGTAAGACCTTGGCGCGGTGAATACCTCGACGAGAGGAGGTGTGCCATGGGAGTTGAGGCAGAAGTAGGGGCACTGGTCCTCGCCCAAGAGCATTTTGACGCAGATGTACTGGCGCATGAGCTTGTGCAGAACTTTCCAGTCCTCGGTCGTGAGGTTCGGGTACTTGGCGCGCATCTCGCGGTAGATCTTTTGGCGTGTGGTCGCGAACCAGCTCTCCATAACGATGCCCAGAGGATCCTTCTTTTGGATATTTCGGATTCGTTTGGTGTGCGCGGACAGTGCTTTACGCATATTGATTTCGAGATCCAGCGTAGCACTGTGCGCCATTTCGCGCAGGTCCTTGCTCATACGGACAGTAGTTTCTTTTAGTCTTCGCTGAGGGCTCTTCATCGTCGTTCTCTCCATGCCCCACTTGAGGACGTTGAGGTGCACGGAAACCGTAACAAAAATAGATATAAGCGTCAATCATCGTAAGACTAAGTTAAGACTAAGTCACTCCGTCTTAGACATTAAGACTTAGACAAAGAGACTTAGACATTTTGTCTAAGTCTTGGAGAGAAGGTGTGGGGTTTTGTATAAACTGAATAAATGTTATGATTTGATTATTAATAATAAACAAAATATGGGAGATATTTTAAAATTTCCAAGAAAAAAACCCGAAGTGTCCGAACGAGAGGTCGAAGATATCGATAATATTGATGATACCTCTGGAGAATTACATGATGAAGAGTCGCGAGTTGAAGAATTAAGGGCTGGGCTTGCACCGAACATTATTTCATTTGCTGATGCTGTGAATGCTAGAGCAGAAGAGCGCCGAAAGTCAGCGCCGTCAACTAGGGTTATGTCTCGATCCGATGGACGTACAAGTACCTTGGCTGAAGTTGGTTCTGAAGAAGATGAGTCTCATATTTTACAGACGCAAAAAATAAGGGAAATGGGTTTAGAGCCTTTAAATATGGATTTGCCAGAAGATGTCAGAGAAGTTATTGGAAATTTTTATAAGTGGTTATCAAGACGACAGAAAAAACAAAAACTAGTTAATAAATTGAACGGGATAAGTGATGCAGATATAGCACGAGAAGTAGAATTGCGTAGAGAACTTATAAGAGATTTTTTAACCAGTGGATTGCTGGAATATTTAAAAGACAGCAGTGAAATAGAATGGATCGCAGAACCTAGTTATTATATGGCTCTAGTTGAGGAACTAGAATCGCGAAATTTTAAGTAATAATATTTTGGTATTGCATTAAACGCAAAAAACTCCAGATTTGGAGTTTTTTGTTTACATATCGCTTCTGACGAGTAAGGCGTCGCCGAGTGTTACCTCATCTGTGCATTCAAGATCAGCACCAATTGGAAGTCCATGTGCGAGTCTTGTTGCGCGCTGATCAAGCTCTTTTATCTTTCTAGCCAAGTACATCATTGTTGTTTCTCCGTGAACATTTGGTGAAAAGGCGAGTATAATTTCGCTGATTTCTGGATTATTTTGATTCGATCAATCAGTTCTTTAACATGTAAAACATCCGGAGTTTGACCTTCGATTGGATTTAATACGCCACCGAGAACAAGATATTTTCCATGATAAACATTTGCAGACTCAATAGTTGAAATGCCCCGAGATTCAGAAACAACGCACAAGAGGTTGAGTCACTCCGTCTTAGACATTAAGACTTAGACAAAGAGACTTAGACATTTTGTCTAAGTCTTGGAGAGAAATAATCAACTATATCGATAGATTTGCAAAAAAATAATACACCTGTTATCATAATCTCACTAGATGAATCTCGGCCTGACGGCCGGGATAGTTTGTTAGAAAGAGGAGGGACACCCTCTCGACCCTTTATAACCCTTAATCACCTTTAATTATTTTTTAACCTTAACTTATGGCTTCAGAAATCGAACAAGCGATACGATATGTCTGCGAGGAAAAAGGACTCTCATACGAGTCAGTACTCGAGACGATTCAAACCGCACTTGGTGCTGCTTACCGTAAAGACTATGGTAATCGGCAGCAAAATATTTTAGTTAATTTTAATCCAGCTGACGGCAGTATTGAGGTTTTTGATGTGAAGACTGTTGTGGAGGATATTCCTCTTGAAGAACTTGAGGCTATCCAAGAACGACAGGCGCAGAAAGCAGCTGAGCGAGATGCTATGGATGCAGCTCCAGAGGAATTGCGTCGACCACGTTATGATGATGAAGATGAGTTGGGAGAAAGTGAGGAAGGTCCAAGCTTTAATCCAAAGACTGATATCATGATTTCTGATGCAAAGGTTTTGAAAATGGGTTCGGAAATTGGTGATGAAATTAAAATTGAGCTGCCAATGCCAGGAGAGTTTGGAAGAATGGCAGCGATGACAGCCAAGCAAGTTATCACCCAAAAGTTACGCGAAGCAGAGCGGGAGATTATTTTTAACGAGTATCGTGAGCAAGAAGGTGAAGTGTTAATTGGAACAGTGCAGCGACGAGAGGGCCGAGTTGTTCTAGTGGATATTGGTAAAACTGCTGGAGTAATTTTGCCGGCTGATCAAGTTCGCACAGAACATTATGATTCAGGTCAACGCATTAAAGTTTTTGTTCGCGAAGTAAGTCTAGGACCACGGGGTCCGCAAATTCTTTTGTCTCGCGCTAGTGCTGAGTTGGTTAAAGCTTTGTTTGAGATTGAAATCCCAGAAATTGCCGAAAACATTGTGGAAATAAAAGCTATTGCCCGCGAAGCAGGCTCTCGAACCAAGATCGCGGTACATACAGACGATGAGTCAATCGATCCAATTGGATCCTGTATTGGTCAACGCGGAGTTCGAATCCAAACAATTATTACAGAAATTGGTGGAGAAAAAATAGATGTTATTGAATGGTCAGGCAAGCATGAAAAATTTATTGAAAATGCTTTGTCACCAGCTAAGATTTCTGGAGTGGAGCTTGATGAAGAAAATAAAGAAGCAGTTATTCGTGTGGATAAGGATCAACTTTCTTTGGCAATCGGCCGAGGAGGACAAAATGTTCGTTTAGCTTCAGAACTAACCGGCTGGAAGATTAGTGTGCGAGAAGAAGTAGGGGAAGAGAAAGAAGTTGGTGAGGGGGAAGAAGAGGAAGTAGAAAGTGGAAAGTTGAAAGTAAAAGGCGAAGAATCGGATGTTAAGACAGGGGCTGAAAAAGTTGAGGAAGTCATGGAAGATGAGGCGATTCATGATGAAATCGAAAAGATTGAAGAGAGTCTTGAGACTGTTGGGCAAGAAGATGAGATTGAGGTTCAAGCAGAACTATCCACTGAAGAAATTGCTGACGATGAGGAAGAAGAGGCAGAGGAAGAAGTCGAGGAAGTGCTTGAAGACAATGAAGAATAATTTATATGGAATTATTCTACGCGATTTTTTACATCCCAATTTACAACCTGCTTGTTTTCTTCTATGGCTTGTATCCAGCGGCAGGAATGGGATTAGCTATTATTATTGTGACGATCTTAATCAAAGGTGTTTTGTTCCCATTTACATTCAAGTCTTTGAAAGGTCAGCGACAAATGAATGAGCTCCAGCCAAAGATTGCAAAAATAAGAGAGGATTACAAAGACGATAAAGAAAAGATGGCTCAAGAGTTAATGAGTGTTTACAAAGATAATAATGTAAATCCATTTTCATCTTGTTTACCTTTACTTATCCAGTTGCCAATCTTTATCGCCCTATATCGTGTGCTTTGCGATGGGCTTACTCAGATAAATGTTGACCATCTTTATAGCTTTATTCATGCACCAGAAGTTATTAATACAACATTTTTAGGGATTTTTGATCTAGCCCAAATTTCAATTCCTCTAGCAGTTTTGGCAGCTATTGCTCAGTATTTCCAGGTGAAACGAACCATGGTGCAAAAGCCAGTCAAGGAAGTTAAGAAAAGTGTCGGTGCAATGGATGAGAGTATGATGGCTAATATGAATAAGATGATGCTTTACTTTATGCCAGCAATTACACTGGTGATTGGAGTAACATCTATGCCAGGCGGAGTAATGCTTTACTGGTTATCAACAACATTTATCACAATTTTGCTTTACGCGATCTTCCTAAAGAAACCGAAGGAAGGCGAGGAAAGTAAAAAGTAGAAAGCCAGAGAAGTATAAAAATATATAAATAAGACCTATATGTCCACTGCGACCTATAGGTCTTATTTTTTAAACTTTAAACTTTAAGCTTTAAACTTTCTACTACCCACTATCTGCGATATAATATCCCCATGCATTCAAAACTATTTCGTTCGATATTATTTATTGCCTCGTTGTTGATTGGGTTGGGGATTTTTGGATTTTTGATTTGGCGTGAAGGCTGGCAAGAGATTGCCCAGACTTTGATTTTGTTTGGCATTTGGCCATTTGTTGGCTTTGTTTTTATTTCACTATTAAACTTTGGACTTTATTCTTGGCGCTGGCAATTAATTCTAAATCATCAAATTGATAAAAAAGGCCGTTTGTCTTTTTGGAGAATGTACAAACACCGCATGGCAGGATATGCAGCTAGTTATCTAACACCAGCAGCGCAAGTTGGTGGTGAGCCAGTTCGGATTGCTATGTTAATGAGTGACGGAGTTAGTAGTAAGAAAGCAACAAGTGCAGTAATGCTCGATATTACAATCGAGCTTATTGCTTATATTGGTTTTATTATTGCTGGTGTGGCTTTGGCAGTTATCACAAATATCGCTTCTAGCTATACGCTCATAGGAATCGGAGTTGGCTTGTTCTTAATGCTCGTGATGTTGGTTGGATTTTTATTTGGGGTAAGTAAAGGTGATGGCTGGTTTTCAAAAATATTTAGAGTTTTGCGACTCGGAAAATTTAAATCAATGAAGAAAGTGGAAGTTTGGCTTAAAGAAACAGAACAGATAATGGGAGCTTTTTTGCATACAAAAAAGTCGTTCTTATTACTGATTTCACTTTTGGCCGTGATTGTTATTTCGTTCCGGGTGGTTGAGGTTTTTTACATTGCTTTCTTTTTTAATGTTGATCTGACATTTGCTCAGGCATTTTTAACCAGCACACTTCCTGGTATCGCCTTGCTTTTGCCAGTGCCGGCTGGGTTGGGAGTTTTTGAAGGTGGGTTTGCAAGTCTATTTGCAGTGATAGGTATTCCATTATCAGCTATTGCGTTTGCTTTAGTTATCCGTTTGCGTGACATGATTTTTATTGGTGTTGGAATAACTCATCTCTTGCGTCAAGGAGGCAAAGTAGTGCAAGATGTAGTTAAGAAGTGATAGTAAAAAGTTCAAAGCCAAAAGCTTTTAGCTTTAAACTTTATGCTTTAAGCTTTAAATTTTCCACCATGACACCAACCGCAATTGAAAAGGATATTCATAATACATTGGCATATTTTGCGTATAATCAATATCCGCTTTCAATTTTTGAACTTTTTAAATGGCAATATAAACCAGAAAGGGTATATGGATATGAAGAGATTAAGCAATGTTTAAAAACTTCAGATTGGCTGGCAAAACGCATTGGTAATTTTGAAGGGATGTATGGAATAGGAACTGACGGGGAAGTTGAATCGCAAGTTGCTAATCGTAAGCGTCGATTTCTCGATTCAGTTCGCAAACAAAGAAAGGTTTGCAAAGTAGCACAGTATCTTTCTCGATTGTCCTCGGTCAAAGCTATTGGGATCTGTAATTCTTTATCTTACCATTTCACCCGCGAGAAAAGTGATATTGATATATTCGTGATTACAAAAAAAGATCGTGTATGGACAGCTCGATTTTTCTGTGTTGTTCCAATGCTGCTTTTGCGCCAGCGTCCGGGTGAGACAAAAAGAGATCCAGTTGATTTAAGTTTTTTTGTGTCGCAGGACGAGCTAAATCTTGCTGGCATAAAGATCGATGAGCATGATCCATATTTGGCATTTTGGATTAAAAATTTAATTCCTGTGTTTGGAAGTAAAAATATTTGGGATGATTTTTTTGCGAAAAATGCTTGGACAAATGAATATTTGCCAAACGCACATCGACCGTATCGCGCCTTTCATTCTCGTTGCGATGAAAAGTCATTGCGTTTTCCATGTTTTATTCCTGAATCAATTTTGCGCTTCGTTCAGATTTTGAAAATGCCATATCGGATGAAAGCCATGGCAAATCAAGGAACTTGCGTGGTGATAAACGATAAAATGCTCAAATTTCACACAACAGATCGTCGGGCAGAAATCGCGGAAGCGTTTGAGAAAAAATGTGTTTAGTTATGTCTAAACAAGAAAAAATCTTACCCTACATTCTGCCTGTGATTTTTTTTCTTTTGCCATGGCAAACACTATATATATTTTCGCAGTATACAATTGCGGGTGAGGTATTTCAGTATGGAGTTGTCAGTCTATACGCAGTTGAACTTCTTGTTGTATTTGCTTATCTTTTGTACGGCAGATTGCAAATTACCAAGTCTTTGCAAAAAATAGTGAGTTTAACTTTTTTGTTAATGGGATTTGTTTTAGCTTCGGCGTTGTGGGCTATAAATTTTGATTTAGCACTTGGACAGTTTGCCCATATCCTTGTGGCTTTAATGTTATTTTTGCTTTTGCTTGATAAACGAACAAACTTGCAGCATGTGGCCATGGGATTGATCGCTGGGTTGATAATTCCCATTGGGCTTAGTGTTTGGCAGGTTGTTGTTGGTGCGTCAGGTGCATCAACTTTATTTGGATTGGCATTTCGTGATGCCCAAACTCTTGGTGACGCAGTTCTAACTTTAGAAAACGGCACCCGTATCCTACGAGCATACGGATCTTTCAGTCACCCAAACATTTTTGGTGGATATTTAGTCATCGGACTCTTGAGTTTGCTTTTTGTCCGATTGGGTCTCTCCCCCTTTTCTAAGGGGGAGTGGGAGGGGGTCGCCGGTCGAGTTCAAAAAATATTATGGCTGACTACATTTGTCTTTCTTTTTATCGGTCTTATCCTTACATACTCACAATCAGCCTGGATTGCAATAATAATAGCTTTTGTTTGTGGTATTGGAACTTTATTTTTTTGGCGTCAAAAAATCGCCAACCCTCTTTGGCAGAGCCGGATCCGGCCTTGCCGGGTTTCCATAAAAGAGGTGTGGGGCAGTTGCCTATTGGCGCGATTTAAAGTTATTGCTTTGATATTTTCAGTTTTGATTATCCTTGGCTCAATCTTTGGAATACTCACGCTAAACTCGATAGGGGTAAGTCAAACCTCGATCACTGAGCGCGCAGCCCAATATCAAGAATGGCCGCAAGTTGTTTCTGATTTTTGGATTTTTGGCTCAGGCTTAGGAAACTATACATACGCAGTCGAGGCCTTTGACCCGTCCAAAGAGTGGTGGCAATATCAACCTGTTCACAACGCGCCAATGTTGATTGTTGGAGAAATTGGCGTTGTTGGTTTGATTTTAGTAATCGGCTGGCTCGCATTGATCGATAAATTAAATGTCAACAGAATATTAGCTGATTCTCTGTCTGCAAATGAGGAACAGAATGCGGTTTGTCGGTTCGGATCGATAATCGCACTGATGATGGGCTGTGCACTACTTGTTATTGCCGGACTAGATCATTATCTTTGGTCACAATGGTCAGGCCTGGCACTGGTTGCCTATGTAGTGGCTATGACAGCGAGAGTTGAGTAAAAATCGATATAACCACCCTCACCCTTCAGGAAAGCCCGGCGGAGCCGGGTCCGGCTCCGCCGGAGAGGGCAGGTCGAGATTCGGTCTCTCCCACTTTTTAAGGGGGAGTAGGAGGGGGTTAAGCGCGATTTGTTTCATTATATTTTTTCCATTTGCCTTTTAAGACTAACTTTGTTAGTCTTTTTTCACACCTAAACCCTGGAGTTCCCGTGTGTGAGCAAGATACTCGACCAAAGTATGATTTTCCGACCGCCATGTTCTGGATCGCCATCGGAGTGTTCGTGCTCTGGATGCTGGTCATCGGCATCGGCTACTTGATCGTCAGCTAGGAGGGGCCATGAGTAGCTCAAATATTGTCGAAAGTATGGGAACTGAAAACAGCCAAAAGCCGATGCCTCGTATTATGGGCTTGGCAATTTGTCTGCCCTGTATTGCTATCTTTCTCATTCTCGTTGGTGCTCTGTGCTATTCGATCATCCAGATCGATGCTCACATGCCGAAAACCTCATCCACCGCGCAGTCCTCGAATTAGCGCGGCCCTGCCCTGAACCGTAATGGTGCAGGGTTTGTGCTTTTTAGCTATTTTATTGTATTTTTTACTACATTCTACATTCTATTTTCTACATTCTGTAATATACTAATTAATATACTAATTATTGACAAAAACCCTGATTTTACATAAGCTTTCAC
>DMOG01000023.1 GCA_003453595.1 Candidatus Uhrbacteria bacterium
ATTCAGGAACAGGCCCCTAAGGGGTCTGTTCCCAATAACCTCTTTTTCCAATAACCTCTTTATCCACTTTTGTTCACAGGCAAGCACAAAAAATCTGCAAAACATGGTAAAATGAATGCATGAAAATTGGCATTGATGCTAGATTTTTTGGACCCCGAGTGGGAGGTGGCGGGCTTGGCCGTTACGTCTCTGAATTAGTGACCCATTTACAAAAAATCGACCAGCGGAATCAATATATTTTGTTTCTCAAAAAGGAGAACTTTCACGAATGCAAAATCACAAACAAAAACTTTTCCAAACAACTAATTGACATCCCTTGGTACAGTATTGAAGAACAAAGAAAAATGCCTGGGATCATTGCCAGATCAAAAATTGACTTCATGCACTATCCACACTGGAACATTCCGGTATTTTCCAAGGTTCCATTTGTGGTCACAATCCACGATTTAATCATGCTCGAGCTTCCCCACTCGTCTCATGCCAGCACTCGCCACCCTCTTGTCTACGGATTTAAGCATGCCGGATTTAGAATCGTGCTGGAAAATGCAATTCACAGAAGCAAACACATTTTAACAGTTTCAAATTACACAAAATCAAAAATCCTTGAACACTTTGGAGTTAAAACTAACAAAATTACTGTAATTCCTAATGGAGTCATTCCGCCACGGGAAGCTCGAAGCGTCAGTCTGACAGCTCTGGGAGTTTATCAACCCTATTTCTTGTATGTTGGTAATGCCTATCCGCACAAGAACATTGAGATGATGATGCATGCTTTTTCCCAGTTCCATGAAAATCATCCCTATGCACAATTAGTCATTGCTGGACGACGAGACTTTTTCTCCAAACGGTTAGAAAAAGAAGCTGATGAACTTGGACTGAATTCTGAAAATGTTAGGTTTATTGATTTGCCAACTGACGAGGAACTGGCAGCTTTATACAAAAATGCATCTTTATTCGTCTTCCCTTCTCGCATCGAAGGATTTGGCATTCCGCCCTTGGAAGCCATGAGCTATGGAACACCTGTGGCTGCGGCCAATACCAGTTCAATCCCAGAAATTTTAAAAAACGCTGCTCAATACTTTGACCCAGACGACATTGAGGCCTTGGTCGAGCTTATGCGCCAAGCAGCCGACGAACCAGATCGATTTACAAATTTAGTAAAAGAAGGAGAAAGATTGGCTGAATCTTACACTTGGCACAAAACTGCCAAAATGACACTGGAAGTTTACAACAATCAATCACTGCTCTGATCTCAAATTTGGACCCATGCCTGTCAAAAAGAAACAATTTAAACCAAAAAAAGCAATCAAGCGCATTGCAAAAAAGACACCTATAGTGTCTGGTCTTTACGATGACGCGTTACCGATTTCTCTTAAGTTTAAAGGCATTAATGATAATTTGCGTCCTGGAATTAGGTTGCATAAAAATTCTCAAGGTTCAATTTCCCCTTATATTGTCAGACTTGAACATCAAGCAAACCAGATTTCTGTTGCGTCCCAATCGCACGAAGAAAAAATTAAAGAACTTGCCAAACAACTTGCCTTATCCCTTGAAGATGAAACTCCGGTGCTCAAAGCTCCAAAAGAATCGATATTTTTATCTTTAACCACCAAAGACTTAGCTGATCAATTCTCCGAACCTGAACATATCATTGGTAAAATCAAGTTATCAGAGCGATTTATTGCAAATACTTACCAGCCTACAGCAATGGCGCAGATAGATGTTGAAACTCCAGATGTACTAAGCATTGCTGACTTTAAAGATATTGCAGAGGAACCAGCCCAACCAGTATTAAATATCGAGATTCAAGATACAAAAGATCATGAATCTCACAAGGTTATTAGTTCTGAAACCATTATCGAGCGCTTCTCACGCATTCATCTGTTGCTCCCTACTCAAGCTCGCCACCGAGCAATAGCTGGATTCTTGTTATTGTCGTTTATCTTGGTAATGCCACTTCACGCCATGCAAGGCATAGTCCAAACCGCATCGCAAAAAGATGATATTACTCAAATTAGTCAAAAAGCACTGGGTGAAATTGAAAACGCCACTACCTCGGCACAAAATCAAAAATTTGCCGCTGCTAGTTTGGACTTCCAGCGCGCCTCTCAAAGTTTCCAAGACGCCCAAGCCACATTGGAAAACATGAATATTACTGCGGCAGCACTTGTTAATATAATTCCGCAAACTGATCGAACTTTTGAAACAGTGCAAGGACTTGTACAAGCAGGAACATCACTTTCCAATGCTGGCGCTCAGATTAGCACTGCCATTGAAGAACTTAGCAATGCTGATTCATTTGATCTTGTTACCAAACTTGGATTACTAACAACCTACATCAAAGCTGCCTTACCCCAAGTAAAAGAAGCTAATTTAGCATTGGAAAAAGTAGACATCTCACTTGTACCAGCTCAATATGCTGAAAAAATAAACTTGCTTTTATCAACTACTCCATCACTAGAGGCGTCAATGAGTGAATTCTTAACTTTTTCTGACACACTGCAAACACTTTTAGGTGGACAACAAAAGATGCGCTATCTGCTTGCCTTCCAAAACAATACCGAGCTTCGTGCTACTGGAGGTTTTATTGGAAGCTTTGCCCAAATCGATATGGTTGATGGCAAGATCGTGGATATCAGTATTCCAGAAGGTGGAACATACGATCTCCAAGGTCAACTGACAGAATTTGTTGCGCCTCCACAGCCTCTATCTTTACTTAATAGTCGATGGGAACTTCATGATGCCAATTGGCTGCCGGATTTTCCAAGTTCAGCCCAAAAGCTGATGTGGTTCTATGAAAAAGCTGGTGGGCCAACAGTTGACGGAGTTATTGCCGTTAATGCCACATTAATGCCAAAGCTTTTAGAAATCACTGGCCCGATCGACATGCCAGAATATGGTCGCACAATCACCAGTGAAAATTTCTTATTTGAAACTCAAAAAATTGTTGAATACGAATACACCGCTTATCAAGATTCAAGTGAGCGTGAACAAGATGCTCCAAAACAATTTATTGGTGACCTTGCACCAAAACTCTTAGAAATACTCTCAACCGCAGAACCAGAAATGCTCTTACAGGTAGTTGATCTTGCTTCCAATTCTCTTTTGCAAAAAGATGTTCTTATTTACATGCAAGATAATAAATTACAAAGTGATATCAAAGCTCTTGGTTGGTCTGGATCGCTATTGCAAACCGATGGTGATTATTTAATGGTTGTAGACTCAAACCTTGGTGGTGGTAAAACCGATTCTGTTATTAAACAAGATATAGATGTTGATGTTGAAATCCAAGCAGACGGATCAATAATCAATACAGTAACCATCACCAAAGAACATACTGGACTGGCTAATGCCTTGTTCGAAGGTATAAACAATGTTGACTATCTTCGTCTTTATGTACCAAAAGGTAGTGAACTTTTGCAGGCTAGTGGTTTTGAGATCCCTGATGAAAGTCTATTTAAAATTGCCAATGCCCCACTGGCAACCGACAAGGATCTTTTACTTTGGACTTCAAACTTCACCCAAGATCCAATCTCTGGAACTGACATCTGGAACGAACAAGGTAAAACTGTTTTTGGAAACTGGATGCAAACAAAACCAGGCGAGACTGAAATCGTAACCTTTACATATCGTTTGCCATGGAAGTATGAGCAAGAAACAGGATCATTACTAAACAAAGCAAAATCATATCTAGGTTTTAAAAATCTTGATTCATACTCCATGCTTGTACAAAAACAACCTGGAGTCGAGACTCGTAATACAACCGTCCAATTAACAAATGCTACCAACCAAAGAGTACTTTGGACATCTAAAAGTGATTTGTTTTCAACCGGCTCAAGCTTTGACAACACTCAAGATATTTCATTATCAGCACTTTTTGAACAATTCTAGCTATGACCCCAAAGGTAGAAAAACATGAGCACCATGTACATCATGAACAAAAAAAAGATTCGGAAGTTATTAATGATGAAAAACATGAGATAAAAACTCATGGTCACCTAAGTGATCTTCCGCAAAAAACACGGCAGGAGAAAGAGGCGCTAATGGATGAAGGGCTAGAGGCAATTTATGGTGATCACACCATAAACTTTGAAAAATTAGATCGAAAAGAAAATAAACTTACCACATTATTACTAACTTCAATTATTATTCTTGGAGTTATTACTGCAACAATGTGGTCAGGTTTTTTTGTCTATACCAAGTTTTTCGAACCTACTCGCGACAAAGAGTTTACTTTAGAAATTGCCATGGACGACACTATTGTGAGTGGGCAAAAAGCACAAATTGAAGTTCTTTATACAAATCCAACCAATGTTCCCGTCGCTGCTTTAGAGTTAGATTTAAATCTTCCATCAGCCTTTAGAACATATAGTTTTAATCAGGAACCAACTGACCTTGATAATCTTATCTGGGATTTAGGATCATTGTCTGGCATGTCTGATGGAAAAATTATCGTCGACGGTGTCTGGATTGCTCAAACTCCGTCTGAGACTCCAGTTCAGGCCCATGCCACTTACAAACCTGGCAACTTTAATTCTAACTTTGAAGAAATTGCTGTTACTTATGTAACAACCCTGGAAAGCACCTTAAAAGCAACAATTGAAGGACCGGAAGAAGCCTCAGCTGGACAAGATCTTTTATATAACATGAAAATCGAAAACACCGGAGAAGAAGCTTTTGAACAAGTTCTTATTAATCTTGATCTGCCTGAAGGATTTTATCTGCAAGACAGTGAGCCTTCATTGGCAGCTGGCGGACCAGCCCAATGGACTATTGCTCACATTGACGCTGGAGCAATAGAAGAAATCACTTTCTCTGGAACTTTTGCTTCAAACATTGAAAGTTTCCAATACTTCGACGCCACTATCAGTCTAGCAATCGATGATCGATCAGTTGAGCAAGCAACAGCCCAGGCCTATACTGATGTTCTGGCAAATGACATGACTGTGCAGCTGGTAGCAAACGGATCGTCAAGCAATACCAGCTTGGATATTGGATCAACCCTTCGTTTAAGCATTAGTTTAGAAAATACTGAGGATATACCAATTGAGGATATTGATATCTTACTTGATTTCCAAGCAGATGATTCAATTCCAATTAAATGGAGTAGCGCATCGCTTGATGATGGTACAATTTCAAGTGCTGGAATATCTTGGTCATTTGATTTAATTGAACCTGGAGAAAAAATATTGTTAAACACAAGCTTCCCTCTTGATAGTACGCTGGGAGTTGGTGATGCTGATCAGTTTAGGATTGTGGCTTCTGCTAACTATCAAGGCCGAACTGTCATGTCGTCTCCAATAGAAGTTTCCATTAATTCTCAAGCCAGTCTATCAACCTCAATTCGTTATTTTGAAGAAGACGGCTCCGCACTTGGTAACGGACCATTACCGCCACAAGTTGGCAACACAACCACCTATCGAGTCATCTGGAATATTCAAAACAGTCTTCATGATCTAGAAAATATTCGCGTCAGCGCATCACTTCCTCCACATGTCATCTGGGCTGGAAACGCCACTCAAGACATTGGCGCTATCACTTTTAATGATTCTGACAAAACAGTCACTTGGAATCTAACTTCCCTTTCCGCAGGTATTTCAAGTGTTAACGGATCATTCTCAATCTCAATTACTCCTGATGATGGTGACATTGGATCATTTATCAAACTTATTTCAGGAAGTACACTTAGTGCCAAAGATGTCACAACCGAACAAACGCTTTCCCGCTCAACAGATTCACTAAACACAGATTTAACAGACGACGCCCAAGCCAGCCGAGTTGGTGGAATCGCAGTGGAATAAGTGCACAGTGTTTCAGTGCAAAGCACGCAGTGCGCGGGTGGCAATTCACGACAAAGGATGTAAAAGGTCACAAGGGTTTTTCACCCCTTTCTCCTCCCAAACACAATCCCCATTGTTTTATCAAACTTTGATGGAAATAGACGGACGCTAAATCCGTGCTCTCGCAGTATTTTTTCGATCTTTGTCTTTGGCCGGTTACCGCCGTGATATTCCAATACTATATTTCGCAGTACAGACCAATCGCTTTTGTTCCAAGCTTCGATGATGCCAACCTCAGCTCCTTCAATATCCATCTTTAGCAAATCGACAACTTTCACGCCAGACTCAGCAATCAAGTCAGACAATTTATAGCCAACAATCGTCCGGCCTTTTATTTTTTGATCTTTTTTTACAACTTTATGATTATGACTATCTTTGGAAATCTCTAAAATATAATCTCCCTGCTCTGACACTAGTGCGCCTGGAATAATCTTAACCTTGGACTGCATGTTATTAAACTTCAAATTCTGATTAATGGCCTCGATATTATTTTCGTCTGGCTCAACGCAGACAATCTGAGCTTTCGGGTTGATCGCCCTGGCATAGAGTGTAAAAAAACCGGCATGAGCGCCAATGTCAAAAATCGTAGTCGCCTGGCGAATCGCCTCGTCCGCTGCTCGATATTCACCATACTTAAAAATCTCAAACCAAACACTTTCATCAGCCTCTTCACGCCAAATGCCACAGATCTTCTTGTTTTGAAATGTAATTTCAGCCTGATTCATAATTACATAAATTCTATAGGGTCTGTTCCCAAATACCGCTTTAGACACATTTGGCTGCAATGCTGCCGAGCCGAAGGTGAGAAAAGTGAGCAATAGTGGAGCTATTGTAAGCTTTTCGAATCAAGGCGCAGGCGCATTACAGACATAATGGGGCAAAGACGGTATTTGGGAACAGACCCCCTATACCTTAAACCTCCTTATTCCTCGGACCGTGCGGTAAAATCCATACCACATATGTTTCATCTGCAAATCAAATGTGCCTGGATGTTCAATAATTTTTCCATTGTAACCCATTTTATAGCGAGTAATTCCTTGCCATGGGTGTTTCTGGCTTGACCCCACCGGAGCAATGCCCCAAAAATCAAAGGTATGCATACCGCGCACAATTGCATCCTGAATCAAGTACCAATGCAACAAATGCGGAGCCATAACATTGCGATGAAGATTGCTAGAAGCTCCATGCAAATATGTGCGTACTCCAGCAAAATCAATCATAATATTGGCACAAATCACTCTTCCTTTGTAAAAACCGACTGCTAAAAATGCATTAGCCCCATCACCATGCAATGTTTCTAACATTGTTTTGTAATAGGCATGCGGGTGAGCACTAAACTGATCACGGGCAGTTGTTTGGTCAAGCAATCGTTCAAAGTCTTCAAATCTTTTGATGTTCACTATCTTTGGCACCACTCCTTTTCTTTCTGCCAGACGAATATTATAACGAGTCTTTGGTTTAAAACTTTCAAAAAGAGCTTCTTTGCCAACTGTTAAATCTAAGACAGTGGTGGTTGAGGGTTGCATGTCAGGAACCTGCAAAAGTCCGGCATCTTCAACTGGCTCAAGGCGTAGAAACATTGATTCATCCAGTTCCTGACGCAAAACTTCAATCCGATGATCAATCGAAGCTGAACCAATCGGCCCTTTTGGCACATACCAATAATGCTGACCAAGGGGAAGTGGGATTTTTATAGCCTGACCTAAAGTTATTCCTTTTTCATCTTCGCGATAAATCCTTTCCACAACCCGACCAATTGATCGTTGAAACTCGCCCCATTGCCAGGAATGCAAAAATCCGCCAAAGCGCGGTGCGTGATTTTCTACCAATCTATTCCATTCTTTACGATCCATGTGACATTTGTTTTAAAGCTTCTTTAATGCGATCCTCAACTGTTGCTCCAGTTAAAGTTTTAGCCAAATCCATAGCTTGCCGTCGTGAATATCCCAAACTGACAAGAGCCTCAACCGTATCCAAATCTCCAGCGCTATATTCTTGCTCCTTAACAAGCACACCCTTTAGTTCAAGAATAATTTTTTGTGCTGTCTTTTTGCCAACTCCAGGAATACTTGTTAAAAATGCAATATCTTCATGCGAGATCCGATCTTGAATCTGCTTTGGCGTTGTTACCCCTAAAATCTTTTGCGCCAAGCGCGGGCCGACTCCATTAATGTCAATCAAATTTTCAAAAAGATCCAATGTTGATTGGTCTGGTGCGCCAAATAGTTCATGTCGATCTTCACGGATGTGATCGTAAATCTGCCAACAAACCATTTCCCCTGCTTCTGGACTACAACCCATGTAGTAAACTCGATAGCCAATCCCGCCAACCTGCACAATACAAGTATCAAGTCCGACAGTTCTAACAGTTCCCTCAAGATATGCAATCATAAGTGGCTATTTTAACGCTTTTTTGTCTGATAAAGCAAGCGGGCTTTTTGAATTTGTGGATATAATTTTTGCAACTCAGGATTATCAAGAGCAAACTCTGGGTAACGCACAGCATCCTCAACCTTTGCCAAAATTTCAGCGCGCTTGGCACCAAAAGGAGTTTTTAAAATTTCAAAAATATCTTCTGACCCAAGCCCACAAGACTCAAGTACTGATTTAAAAGTTTTACGCTTTTTATCCTCTAACCGGCTTTGTCGCGCTTGATTTTTCAAACTACCAGACAGTTCTTCGCTTTTTAGCATGTTTATAACAACCTTAACATCGGGATCAAATCCTCCGTCATGATATGCCAAACTTCCAACGGCTGCGTCAAGAAATAGTGATGCTAGTTGCAAATCAAGTACATCACCAGAATCCATACCTGCCTTTTGAGCTATAGCTTCCATAACTTTATAGCGCACTCCATCTGGTTTTTTGGAAAAATAACTAATTTCATTTATATGCTCCTTAACAAGTAAATATAACATTTCACGATCGCGAGTTGTGAGTCGACAAATATCAGCTACCTGTTCTCGCAAATCAGAGTAAGCCGCTGATGAGGCAACTTTATCATGACCTTTGTAGGAAGTTTTGATTTGATACTCTTGTCCAAACGCCACACAAAGATCAACTGGGCTTAGGTTTGGATGCTGGATTTCAAAAGCTTTAAGAAGTTTAATATAGCGATCATTCAAATACTTCACAGACATTTTCTGCGGACTAGCAAATCCTTCGGACGCACCCTTTGACCTAGCTGGCGCATCAAAAGTTAAACAATCATACTTGGCACTATCATGTACAAAAATAAACGCCTTAAGCGTTGCGGCATTTTCCGAAATTGTATCTTGAAGCTCAATTATCGCTTCCTTTAAATTAAGCTCACTGGCAAATTCTTGGATTTGCATTAAATCAGCTTTGCCATCAGCGATTGCCAAAAGCGCACAAAGCATTCGCTCAAGATGATAAGTCATCACCGGTCCTTCAGCATGATGCTTTGGTGATTGCGGTGTTCGATGCATATTTGCCAGCTCACTAATTTGAGCCTCAAACTCATACATCATATCCCGAGCCTGGCGCAAGTAAACCTCTTTCATTACAAACTTATCCATCCATTGTAAAAGAGGATAAGTTTCTTTATTTTTCTGTGGCTCAAATGTATCAAACATGTATTGATAGTATACAACACGCGCCTACATAAATATATGTCTTTCTCGTCCCACTTGTCCGATATGTCCTACATTATTATGCCCAAAACCTCCTCGACCCCTGGCAATTTTCCGTCGCGAGGAGCAACAATACCCCAACATCTACCACTCCCAAACAAAAACCCTCCATATTTTTCAATCAGTAATTGTGCTTGGTCTGTTTCCTGTACATACAACTTGTGATTCCCCTGTCTAATAATTGTTGGTGTTGGTTTTTTATATTCCTCAAAAATCAAATATGAAACAGCATCACGAATATCTATCTCGTCATTATCGCTTTCAATAATTAAAAACCCACCCTCCTCTCGTCGATCTCCCCACACCTTTCGAGCCTGCGCTTCTTCCTCTTTCCTTTCCTTATGCCCAAGCTCATAAATGAGCTCTTTAATATAACGCAAAGCTTTATCTTGATCTTCCTCTGACAAACCAATCTTCTGTAACTCCCACAAAAATCCTCGATCAACCGCAGCCACAGCCCGCACCAACATGGGGTCAAACCCAGCATCCTTCAAATCCTGATCATCAATCTCATACAACTCAAGAAACTGCTCAAGCGAGCTCTTATCATTAAGTCGGTTTAGCTCATTGTACTGATGGTGATCAATAATATTTACAGCGATTCCAGCATCACGAAGCTTTTCTTCGATAATTACCCCGGGAATCTCAACGATCACAACATTGCGAACATTTTGATCCTCGTCTTTGATGCGGTTTATAAGATCTTGTTCAAGCTCTAACTTTGCCCCATGCCCTTGATTTGAAATTACAACCTTAAGTCCAATCGCTTTGGCAATTTTTATAATCAAAAGCGATTCCTCATCATTCCGCGGACAAATTAATACTATGTGATCATTTTGCATATGCGAGTATTTTACCCTGGATCAAGACTTAGACAAAATGTCTAAGTCTCCCAGTCCCCGATCTAAGAAGACTCGGTCTTAACTTAGTCTAAACAAAAAACCAGCCTTCACACTTCCATCTCAAAAAAATCCCCCCTTCCTCACTGAAATTACGAAGGGTCCATTGAAGCTTGATGCGGATGTGGGCTATCGTCGAGATGGAAATAATAGCTGATCCTGTATTCAAACATGGCAACCACCTCTACCCCCTCCTTGGGGTCTGTTCCCAAATACCGTCTTTGCCCCATTATGTCTGTAATGCGCCTGCGCCTTGATTCGAAAAGCTCACAATAGCTCCACTATTGTTCACTTTTCTCACCTTCGGCTCGGCAGCATTGCAGTCAAATGTGTCTAAAGCGGTATTTGGGAACAGACCCCTTGGGAAGGAGGGGCTGGAATTAAAACCCGATCCAAACATCTTGCTCAGCGATACGAGACTCTTGAGAATGCTCGACAGAGTCGTCTTTAATTAACTCGATTGAATCTGCGAGTGTACCATCTTTGATTGATAATTCGTGTTCAGTAAACATCCTTTTAACTTCATCTGACTCTGAATAAATCTTAAGATCAATACGGTCTTGGATTGTGAACCCAGCGTCTTTTCGCATTTGATTAACACGACGAGTTATATCGCGGGCCATTCCGTCTCGGATTAATTCTGGGGTAAGACCCATATTAACTTCGACTTTTAAGTCCCCTCTTTCAACTTTTATTGCTTTAACATTCACTTCATCCAAAATCACAGTTTGATACTGCTTACCGATCTCCCCGGTTGAAACCCAGGCTGTCATATCTCCCAAAGCTTGTTTGATTGGCCGACCGCCTGCTTCACGGGCATCAAGGACACGGCTGACGATTGAACGAGCTTGTCCCATTTTCTCAAGCACATCTGTTTGCACCATGCCTGATTGTGGCCAAGACTCAAGATGGACACTTAATCGTTCATCAGAACCAGCAAATCCACCTTTAACCCCCTGATAAACAACCTCCCCCAAATACGGCATATACGGTGCAATCATCTTGGAGAAAGTCTCAAGAACGACTCGCAAAGTTGCTAGTGCCTCTTGTCGATCCTCGCCCTCGCTCTTCATTCGATCTCGTGATCGACGAACATACCAAGTTGATAGATCAGTCACAAATCCCTGTAAGCATCTGGCCCCGGATGACAGCTCATAACTGTTTAAAGCAACTGTTTGCTCTTCTAAAGTTTCATTAAGCCGTGACAAGATCCATGAGTCAAGAATATTCTCAAGCAAAGGGCTTCGTCCATCATCATGCTCTTTGTAAAGTTCGTAAAATGACAAAACATTGCGCAAAATTGTAATAAACTTCTTGGAAACTTCATCAACTCCGGCTTCAGAAAAGCGTAGATTCTCAGCTCGAACTGCTGGGGTAGACATTAGATAGTAACGCACAGCGTCCGCTCCATACTTTTCCATCACCTCCATTGGATCTGGATAATTTTTCAAGCGCTTGGACATTTTTTTGCCATCTTCTGCCAAAACAATGCCGTTAACAATGACATTTTTAAAAGCTGGCATACCAAAAAGTGCGTTTGATAGAACATGCAAAGTGTAAAACCAACCTCGGGTTTGATCCTGACCCTCAGCAATAAACTCAGCTGGAAATCCTTGCTCAAATTTTAGTTTATTTTCAAATGGATAATGGATTGAACCGTAGGGCATTGAACCTGACTCGAACCAGCAGTCTAAAACCTCATCAATCCGAGTGTATTTTTTTCCATTCTTCACAATCTCGATCTTATCGATAATATGTTTATGAAGATCGTCAACTTTTTGACCGGAAAGTTCCTCAAGCTCACCTTTTGATCCAATACATAAAAAATCTCCATCCTCACTTTTCCAAATTGGCAGTGGGGTCCCCCAAAATCGTGATCGAGAAATTGCCCAATCGCGCGCACCTTCGAGCCACTTTCCAAATCGACCTTCTTTCATGTTTTCCGGCACCCAATTAATCTCCTTATTTGTCTGCACTAATTGATTACGAATCTCAGTCACGCGTACAAACCAAGACTCTGTACTGTAATTTAAGAGCGGGGTGTCACAGCGCCAACAATGCGGATAGCTGTGTATTACTTTTTCCTTGGAAAATAATTTATCATGATGAGCCAGCCATTTTAAAACCTCAATGTCCACGCTCATAGTGTCACCTTTTTGCTTTAGTGGTCGATCTTTAACCTCATAGCCATCTGCTTGCATTGGATCAGCCACTTGGTCAACAAATGTTCCATTCATGTGCACATGCATAATGGGATCAACCTTTTCCTTAAGTCCAAGTTGCATATCGTCCTCACCAAATCCAGGAGCTATATGCACAATCCCTGTTCCGTCCTCAGCTGTAACAAAATCCCCAGCCACAATACGAAAAGCATTTTTATGATCTTTGAAAAATGGGAAAATCGGTTCGTAGGTTGCGCCAACAAGATCAAAACCAGTAACAGTTTCGAGCACTATGTACTTAATATCTTTTAACACAGACTCTCTTCGAGATTCGCCAACTAAATATTTCACGCCACCAGCATCAACAAGTACATATTTCATTTCTGGATTGACCGCAGCTAAAACATTCCCAGGCAATGTCCATGGTGTTGTTGTCCAGACAAGAAGATAAGCATCTTTATACTTTCCGCTTTCCACTTTCAACTTCACTGTGACAGAAATATCAGTTACATCCTGATACTCTTGCGCAACTTCAAAGTTAGACAATACTGTTTCGCAACGAGGGCAGACATGCATTGGCTTTCTGCCTTGATAGATCATTTCCTTGTCCCAAAGAGATTTGAAAACCCACCAGATTGATTCCATGTAATCAACATCCATTGTTTTGTAAGCATGATCCATGTCAATCCAGCGACCAAGCCTGCGGATGACTTTTTTCCATTCCTCAGCATAGGTCATGACGCATGACCGACATTTGTCGTTAAATTCTCCCACTCCAAACTTCTCAATGTCCTTGCGTGACCCCAGATCAAACTGCTTTTCAACAATATTTTCAACTGGCAAACCATGACAGTCCCATCCCCAAACACGCTCAACGCGATAACCGCGCATTGTCCAATATCGAGGAATAACATCCTTCATGATGCTGGCAAGAATGTGACCATAATGAGGTAATCCAGTAGCAAAAGGAGGGCCATCATAAAAAACATAGGGCTTTCCCTCAGGTCGATCTTGGACTGATTTTTCAAAGCATGAGTGCTTATCCCAATAATCTGCGATTTGCTCTTCTTGCAAGGCATGAGTTAGCTTTTTTTGCTCTTCCATATGCACGGATGGTATCAAGAATTAGCTAGATCTTCAAGAAATAAACGGGGTAAACGGGGTCAGGTCTTTACCATGAACCCCTGTTCTTTCGAATTGGGGTCAGGTCTTTACTCGGAACAGCTAATATATAAATTAGGCTAGTTTTTAATAAAATAATAGATTATGTTTAATTAATAAATTATAATTAAGTTCTGTGATTATCGTCTTCTTAGCTTGCATATATATAATTATATCAAAATTATTAATGAATATAGAAAAAGTAAAAGGTAAAGACCTGACCCTAATTTTAAATATTTAGTGTTCCGAGTAAAGACCTGACCCCAACTCCTCACTAAGCTTATCTTATATTTTACTGTATAATATAGACATCATTACTTAATTATAAGTTCCTTCCTAACATCGGAATGAAAAAAAGACCCCTTATGAAACCTCTCATCTACCTTGCTGCTGATCATGCTGGATTTCATCTCAAACAATCAATCAAAGAACACTTGGAACTTAAAGGTTTTGATGTGGAGGATTTTGGAGCCCATGAACTAAACCCGCAAGATGATTATCCGCCATATGCATCAGCTGTGGCGCGCGCGATAACTGAGAATCCACTAGCACTGGGAATTCTGTCATGCGGAAATGCTGAGGGAGTATGTATTGCTGCTAATAAGTTTAACAGAATTCGAGCTGGAGTCGGATTTTCCATCGACTCTGCCAAAACAATGCGACAGGATGATAATGCAAACATCATCTGCATTCCGGGCCGAATTAAAACTCTTGATGACCCACTGGCCATTGTCGATCATTTTCTCTCAACTCCTTTTTCTGGCGAAGCTCGACACTTGCGTCGATTATCAGAAGTCTCAAAATTTGAGAAACATTATCCTGCAATTGTCCCCACGATTCTTGTGCAAAACTTTGAGATGTTTAAAAAACGCATTTCGAATTCTACTGTCAGACACCTTGCTCCACTGTGGCAAATCGATGTGCTTGATGATTCAATGTTTGACTCCCGCTCTTGGTTTGAAGTAAATCAAGTCGCAAAAATCCCTGACTTGCCAGAACTTGAACTTCATTTGATGATTCTTGACCCACTACCTATTATTGAGCAAACAAAGTTTCATTTACCAACATTAAAACGAGTAATCATTCATGCTGAGATTGATAAACCACTTGAGCCAATCATTGATTATTGTCAAAACCTTGGGCTTGAAGTTGGGATCGCACTTAATCCTGAAACAAAACTTAAGATGATTAAATCTTTTGCCAATAAAATCAACAACATACTAATAATGGGAGTTTATCCAGGTGCTTCAGGACAAGAGTTTCTTGGGCGCAAAATCCTCAAAAAAATCAAAAAAACAAAAAAGTTATATCCACATCTAATCATTGCGGTTGATGGCGGGATAAATCAACAAAATAGTGCTTCTATTGTCAAAGCCGGTGCCAATCAACTTTGCGTTGGATCAGCTATTTGGCAGTCAAAAGATCAATCCGAAACTATTCGCATGTTATCCCCTAAAATCTTGTGAGTATCATCGAGGATGTGCTAGAATGAAGACGAACTTAATTGAATAAATATGAATACAGCTATGGTCAAACGATCGGCTATTGCGCTTATTGCGCTTTTTATGGCATGTGGCGCCCTTTTTGGAGTCCATTATGCACAGGCTTTAACAAGTTACAGTGATCTTGATGCCGGAGATCTTATTCGTGGAGAAACATTCACAGCTGTCTATTACCTAGGTGCTGATGGATTGCGCTATGTTTTCCCAAATGATAAGACATATTTCACTTGGTATTCGAATTTCAATGATGTTAGATGGATCTCAGATTCAGACCTTGCTCGCATCCAGATCGGTGGAAATGTCACCTACAAACCAGGAGTTAAAATGATAAAAATCAATTCTGACCCTAAAACATATGCTATTGCGGATGGTGGTGTACTTCGACATGTGGCATCAGAAACTATAGCTATTGACCTTTACGGATCAGCATGGAATAAAATGATCGATGATGTACCAGACGGATTTTTCTCAAACTACTCAATTGGTTCTGCACTAAATAACGCTGAAGATTTTGTTATCGGTGTTTGTTACGAAGGATGCACAATCAATGATGATAAGGGCCTAATTGCACCAGCAGAATTTCGTATCACTTCGACTGGATTTCAAGTAGACTGTGCGGGTATCGAGGTTGGACAAGGAGTTCGGTTCACAAATAATGATACTGAAAAACACTCAATAACAGCTGATAACTTGCGCTGGGGTAGTGGAACAATGGAGGCAGGTGGATCATACATCAAGACCTTTTCAGAAGATGGAATATATTCTTTCTACGACGGATATGACTCATCAAACTCTGGAGCGATTTATGTTGGAACATACAAAGATCAATGTGATGCACACGGATACGGGGCGGAATAGATATCTAAAATAGTATTGAAAAAGCCTCGAGCAATCGAGGCTTTTTTTTTGTTTTGTGGGTATATCATTGACAAAAAGACTTTTTCGATGTATAGTTTGAGGCTGAAAAGCGCCCTACGGCAGGGACTAGCCGCCACAAACAACGAAAAAAAAGGAGGCGCCATGCGCGCTCTGTTCCTCTCCATCGTCTCCGTCCTCCCCCTCTTCCTCACGGCCTGCGGTTCACAGCAGGAGCCACTGATCGACGAAGCGGAGGCCGGTCGCGATATGAGCCTGTTTTGTTGCATGGACCGGGACGGGGACAAGTCCCCCTCCCATGAGCCGTGCACCGGGCCTGCGTCCGGGTGTGCCTGGGCGAAGACATGGGATTGCGATGACGGAGACGCCAGCATCAACCCCAACGCCGTCGAGATATGGTACGACGGTGTGGACCAGGACTGCGATGGCCACTCCGACTACGACCAGGACTACGACAGCATTGAAAGCGCCGAGCACGGCGGTGAAGACTGCAACGACGAAGAATTCGCTGCCAGTCCCGGCAGAAACGAAGTCTTCGACGGCGTGGACAACGACTGCGACGGCAGGGTCGACGAGTCGCCTACCGGGCGCTGGTATGTCGACGCAGACGGTGATGGCTTCGGCGACAACGGCCAATATGCCGTTGATACCAAGTTCATCGCCAGCGCTGTGACGCAGACCGTCAATTACGCCACGCACGGTGGCGACTGCCGGGACGACAACTTTCACATCAACCCCGAGGCCAGAGAATACCTCAACGGCCTCGACGACGACTGCGACGGCAAGATCGACGAAGACTTCCGCGACTAGCCGTCGTCCTCACCATCCACGCGCCCCGTCCACCAGGATAGGGCGCGATTTGTCTTTTGACTACCAAACTACAATTTGAAAAATTAATCTTTTTATTCCTAGTACATCAAATATAAAATGCACAGACAGCCATCCTCTCTGAAATTGCCCTAGTGGGAAATTTTACTGGGGTTTTGAAGTTATCAATAAGTGGTGCATTGAGTATAGAATGTGCGTTGACCCCTATTCCATTGACAAAAAAGCTTTTCTAGTATATAAATATTTGTTCCACTACTCGAAGGGAGTCAGAACATGAAGCATCTCACCGTGGAAAACATGCACATGCAAGGACGGCAACCGACCTTCCTCTTTTGCCAAATGGGAGGCGTCGTAGCCATAACCATCAACCCTGATGGTATCCTTGGTGGCAAAGCTCGCTATGCCACTATCAATGGCCAGAGCGAACCAAAATGCTGGGCATTCTGGGACCACATCATGCCATGGGAAAGAGTCGATTCCGATCCTCTTGTCCATGGCATTGGTACCCTCAGGGTAATCCTGGGGCGCATAGCAGAGGAGGACTGTGGACTGCACATGGCACAGTTCCGCGTTCCATGCACACGACCCATCCAAATGATCAACCATTGGCGTTTGTGGGTCTTCTTGAGGGGCATTGAGTTGTGTGACCCGGCACAGCCCAAAAGCCAGCCCCATACCGTGAGAAGTGCCTGGGCCATCTACCGAGACCGGGCCTACCGCTCTGCGTGGGCGCTTTCCGACTACCACCAGGCGTGGCATCGGTTCGGTCAGGACAACGGCCTGACAGACTTGCACGGTCACATCGACCGCTCTTCGGCGCACTGGCTCGCAACTGAAACGCGAACCAAACTCGAAATGGCCACGATGCGACGCCATGATTCACGGCGTTCACGGCTCCAAGCGTGAATCAAACTACTACGTACGCCCCGCGATGTATGTCGCGGGGTTTTGGCTTTTAATAATATTTTTCACTTGCCACTTTTTGCTAACACCTTTCTACGATATAATGAAATCACTATGCCGCCAGTCCGTGATATTAAACAACTTTCCGAGAAAAAACTTTTCGCACTTGAAGCACGGGCGCAGGAAATTCGGGCTGATATTTTAAAAATGCTACAGCACGCTGGTAGCGGACACTCGGCTGGATCACTAGGAATGGCTGATATTTTCACTGCCTTATATTTCCATGTTCTAGTACACAATCCAAAGCAACCAAATTGGAAAGACCGTGATCGTTTAATCTTGTCATGCGGCCATATTGCCCCGGTCAGATACGCAACCATGGCTCATGCTGGCTATTTTCCTAAAAATGAATTGCTTACTTTGCGAAAATTTGGTTCCCGTCTGCAAGGTCATCCAGAGTTAAATCGATTTGTTGGTTTTGAAACAACCTCTGGCCCGTTGGGAGATGGTGTGGCCCAAGCGGTTGGCATGGCCTATGTGGCGAAAAAAGAAAAACTCCCCTACCACACCTATTGCGTTATGTCAGACGGCGAACTTCAGACTGGAATAACCTGGGAATCAGCTTTATTTGCCGGACGAAATGTTTTGCATAATATGACATGGATTATTGATCGCAATAACATCCAGATTGACGGATACACAGAGGACATTATGCCAATCGAACCACTAGTTCAAAAATTCGAAGCTTTTAATTTTCATGTAATAGAAATCGACGGACACAATATTCGCGACATGGTCGACGCTTGTGCCTATGCTCAATCAATTTTCGAACAACCAACAGTGATCATTGCGCACACAACTCCTGGCAAAGGCGTTGACTTTATGGAGTTTGAACCAATCTGGCACGGTAAACCACCAAAAGATCAAGCAGAACTAAAACGAGCCCTCATATCTTTGCGAACCTTAAACGGCAAAATCGAACATGGGGAGTGAAGGGGAATGAGAGGAGGTTAATCTAGCTTCCACTTTCCTAAATAACCACCCCCACCCTTCGCTCTGCAGAGCTTTGAAGTGGCACAGCTAGCCCCTCCTTAAAAAGAAAAGGAACCGGACTAATACATCGATCCCCCCCTTTAACCTACTCAACCCTTTTAAACCCTCTTAACCCCTTCCCCTATGACTCTCAAAAACAAACATCTTGGATGGCTAGCCATGGTAATAATCATCCTTTTTATTGGCAGTGTATTTTTTAATGTCTTTGAAAGAAACAGTAGGTCAATCGCAACCTCAAGCTCAGGATCAGCTCAATTCACAGGTACTATTGGATTACCAGAAGATGACTTTACTTCAACGAAGGAATATAGTTTAGCTGACAGTACTACAAACATCGAAGTTCAAGATCAATACATTATCAAAACCGGAAACTTGAGCATGACAGTAAAAGATATTGATGAAACTGCGCTTGGACTTGAAAATATTGCTCAAATGTATGGTGGCGCCGTGACAAATCGTTATGTTTATTCATACGCAGATTACAAGAACGGAACAATAGAACTAAAAGTCGATCAAACAAAGTTTAATGACGCACTCAAAGCAATCAAAGAACTAGCAATTAGTGTTGAATCAGAAAATGTGAACGCTGACGATGTCACAGAAACTGTAATCGACATTAAAGCTCGACTTGAAAACTCCCAAGCAGAAGAAGAAGCTTATGTGCGTATCTTAAACCAAGCAACTAAAATCGAGGACATTCTTAACACTCAATTCTATCTTTCTAATGTTCGCGAGGAAATCGAGGTCTACCAAGCTCAGCTTAAATACTACGAAACTCATACAAGCTTTTCCACAATTAGTGTTTATTTAACAGAAGCAACATCAATAGCTCTAAACTCAGACACTTTCCAGCCATGGCAAACCATTAAAGACTCAGTGCAAACAGTTGTGCGACTATTTCAGGACTTTGTACTTGGCTTAATTGAGTTCATCATTGTTGGTGGTGCAATCATCATTCCAATCATCATCATCTTCTTTGGCGGACGATTCATCTACCGCCGGTTCAAAAAATAATTATGCTTAACCGCGGCTGGAAAATGAAAAACACTCTCAAGCACCAATCAACTCGCGTTGGTTATGGTGAGGGTTTGGTTGAACTAGGAAAACATAATAAAAATGTGTATGTTTTGAGTGCTGATTTAACAGAATCAACTCACAGCCAAGAATTTAAAGATCTTTTCCCAGACCAATTTGTCCAAATTGGAGTATCTGAACAATCCTTGGCTGGAATTGGAGCCGGTATGGCGCTAACTGGCAAAACAGTATTTCTTTCCAGTTACGCTGCCTTCTCCCCAGGACGAAACTGGGAGCAGATCCGCACCACAGTCTGTTTGCAAAAAACAAATGTAAAAGTTATTGGCTCCCATGCTGGCGTTTCGGTTGGCCCAGACGGCGCCACCCATCAGATGACCGAAGACATTGCCCTAATGCGCGTTTTACCAAACATGATAGTCCTAGTTCCCTGCGACGCCATCGAAGCACGCAAGGCAACAATTATGATTGGTAAAAAAAAGGGGCCAGCCTACATCAGGCTTGATCGAAATTCGGCACCGATTTTTACAACAGAATCAACTCCGTTTGAAATTGGCAAAGCTCAAGTTTTGCGCAAAGGAAAAGATGTGGCCATTATCGGTTGCGGGCCAATCCTGTATGAATGTCTGCTGGCAGCTGAAGAATTATCAAAGCTAGGAATCGAAGCTCGGATAATAAATAACGCCAGTGTCAAACCAATAGACGAAGCCACAATCATTAAAGCAGCCCGCGAATGTGGAGCAATTGTTACAGCCGAGGACGCGCAAATTGCTGGCGGAATGGGATCAGCTGTTTGTGAACTATTGGGCGAAGCGTGTCCTGTGCCGATTGAGCGCATCGGCCTTCAAGATACTTTCGGACAATCAGGAACAGCAGACGAACTGCTCGAACATTACAAACTAACCGCACCATGGATTGTAAAAGCAGTGCAAAAGGTGATTAAGAAGAAGTAAAAAAATAAGACCCATAAGACCTATGCGACCCATGGGTCTTATTTTTTACTCAAGTATTACTCAAGACTTAGACAAAATGTCTAAGTCTTGACGATTTTTTTGACTTACTTTAGCCAAACCAAAATTTCAAAAGGCGTTTTTTAGGCTATTTTCAAAAACAGCTGTCTAAGTCATTATGTCTAAGACGGTACTCAAAAACCTTGTAAAAAGACCCCTCCTTGCGTCGGGGTGGGAAATGGGAGAAAACTCTGCTATCATCTGCCCATATGCGACTTAATAAATATATTGCTGATTCTGGGCTTTGTTCTCGGCGGAAGGCTGATGAGCTTATTGATGAAGGTCGAGTCAAAATCAATGGGAAACCAACCAAAGTTGGCCAACAGGTTGAGGACAAGGATCAGGTTTCGGTAAATGGTGAAATCCTAACTCCACGAGGACAAGATGTTTATCTTGTTTTTAACAAACCATTTGGCGTAATCTGTACAGCTGATCCAGATGCTGATAACACGATCTACGACTACCTCCCTTCTGGTGAGCGGCTTATATATGTTGGCCGACTTGATGTTGAATCATCGGGGCTTGTCCTTTTAACAAACAATGGCGAAGTGGCAAATGCTATTACCAGTCCAAAGTTTGATCATGAAAAAGAGTATGTAGTGACAGTGGAAAAGCCCATTACCCGATCTTTTCTTGAATCTCTGGCAAAAGGTGTAATTATCGACGATACCAAAACAAAACCAGCCCGCGTTAGAAAAATGACTGATACAAAGTTTGGGATTGTAATTACCGAAGGTCGCAATAGACAAATCAGACGAATGTGCGAAAGTCTTGGATATAATGTAACTTCTCTTAAGCGTGTGCGGGTGATGAATATCAAGCTTGGGCAGCTAGGACCTGGAAATTATCGAGTTTTGACAAAAACTGAACGCCTAGAACTTTTTGGCGAGTTGGAAAATTCTCAAAAAGCTCAAAAAACACCTAGAAAAAAATAAAACCGTAATTCCTGATCCAATTCAAGGTCAAAACTACAAAATCTGATATAATAAAAGGCGTATGGATCGCCTTTTTATATTACCCTTTGATCACCGCTCAACATTCACCACCAACTTGCTTGGGTTTGAATATCCACCAAAAGCTGCTGCTCAGAAAAAAGCAGTTAAAGAAATGAAGCAAGTGGTTTTTGATGCTTTTTTGCTAGCCCACAACCAATATGAGCATAGCGAAGACATGGCCATTCTGGTTGATGAAGAATTTGGCACATCAATCCTCAAAGAAGCAAAAGATCAATTGATTCCACTTATTGTCTCTGTTGAGAAAAGTGGTCAATTGTTTTTTCAATTTGAATATGGAAATGCATTTGGATCTCACATCAAAAAATGGGATCCAACCTACGCCAAAGCTCTTGTTAGATTTGATGCTAAACAGAAGCAAGGCAATGAAATTCAAAACAAACGACTTAAGCGTCTTAATGACTTTTGTAAAACCAACGATCAAAAATGGTTGATCGAACCTTTAATGACTGGCAAAGGATCGCAATTTGAACAAATGAAAACCGGCATTAAACAGATGCGTAAAGCCAGGATCGATCCTGATGTTTGGAAAGTTGAAGGACTCTCAAAGCCAAAGCAATGGCAAGAACTATATAAATTAGCAAAAAGCGATATTGTCGTTTTGGGACGAGGCGCGTCAAAGGAACAAGTTGAAAAATGGATTATTGCGGCAGCCAAGTCTGGGGTTGTTAGTGGATTTGCCATTGGACGCACAATTTTCTTCTCAACTTTAGAAAAACTAAGAGATAAAAAAATAACTCGTAAGCAAGCCGTGGAAACAATAGCCAAAAATTATCTATCGTTTATCCGACTCTGGGAAAGGAATGAATAATTCGACTCAAGAAAACCCCAGGCTCCACCGGGCTAGGCCTGGTCTCTGCAATAGCGTCGAGATGAGACAAAAACCTTTAAAACCTCTCCAACCTCCTCTTTAACCTCTTATTACCTCTGACACCCCTTATGCCTAAAATAATCACAATTGGCTCGGCGACACGCGATGTTTTCCTTGCTTCTAAACATTTTCAAACAATTAAAACTGACATTTTTCCAACTGGTCTAGCAGAATGTGTTCCGTTGGGAAGTAAAGTGGAGGTCGAGACTGTTGTGAGGACCACTGGCGGAGGTGGCACTAATACGGCCGCGACTTTTGCGTCTTTAGGATTTGATACCACAGTAATCACCAAAGTTGGCGATGATAACACTGCCCAGGCAGTACTTGATGATCTAAAAAAATTCAAGGTCAGGACATCGCTTATCAGACATGTCGCCAAAGGAACAACCGGATACAGTGTTTTGCTAACAAATAAAGAAGGGGAAAGAACAGCGCTGGTCCATCGAGGAGTAGCAAAAGAATTCAAACACGCTGATATCCCATTTTCAAAACTTAGAGCTAAATGGTTATACATGAGTTCACTGGGGGGAAATCTGGTGCTAGCAAAAGAAATCATTGCATCGGCTCGTAAATATAAAACTTTGGTTTGTTTTAACCCAGGCAAAGACGAATTACAAAAAGGTTTGCGAGCTTTTTCATCAATACTTAATGACCTGACGATTTTAAATTTGAATCTTGAGGAGGCACAAATCTTAAGTGGTTTGCAAACAAATAATATTAAAAAACTTTGCACTGCCATTGCTCGACCTGGCCTAACTCTAATTATCACTGATGGACCAAATGGCGCCTATGCTCACCTAGATGGCATCACTTGGTTTGTGAGACCACAGGGTAAAAAAGCAATTTCTCGAACTGGTGCTGGTGATGCATTTGGCTCTGGCGTGGTGGCTGGATTAGCAAAAGATATGGGCATTGATGATGCATTGCGACTTGGAATACTAAACGCTGAATCAGTGATTGGATCATTTGGAGCCAAGATTGGAATTTTGAAATACTGGCCAACCCAAACTCAACTTAAAAAAATAAAAGTAAAACTTATTTAGTATGACAAAAATCTTTCTAACCAGAATGATTCCTGGACCAGCTCTTAAGGAACTAAAAAAACGCAAGAGTCTACAAATTGATATTTACGAAAAGGATCAAAAGATTTCGCACCAAGAACTTCTTAAACGGGTCAAAGGAATTGATATTCTTATTCCTCTTTTAACAGAGAAAATTGATGCGCAAGTTATGGACGCGGCTGGCCCCCAGCTTAAATTGATTTCAAACTACTCAGTTGGTTTTGATAATGTTGATCTGGAAGAAGCAAAAAAACGAGGAATAAATGTTACCAACGCTCCCTGCTGTGAAAGCAGCGAATCAGTTGCCGAGCATGCCATTGCTTTTATCTTTGCACTTTCTCACCGCATCGTTGAAGCCGATGCCTTTGTAAGATCTGGAAAATATAAAGGTTGGGATCCAAATCTCTTAACAGGAACGGATTTGCTTGGAAAGACTGTGGGAATTGTTGGATCTGGCAGAATTAGTAGTGCTATCGCTCGCCGACTGCATGATGGCTTTGGAGTGAAAATTATTTACACTGACATCAAACGAAACAAAGATTTTGAAAAAGCTTACAAAGCAAAATACAAAACAAAAGAACAATTACTCAAAGAAGCTGATGTTGTCAGCCTACATGTACCACTTCTACCATCAACACGACACTTAATCAGCACTAAAGAATTTAAGTTAATGAAAAAGACTGCTTTTCTTGTTAACACATCCCGTGGACCAATCGTGGATGAACTGGCATTGATCAAAGCTTTGCAGAAAAAACAAATTGGCGGTGCAGCTCTTGATGTTTATGAATGCGAGCCAAGCATTGATTGCAACCCACGCGACAATTATGAGCTTCGAAAGCAACCAAATGTGATTCTCACACCGCATATTGCATCATCAACCATCGAGGCCAGGCAAATGATGACTACTGTGGTAGTGAAAAATATTCTTGCCTACTTAAATAAAAAATCTTTACCAAATAAAGTAGCCTAATATGCAAAATAACAATGGGCCAAAATATTATCAATATATTATTGCCGCAGTTTTGATAATCGTTGGCATAATTCTTGTTGCCTCTTCGCTAAAAAATGACAAAGTAGAACTATTACCTGAAGCACGCGATGCAACGGACCAAACAACCCGAGTTGTTGATGCGACAAATTTTGAATATATAATTCCAGAAGATTGGGAATTTTACGATAATGCGCTGGAGGATATTCAGTCACTACAAGATGATCAAATAATAAGTTTTGGTATAGTTCGAGATCCAATTGATGATAATTATGTTTACTTTGCAACACACAATGTATTCAAAGAAGCAGGCGAAACATTAATTAGTCTTTACAAATATAATGAGGATGATTATTCTTTTGAAAGATTGTGGCGAAAAACATTCACAATAGATGACGAAAATAAAATACTTGATGTCAGTCCATACTGGCCTACTATGCATGTCCTTGGCTATGAGAACCATAATCTTATCGTGCTTTTCCAGCCAGTAGATGGTTCACCTGGACCATGTTCAAGTCCTTGGCTAATGGGATGGGAAGACCGAGCAACGCGCAATATGATGAGCATCGATCTAAATGTGCCATACGAAGGATTCACAGAATACACACCGTCTGATGAAGTAATCGACATAGCAAAAGATGCAGTCGATGAATGCGAAGACCTAATGTAAAACATAAATCACCCCATGATATGCGGGGTGATTTTTTATTTCCCCAATCCTGTCGCCTGTTGATCGCGTTGTCTAGCTTTCTACTTTTAACTTTGCACTTTCAACTTCTCACCCACCCCCCCCTATTTCACTGGCATCATGTAATAGGTTTTGTCTGGTAAATATAGCTCAATAGAATATTCTGACTCTGCAATACCGTGTTCAAGTCGATACGCTTCCATGGCTGGATATGCTTTTATTACCCCGATTAGGTATGACAAGGAATTTTTAAACGGTAATGAGACAACAATATACTGTGCTTGCTTAATATCTTTTACTGCATAGGCGTCCCGATCAATCATCATAGCTTGCACTTCATCTATCAAAGATCCAACTTCGCTACGAAGTTCTGACTCTTCAACTACGGCTGGATTGCCATAGTACAGTCCCATACCAAGAATTGTATCAACCCCATCTGCGGAAAGTTTTTGATATACCTCGTCAAAAACTGGTCCAACATCGTTAAACGAACCATCATGTTCTTGATAAACAAGTGTATAAGGACCCATGGCTCGTTCATCGACAACAACAGAGTCGAATGCTCCCAAAAACCACAGATATCCAGCAATTAACAAGGTGGCAAGCACTATAAGTACTAAAAGATATTTAATAATACGCATAAATAATATAATTATTATAGATAAATTATAGCACGCCGAGTATAATTTTGCTCTTGACTGTATCTGTCAAATACGATATTCTAATGACGCTTTTGAATATGGGCCTGTAGCTCAGCTGGCTAGAGCACCTGCTTTGCAAGCAGGGGGTCAAGGGTTCGAATCCCTTCAGGTCCACCAAAAAAATACCGACTAACTGTGTCGGTATTTTTTGTCCTCCAAAACTTTAATGATTATCATCGAACCTCAACGACTGCCCCAACTTCTGCCCAGTTATAAATCCATTCTGCATCATTGTAGGATGTATTAATGCAACCGTGACTCATCTTGCTACCGAAATTATTATGCCAATAGGCGGAATGAATGTAATACATGGGTTTAAAACTAAGATTATATTTTACACCGGAAAGATCATAATTTCTGGCATCACCATCGCCAAAATACCAAGTATAATCTTTCCATAGAATCTTATCTAAAACACTAAACATTCCGATCGGTGATGGATATGAAGCAACACCGGTTGAAACTAAGAATGCATTTTTTAAAACTCCGTTCTCGTATGCATACAAAGTCTGTCGATCTGTATCAACTAAAATGTATTGACCAGGTTTATCTATATTCTGTTGCTCAAATCCGAGGGCAATTATTTGCGGATCACCTTCATTTATTACCGTAACTGCTGATCCGGTCATGATCGAAAATGGCTCAAACTCAAGAATTTTACGACCAGTCATTTCATAAAAGGCAATTTTTGACTCCCCTCCCTTGGTGGCAACACCAATCTCATCCATACCATCACTATCAACATCACCACAAAAAACATTCAAACCAAAATTATTATTCTCAAACGCATCAATCGCAAGAATATATGACAATCGATTGTCCTTCCAATCAAAAAGTTGAACGCGAGTATCAGAATAACCAGCCCGGCCAGTAATTAGTTCATCATCACCATCACCATTTACATCAAGTACTGCCACTGTTGCGCCAGTCCCATCGTAAACATCACCCACAAAAAGTTCTGAAACTAAATTACCTTCGCAATCAAAAACTTTTATATGTGGTCCGCCAGTAATACCTGCGCCAGTTATAATTTCATCTACTCCGTCATTATTTAAATCACCAACTGTCACATAAACTCCGCCACGAAAATTTTCATCATAGGCGAAAAATTGATGTTCCAAATTTCCCCAGCCATCAAAAATACGAATATGTGGACCGCCACCATACATTGCTCCGGTAACTATTTCTCCAGCTCCATCACCATCAACATCTCCCACCGCAACATTTACACCACCAGTAAAATTTTCTGAATAGGCAAAAAATGAACGAATAAATGATCCATCTTGGCGATAAATAAATACTTCTGAGCTCATGCCTGGACCAGCGCCTAAAATAATTTCACTTATACCATCCCATCCAGAATCACCAGAAATAATACTGCCTGCACCACGATATGCAGAATCAAATGGGTAAATGACATTTTCCAAACTGCCGTCAGTGGTCAGGAAACGAACTTGGACTTGATCATCGCGAGTTTGTGCTGCCAAAGAAAGTGCTGGGGAAAAAAGCGACAAACAAATTGCAACTAATAAAAACTTTTTCATACAGCTACAGTATACGTTCCAAAAATATTTTTGTCATGCTAAAAATTATTATTTATTTTTTTGCATGTGTGTATAACTTTCTTGAAAAATGTTTTCTTAATGTCAAAACAAGGATATAATTTAATCAGAAACGTTTTTTGTTTCTTCGTTGCATGGTGATGAGCACGTGCTCATCATGCAGCAACCGATGCACACATGAAAAAAATTCTTTCGCGGTCGACGAGAGATCATGAGTGACACACAAAAATTTTGAAAGGAGGTGATATCAAATATGCCAGCCAAGAAAAGAAAAATTGCAAAAAAGAAAGTTGCTAAGAAGCCAGCAAAGCGAAAGGTCGCTAAAAAAGCTGTAAAAAAAGTAGCTAAGAAAAAAGTTGCAAAAAAGAAAGTTGCTAAGAAGCCAGCAAAGCGAAAGGTCGCTAAAAAAGCTGTAAAGAAAACTGTAAAAAAAGCCGCTCCAAAAAAGCGAAAAGCAACAAAAAAGAAGAAATAATTTCTTCATTTCAAAATCCCCGTCGTTTCGGGAGGAGAATCCGCAAGGAGAGCTCACATCGAAGCGTGCGGGGATTTTTTATTTAAATCAACTTATCTTGTTTTGCTTTTGGAGAGGGTGCTTTGTCTGTGAATATCTTTACTTCGCCAAATATTCCATCATATCCTGGGCGGATATGAATGTTGCCTGTGCGCATGCGGTTGATACCCTCGGCAATTACTTCGTCCGATGTATCTTTAATCGTGTCGATCGATACATCAAGCAAAATATCAAATTCTGACCCAAGCTCGGCAATCATACTCTCATACATCGCCTGCACTTTTTTACTGCTCGTAGATTTAACGCCAAAACTCTCGGCAATTATTTCTTGTAATGGCACGATCGACTTAAATGGGACTTGATTCTTGGGCATTGTTTTAATTTGTCGATCAGCCAGTTCTGACACGCGTGCGAGAACTCCGATAGTCATCGGCTTTTTGCATATCTTACACCTACCTCCCAGTTTTTTTGTTTGCTCTGGCAAACACCAAAATCCACAATTAGCACAACCATCAGCATGATATTTACCCTCCTCTGGATAAAACTCAATCGTGTATTTAAATCGATCAATATCTTTATTTTTCAAAATATCGATGAATGTGTCGTAACTCAAATCTTTTTCTTCAAGCTCAAACACATTCGCCTCGCGCCCGAAGTTGCGCGGGCTATGCGCGTCCGAGTTTGAGATAAGCATTATGTCATCAAGGACTGAAAGTGATCGGTTCATCAAAGGATCACTTGATAATCCTGTCTCTATCGCATAAATATACTTACTCATTTCACCAAAACATTGTTCAAGCGTATCAAAACCAGACTTTGATCCAAAGACCGAAAACCACGGTGTCCAGGCGTGAGCAGGAACAATAATAATTCGATCATCGATCTCCTTAAGATTTTTATAAAGCTCTTCGGAATCAATTCCAAGAATTGGTCGGCCGTCTGACTTAAGGTTAAATCCCTTGTCCGACAACCACTTATTAATTTTCTCAACAGCCTCAATTGATGGCGCAAAAATAATATTATGAATCCGCCTGCACTTATCATCTTTTCGATAAATCTGTGCGACCTCAGTCGTCATCATTAATCGCACATCCTTAACAGCGCCTCTCCCCCTTCCCAAGGGGCCACCCATCTCACTTCCCCCCTTACGAAGGGGGGATATAGGGGGGTTCTTCATCCGATATAACCCAGGCAGATCTTCCACTAGCTGATCTTTAATTTCCGCAAACCACTTTGGATGCGTAAAATCAGCCGTCCCTAAAATATTCACTCCTTTCTTCGCACACCACAACGCATTGTTCTCAAGCGTAAGCTCCTTTGAGCAAGCCCGAGAAAATCTTGAATGCAAATGCCAGTCAGTAATTATGCGCATATCATCATTTCAAAAACCAATATCTATTTAATAATTCTTTTTTAAGCTTATCACAATTTCCATGCGACAGCACTCCGAGGTATGAACTCATGGGTTGCTCAATCCTACTATTGTCACTAGAAAACTAATTAAACACAAAAGGGCGGCTCTTCTCAGAACCGCCCCACGATTAGGACTCAAGGAACAAGGATCAAGACACCAGGAACCAGAAGTTTCCAGGTTATCTAGATCCAAGCTCCAATTACTGCGAGACTGAGAACCCTGACACAGACCCGTAGTGGCCGCACGGATAGGAGACCTCGCTCGCGCCAAGCCGGAGCTCGCCGTCGCGGAAGTAGAAGATCGGCGCGCCCAAGAACTGACCACCGGCCTCCGATGAGTACTCGTCT
>DMOG01000004.1 GCA_003453595.1 Candidatus Uhrbacteria bacterium
ACACTTATTTATTATCTACTGCGTATTTGAGGGATTCGGCTTGACATTTTTCCAAAATATGTGCATATTATCCTGTTCGATCAACCCCAACCACCACCACACAAGGAGGCCATAAAAATGGTCATCAAAGCTTTCAGGATTCTCATCGGCTACATCGCCACCACCTACAACGAGCTCCTGCGCCTCTTCGGCCGAGCCCACGTCTGTAAGTACCCGGCCATGGACATGGCCGAGCTCATCAGCTGGACCTGGCCCTCGGATGACGACATTGTCATGGCCTGGGCAGAGTTCGAAGACGAGTGGAGCATGGCCAAGGACTTCGGCGTCCGAGCCAGGGAGCTCGACGGTCTGCTCAAGAAGCACAGGCCACATCTGATGGTACGGTGCACCAGAGCTCCCGCTCCTCCGCCGTTGGTGACACGAGGCCAACGACAAAGACCCTGAAAATCCCCAGTCGCCACCGCTCGACTAGGACTCATCCATCCCTCCCCCGCCGCCGTCTCATCGGTCGCGGGGTTTGTGCTTTTACCTAAAATGAAATTTTTCATAGTATGAACGATCGTTCATACTATGAAAAATTTAATATCGCTGATATCTAGCCCTCTTGACCCTCTAAATGTCCGACAAAACCGAACACGGCTCCGCCGGCTTTTCACCTTGCTAACCCTCCCCCCCCTAAAAAATCATTCCCAATAACCCTGAGCAATTATAACCAACAAGTGCTGAGCAGACTGCGTAAGATGGTGCACTGACAAAAAAGAAAATATTAAATGTAGTAAAAATTGAAAGCAAAACTAAAATCAACAAAACTCGTGGGCCGTACATCATGATCTGCATTTTTATTTTCTGATGCTCTGGTTTTACTAAAAGCGCATCTAAAACTTTTGATCCGTCCAAAGGATAGATTGGAACAAGATTAAAAAACATTAAAAATAAATTAATAATCACAAGCAAAAGAAGAAAGGCAAACAACATATCTACTCCGGTAATAAAACCGCCAGTAATCATCACCCGCAAAATCAGCGCAGCTATAGTGGCTATTACTAAATTTGACGCTGGACCAGCCAAGGCAATCAATAACGAATCGCGTCGTGGATCTTGTAGATTATAAGGATTAAAAGGCACTGGTTTTGCCCAGCCAAATCCAAGAGTTAACAAAAAAACCACTCCCATCCAATCAATATGCGCAAAAGGATTTAGGGTTAATCTCCCAGCCAGCTCAGCTGTTTTATCGCCCTTAATATTTGCCATCCAAGCATGGGAAAATTCGTGAGCTGTTAATGAAATTAAGATTGCCGTGACCCAAACGACAAGAAGCATCGGTTGCTGAGCAATAAGTGAAATCATCATAATTATTCTTCTCGAACTTCAATGTCCGCTCCAATTGACTTAAGTTTTCCGTAAAGATCTTCGTAACCACGCTCCAAATGTTCTACTCCGTCAATCTCTGAAGTTCCTTCGGCAACCAGTGCGGCCGCAACATATGCCAGCCCTGCCCGAATATCTGGCACAGTCATTTTTGCGGCTTTAAGTGGGGTTGACCCCTTGACTACTGCTGAGTGTTTAAAGTTTTGATCTGCAAATCGACACTTGAGCTCTCCTAAACATTTTGTGGAAAGTGTAATGTCAGCACCCATTTCGTTTAGTGTTTTTGTATAAGCAAACCGATCCTCCCAAACAGTTTCATGAACAACTGATGTACCTTTAGCCTGGGTCAAAGCCACTACAAAAGGTTGTTGCCAGTCTGTTGAAAATCCAGGATGTGCATCAGTTTCTATTTCGATTCCTGAATAAACATCGGCGCCTTTAAATAAAATTCCATCAGGTTCAACGATATATTCTCCTCCAATACGACGAACAGCATTTAAAAATGTGATCATACTACTATGACCAGCGTCACGACAGAAAATCTCACCACGAGTCGCCAATGCGATGCAAGCATATGACGCAGCTTCCAGGCGATCAGCAATAACACGATGTGTGCATCCGTGTAATTTTTCAACTCCAATAATTTCAAAATCACGACCTGCTCCCCGTTGCACAATAGCTCCCATTTTTTGCAACATCATGATTAAAGAAATAATCTCCGGTTCAATGGCTGCGTTTTTTATAACTGTACGACCCTCGGCAAGTACTGCAGCAAACAAAATTGTTTCGGTTGCGCCAACTGACGGATAATCTAATTCAATTTTTGTACCTTTTAATCTGCCAGTTGTTTTGACTAAAAATGCACTATCCTGCTCTTCTACCGCGGCTCCCATTTTTTTAAGAGCTTCAAGATGAAAGTTAACTGGTCGGGGTCCAATACGATCCCCTTCTGGCTTTGGGACATAGGCCTCACCGGCCCGATGCAAAAGTGGTGCCACTGTGAGAATCGACAAACGATTTCGAACAGACATTTCCAAAGCAGATGTTTTAGTGATATTTGGGACCTGAATTGTTACGGTATGATCAGAAATCTGTGTTTTGCCACCAAAGGTTTCAATTAATTCGCAGGCAATGTCAGTTTCCTGATGTAATGGCACATTTTCAATAATAACCTCTTGGTCAGTTAACATTGAAGCAATAATCATTTTTGATGCAGCATTTTTTGCACCAGCGATTTGCACTTCGCCCTTAAGCGGTTTTCCGCCAGTTATAAATAGTTTTTTCATAGGTTGATATTATTAATAGGGTGTCATATTTTTCAAGGAAAATCAATGTTGATTAAAATTTATCATAAAACAAAAACAGCCATCGCATGATGGGTGTTTTTGGCGCTTCAAGGTAAGAGAAGTGAATTGGTCCTTTCCCAAATTAGGGTATGTGGCATTAGGTGACGAACAGATGAGCCAAAGCCCGATTGTTCGCTCCAAAATCCACTAAGACCGCTGGATCCCCGCTTATACGCACCATGTGCGGACAGCTAGACTGCGTTACCGCAGATTATCTTTTCGAATCATTGGATCCTTTCACATAGTAATTGGCCAATTTACATTCTGGCACCTTGAAGCTACTTTAAGTATCGCACTTCCTCACAAAAGGTCAAATATAAATCCTAATTTTATCCACGACTTATCCCGATGTTGTACACAACTAAAAAACAGCCGACAATTCGGCTGTTTTTCCTATACTTTATTCTTTAAACTTTCAACTTCCTATTCCTAAATCCCCTCTCCAAAATGGAATCTATCAGTTAATTTTTCATAGGTAAATACTTCCTCGTCTCTGAAAAATCTCTTTATTTCAACCTGGGCAGCTTCTACCGAATCTGATGCATGAACCATGTTTGAAGGAACATTCATACTCATGTCAGCCCGAATCGTTCCAGCATCTGCTTCGCGTGGGTTTGTTGAGCCAACAATTTTCCGCACTTCATCAATTACTCCGATACCCTCCCAAATCATTGCAACCACCGGTGTTTGCATCATGAACTTAAGAAGATCTCCAAAGAATGGTTTCTCTTTAAGATGTCCGTAATGCTCAGAAAGTGTGACTTCATCTAAGTGCGCCAATTTCATTGCAACAATCTTTAATCCCTTACGCTCAAATCGTTCGACTACTTTACCAACTAACTCCCGCTGAACTGCGTCTGGCTTAATAAGGACTAGTGTTCTTTGTACATCTGCCATATTTTGATATTTAATTAACTATAATTTTCGCTGAAAATATAACAATAAAATAGAAATATATCAAGCATGAATTATTTTTTGGATTATTTTTCATACTATGGACGATCGTTCATAGCATGAAAAATCACGACTGATAAGCAATAAATACTTTAAACCAATTATCAGCCTTAAATCTTGAAGTAAACAACTTTTTGATGTAATTACTTACATTCTTCCTAGAAAACCAAACACTTCTATGCATCTGTTGAAAACCTAATCTTTTTAATAAATGCCTAACTTGACTATGTAATTTTCTTTCTGATTCTGGAATATCAAAAGAAACAATACACACTTGATTATCCGGTAAGTCAGTAGCGCTTACAGACAACTGAGCTATATGCTCTTCAAAACCAGCTTTTGAAAACGAAACCCAATAATCATTTGCTATTTTTTTTCTTATAATAATTCTTTTCTTCTCTAATCTTTTTAGTTCCTGCCTTCTAAGATAAACTTCTTTCCGTTTTAAATAATCCCTAGCCTCATCAATCCCAAATTTTACTACTAGCCCAGGTCGCGAAAGCATAAAATGTGTATCTTCTATTAGGTGGCCAATTTCTAATATCAAATTCGCTGCCCTCGAGTTTGGCTGAATGAGTAAATGTTTTTCAGAGTTTAAACGATCGTTCATAGTATGAAAAATTATTTTATTATTTTCTTTTTATTATTTATTATTGCTGCTTATATATTGTTACTTGATACCCGTCTTCCGAACAGATAACTCGCACATCACCATTAATGTCTGTACGATAAGTATCAACACCTATTGATTCAAGACGATCGAGCACTGATGTTGATGGGTGTCCATAATCATTTTCGCCGACTGATATTATCGCGACTTCAGGATTAATTACTTCAAGAAATTCAGTACTTAATGAAGTTGCACTGCCATGATGTCCCACTTTTAAAACATCAATGTCACCGATAGCTGCTTGGATTAACTCACTTTGCTTTGCCCCAAGATCACCGGTTAATAAAATCCTGGAGTTAAAACAGGTCAAAAGCATAACTATTGATCCGTCATTTGGGTCTTCTAAAACCTTACCCTGCAGACTTGTACTTGGCCAAAACACATCAAGTGTCACATTTTCTTGGAGTTTGATGCTTGATCCTGCCAATACGATTTTATTAATTTGCTGACTCATACTTGCAAACGCATCCGAGGCACCTGTTTGATAAACCTGCCCGGTTGTCCAAACTTGATCAACCTGGTATCGACTCAAAACATCAATCAATCCGGAAAGATGATCGGCGTGCGGATGAGTGTTAACGATAAGATCAATAGAACGATCCCAAAACGGCAATATCAATGATAACTTTTCTATAATTATGTTGGTTGGTCCGCCGTCAACAAGCGCATCAACATCAGCATCAATGAAAATCGCATCACCTTGTCCAACATCAAAAACCCAAATCGACACATCGTCTCGCCACCAAGATTGATATTGAAAAGCCCAAACAAGCGCAACGCAAATAATTATGCTCATGATTATTAAAATGTATTTATAATAAAGTCTAATTAAGCACATATGAATTTCGATTTATAAATATTCGCAGTAATATCATCCCCCACCCCACCAGTACAATAGAAATTACGATCCAATGGATTGATTGTGCATAAAAATTTAGGCCAGCAAAAATTTTAACTTCCCAAAGCATGGCACTAAGTGCCAGCCAAGCAGGAGCTGATATCAATGCGCCGAGATGAACACTTACAAAACCAAGTAAGGTCGCGATCAATCCCCAGGTCATGGCTAGTGGAATCCAAGGAAGGACAAAAACATTTGTTATTAAGCTGACAAATGAAAAAGTGCCAAACTGCAAAAGCAAAATCGGCAAGCTGGCAAAAGTCGCAGCCAAGGTAGCGATAACTGATTCACGAATGACAAAATTTTCTGGCAACCACCGAAGTTTGTTTTTTAAAATTGGAGAAAGATAAATCAGTCCAATGGTGGATACCATGGAAAGCTGAAACCCAACATCATCGCGCAAAAGTCTAGGATTAACCATCAGCATCACAACCACAGTAGTGAGCAAAATATTTACCATACTTGTTTTGCGCTCTGTCTGATAAGCAAGCAAAAGCACAACTCCCATTACACCTGCTCGAAATACCGCCGCGTCAGCCCCGGCTAATAAAATATAAGCAACAATCGCACTGACCAAAAATGCAAATGCTTTTTGTCTTTTGATATTGATCATTGCAAAAAATGCCAACGCAATCTTTAATACTACAGAAATGTTGTAACCTGACGCGGCCACGATATGAGTTGTTCCAGTTTTCAAAAATCGATCTTGCCAAGCATCAGTAAACCTCTGCTCCCCCAACAAAAGTCCAACCAAAAGCGATCCTTGAGGCTCACCAAAAACCTGATCCATTTTTCCAATAAACCTTGATCTCACGAAAAGTAAATTGGTCATAAAAACATTCCCTCCACCTTCTGCTTTTTTCCAAACTTGATAGGAAAAACAAGTCGCCCAAATATCTTTGGTGGCCAAATATCGATCATAAGCAAAATTATCAATTGGCTCTGGGGTCTCAATCTCACATCTTACTTGGACTTGATCGCCATAAGAAAACCTAGGATAGGAAGTTGTTGTTAATATCAATCGATCTGCAAAATCTTGATTACCAACACGCAAATCCGAAAATGTCAGATGTTGCCAAGAGTGATTCACGCTTGTATCAACAACCACGGCATCTAGCAAAACTTCTTGACCAACAATTGAAGCGATCGACCGATCGGACGGATATGATTGTGCGTAGCGCCAAAGTCCAAAGCTCATACCAACAATGGTCAAACATAAGAGTCCGATGCAAACCTGAGTATTGAGACTCTGATGCTGGCCAATTATAAAGATCAACCCCAATACTGACACAGTCACTGAAAACACAAATCCCCAAGACATAAATGCCACTCCGGCAATAAACGCAAGGCACAAAGTTCGCATGATTGTTGACGGTGTCAGTGAAATCATAAAATAAAAACTCCCGCTCAACTATTAACAAAAATTAATAGTCGAACTGGGAGTGTATGCTTATATTTCAGCAGGTCAGAGCCCTAAGGTCAAGAGAAGCTGTGGACTTCTTTCTTTATGTTTAACTTTGTCAGCATTGAAATTCCCAATGTCACAAATGCCGCCAAGATAAACGCAATCCAGATTGGTGCAAATATAGTTAAAAATGCCAAAACAAGTACTATGGAAAAACGACCGATGATTAAAGCGATCTCTCTGATAACTGTAAATTCATCAACATAATGTCCAGAGTCGGCTGCCTTTTCATAAAACATTGTGTCCACTGATGTACTCATTAAAATCGCGCCAAAACCATGGAATGTAGAGGCAAGAAAAAGTCCTAGCACAGAATCAACCAATGCCTTAAATATCCAACCAAGTGAGTACACATGAACGCCAAAACTAATTATTTTACGCTTATACTTACCATCCACTGCCCTGCCAACTATTACCTGCAAAATAATATTTATCACCACTAAAAGTGAAGCAAAAATACCAATATCTAGATATTTTCCATCAAAAAGCAAATAAAGAAAAATCGGCCAAATAATATATCCAACTGCGTTCTCTGCGCCATAAGCAATCATTGACCATGTTAGATACTTGTACTTCTTTTTAAACATGACTTGGAATGTTTCCAAAAACCCATATTCATATTTCACCCTTGTTTTTGGTAAGAAAGCAAGGGGAATCATGGACGCACAAATAAAAATAATACCAATGCCAAAAACAAATCCATAAGAAAAAGTGGCAATTAAGAAACCGCCAACAACTGGCCCGATCATACCAATGAACCGTTGAAGTGCGTAAAATACCCCAATCTGGCTTCCTCTGTGTTTTGTACTAGAAAACTCAGCAAAATCAGTATGGAATGGTGCCCAATAAAAAGCATAATTAAGCGCGATTGAGGCTATGAGCAAACCAAGAAATGTCCATGTATGAAAATCAGGTGCTAGGTCCAGCAAATAAGCAACAGCATAAACACCTATCCAAAAGCATGATCCAATACCCATGCTAGTTGGCAAACTGATATGTGAAAAAATCTTGGCGCCAATCACCAACACTGGAATACGGAAAGCATAGTTCACTGCAAACCATAGAAGTGTCCATTTTAAACTAAGTCCAAAAAACTCATAGGGGTCTGTTCCCGAATACCGCTTTAGACACATTTGACTGCAATGCTGCCGAGCCGAAGGTGAGAAAAGTGAGCAATAGTGGAGCTATTGTGAGCTTTTCGAATCAAGGCGCAGGCGCATTACAGACATAATGGGGCAAAGACGGTATTTGGGAACAGACCCCATAGATAAAAATCGGAAAGAACACGCCCATGATAATCTCTGCACAAAATCCCAGTAGTCGATTGCTAGCCAGCGAAGGCAGTGCGCCCAAGTGACGAACATCAAACTTATGATGCCCTAAAATCAATGATCTTTTACTTTATTTTTCATCTAAAACCATTATAGCAAACATGAGGATCCTTGGTCAGCTAATAAATAAAATCTCCCAAAGTTAAGCCTTGGGAGATTTATTTGTACTTTCTACCTTCCAATCAAACAACAAAGTTCATCAACTTGCCACTGACATAAATTACTTTCTTGATTTCACCTTCTAAATGCTTAGCAATATTTTCGTCGGCTCGGGCGAGAGCTTCGACTTCGGCTTGAGTTGAATTAGGTGATGCTTGAATTTCACCGCGCAGTTTGCCATTGACTTGGACTGCGATCGTGACAACTTGATCAACGATTAAACTAGCATCAAACTCTGGCCACTGATTTGTCTCCAAGCATGACTCAACTCCCAACTGCTCGGCTAGCTCATTACTCAAGTGCGGAGCAAACGGGCACAACAATAACAAGAACTTTAAAAATGATTCTTTGGTGATTGATCCAGATGCCTGAACATCATTTACAAAAATCATCATCTGCGAAACTGCTGTATTAAATCGTAAGCCATCAATGTCTTCTGTTACCTTTTTGATTGTTTTGTGCAGCATTCTGGTGACAACATCTTCCTCTGACCCACGAACCATTTCTTTTAAGCGCACGACTTTGTCCAAAAACCTGGCAATGCCCAGTAATCCGTTAGTACTCCATGGCACAGGCTCTTCAAATGGGCCCATGAACATTTCGTACATGCGAAGCGCGTCGGCTCCGTACTTCTCAACAATCTCGTCTGGATTAATCACATTTCCCTTTGACTTACTCATTTTGTGACCATCATCGGCCAAAACCAATCCGTGCGAATGACGGCGTACATATGGTTCAGATGTTGATACAAATCCTTGATCATACAAAAACTTGTGCCAAAATCTCGAATAAAGCAAATGCAAAGTCGTATGTTCCATTCCGCCGTTATATAAATCAACTGGCATCCAATAGCCGATTTTTGATTTGTCGGCAAACACTTCATTATTCTTTGGATCAAGATAACGCAAGAAGTACCAGCTTGACCCTGCCCAGTTTGGCATAGTGTCAGTCTCTCTTCTTGCCTCGCCACCACACTTTGGACACTTTGTGTTAACCCACTCACTAATTGCAGAAAGTGGTGATTCGCCATCATCAGTTGGCTCATACTTTTCCACCTCAGGCAGTAAAACCGGAAGTTGATCATCAGGAACCGGAACCCAACCGTCGCCAGATGCCGAGCCTGTCGAGGCGCACTTATCACAATATACAAGCGGAATTGGCTCACCCCAATATCTTTGTCTTGAAAACACCCAATCACGGAGTTTGAAATTAACAGTCGCTTTTCCCAATCCCTTCTCCGTGAGCCAAGCTGTGATTTTTTCTTTTGCCTCATTCGTTGATAGCCCGTCAAGGAAATTTGAGTTAATCGCTGTACCTTCGCCTGCAAAACATCCATCGACACGCTCATCAGATTGAACAACTTCAACAATCGGCAAATCAAACTTTTTCGCAAACTCGAAATCCCGCTCGTCGTGCGCCGGAACAGCCATAATCGCTCCGGTGCCGTAGCCCATCATCACATAGTCTGCCACCCAAATTGGAATTTCTTTTCCATTGACTGGATTGATGGCGTAAGCGCCAGTGAAAACTCCAGTTTTTTCTTTGGTCGCGTCTGCCCGATCAATGTCTGTCTTTTTTCCAGCCTCTGATACATAAGCCTCAACCTCTATCCGATATTCATCTTTAACAATCCTACCCACAAGCTCATGCTCTGGCGCCAACACCATATAGGTCGCCCCAAACAAAGTATCAGGACGAGTGGTGAAAATGCGGATAACCTCATCAGAATTAGAAACTTTAAAATCCACCTCTGCGCCTTCACTGCGACCGATCCAGTCTTGTTGTTGTTTTTTGATTTTTGGTAAGTAGTCGACTGTGTCTAAATCATCGAGCAATCTTTGCGCGTATTTTGTGATGGCAATCATCCACTGCTCTTTGTCCCGCTTTTCTACCTGGCCACCACAACGCTCACAAACGCCGTTTACAACTTCCTCGTTAGCAAGCCCGATCTTACAACTCAAACACCAGTTGATTTTAGTTTTTGCTTTATAAGCCATTGACGCTTTGTAAAACTGTAAAAACATCCATTGTGTCCATTTGTAATACTCCGGATCGGTTGTGTTGATTTCTCGAGACCAGTCAAAGGAAAACCCAAGTGACTGAAGCTGACGACGGAATGTGTCTGTATTTTCTTTTGTCACTTCTTGTGGCTTGCGATGATTTGCAATTGCGAAATTCTCTGTTGGCAAGCCAAAAGCGTCCCAGCCGATTGGATAAAGAACATTTTTCCCCTCCATGCGCTTTTTGCGAGCTATAATGTCAATTCCCGTATAGCTTCGTGGATGCCCAATGTGCAAGCCAGCGCCTGATGGGTATGGAAACTCAATTAAACAATAGTATTTTTCCTTGTCGGAAGCGTCGCTGGCATAAAAAACGCCTTCGCGCTCCCATCGTTGTTGCCATTTTTTCTCAATGTTTTTGTGATCGTAAGACATAATATAGATTTGTTCGCTTCTATGGTATCGCAAAACTGCGGTTATTGGGAAGTTTTGACAAACCGGCCTGTACGAGGCAAGATGATTCTGCATCCGCGATGCCAACCCCACGCCCAGGAGAAGAGCATGTCCCGCAATGACCTCGACAGCACCACCGCATTAAGCGCAGTTCTCAGGAGGCTGGCGATCTACCTGATCGTCGGCGTGATCCTCTCGATGGTGATCTTCACAGGCATCGCATGGATAGCTGTGAGATACCTCAACAACTACACGTTCGACAACTCTTTCGATCAAGCAAGTGAGCAGGTCGTGGAGTTCGTGCCAACGCCAGAAGAGATCGAGTTCGCACGCACGGTCGTGGGAGAAGGGTGCGATGGCACGAACTGCTTTGTGTACATCGCCGACCCAAGCATGAGCGCAGAACTTGGTGACGCTGACACAAAGCGAGCCAAATTTCTGCGTATGATCACTGCTAAAGGCGACGACCTTTCCTTCGGCATCAGCGAAGGACGCATCTTCAACGCAGTGAGTATGTTGTACTGCAAGCCAGAGGACAGGTGCGGTATTACGCCTCTCCAGATCGACGAAGGGATCTTTGAGCTCGTGATCTACGACGCACCGCGTCGTGATCACTCGAGCTACATCCAACCGAAACTCAAGTTCGTGAGGTCGCAAGAAGACCTCGATGCACAACACGGCTGGTAGTCGCGCTCACTGCGCAACACCTCCCCAAACATAATCGTCTCCCGAGCCCACGGCTCGGGATTTCCGCATTTAAATATTTTCAAATTGGCCAAAAATTATCAATATATAATAACTTTACGAGTTTCGACGCGCTTTGACACGCTTCAACGACAGCTTCAACGACGCGATTGACAAAACTGCGTTTTGCATGCAATATGCATCTGCATTTTGCGCAAAGCCCTTTCCCCTCTCCCCCATTCCCACGGAGGAAATCATGTCCGACAAGTCCCGCAAACCCGACACCAAACCTCAGACCAACCCCAGCGACGACGACAAGTCTGAGGCCGAGATCGATGCAGGATCAGTGATCATGATGCTGATCATCTTCCTGCTAACCTCCCTGGGTTTTCTCTGGATGCATTTGCTTGATAGCGATGTATCTGAGGCCGATGTGGCTCCGACTAAGGCGACCGAGAACGAGATCACGCTCGTGTATGCGGTCGAAATGAATGGGTGCAACGCGCCCAACAACGACTGCTATATTTATGTAGCTAATGCTAGCGAAAGGAGCACGTTCCTGCGCCTGGTACTCAGCAATGAAGATGACCACCCGATGCCAGTTCGTCGTGGCACAATCCACGACATCGCTGTGCAAATGGAATGTGCCGAAGACAATCGGTGCAAGATCTCCACAACGCGCGACTACGAGGCGAGGATTCTAACGGTCAAGCTTGCAACAAGCTCGCTCAGCCAAGATATCCAGCTCGTCGTTCCGCTCCTCGGCGACGAGGACTAACAAATGCTGACAGCGCAACCGTTCCGGTTGCGCACAAAAAATCGTGTCCCGAGCTTGCAAGGCTCGGGATTTCCGCACTTAAAAATACAGTCCCGCCATCGGCGGGACTGTATTTTTAAATTTCTATTTCTGTGTCTCTTGTAATCTTTCTAATCCCAGAATAAACGCTCCACGACGCAGGTCAGTATTATACTTTTCCTTTCTCTCCCAAACCGCGTTTGTTGCCTCTGTCATCGCTAACTTGAGCTTGTCGTCAACCTGGCTTTCAGTCCAAACCTCGCCTTTCATATTCTGCTCCCACTCATAATAACTCACTGTCACGCCTCCTGAATTTGCCAAAATATCTGGAATCACCTCAATTCCTTTCTCTCGCAAAATATCATCAGCCTCAGGAGTTGTTGGTCCGTTTGCGAGCTCAAGCATTACTTTTGCTTTTATATTTCCGGCATTTCCAGCATGAATCTGGTTTTCCATTGCAGCTGGAATTAAAAGTCCGCACTCAATTTCTAGTAATTTTTCGTTTGTAATATTTTGGGCGCCTGCAAAATTCTGAACAGATTTTGTTTCATCTTTATGTTTTGCAAGCGCGTCAATATCAAGCCCTGCTGGATTATAAACTCCACCGCTTGAATCTGATGTTGCCAAAACCTTCCAGCCATGGCGATGCATAATTTGCGCCATCATGCGTCCTGCATTTCCAAATCCTTGAATCACCACTGATTGCATCTCTGGCTCGAGTAATAATCTTTCTTTTAAAGTTTCAAGAACATAATATCCGCCAGTTGCCGTAGCTGTTCCGCGCCCGGCTGATCCGCCAGCCTTGATTGTTTTGCCAGTTACAACAGCGGGATGTCCAAATTCATCCGCAACCCAATCCATTTCGCGTGGAGTTGTATTAAGATCTGGCGCAGGCACATCGATCTCTGGGCCAATAACCCCCTTCATTGATCTTACCCAACCGCGAGTGAGTTTTTCCAACTCTGCTTCTGAAAGTTCTTTTGGATTAACAATCACACCGCCTTTCCCGCCGCCCATTGGTATTCCGCAAACAGCGCACTTAAATGTCATCCAAGTGGCAAGCGCCTTTACTTCATGAATATCAACCTGCTGATGATATCGAATACCTCCTTTAAATGGCCCACGCCAATTATTATGCTGAACGCGGAAACCTTCAAACATGCGCAACGAGCCATCGTCCATTTTTACAGGGATCGCTACTCGCACTTCACGCATTGGAATATTGATTTGTTTCAAAACATTTTCATCAATTTTTGCAAGTTCTGCTGCTCGGTGGATTTGATTTAGTGCGTTTTCAAATACATTGGGCATATACTTATTTTATTTTGGTTATTGGTGGGGGAAGGGATTAAGAGTTATTAGACAGCCACCGCTCTGCGTCGAGCGCTGCCCAGCATCCGGTTCCGGCCGAGGTAATTGCTTGACGATAATAAGGATCAATCACATCACCGCAGGCAAACACTCCTTCCACATTGGTTTTTGCTGTCCCAGGAACATTCTTAATATATCCTTTGGCATCAAGCTCGATCTGACCGGCCAGAAAATCTGTGTTTGGTTTGTGACCGATCGTGACAAAAAATCCATCAGCCGGAACATCGTGTTCTTCATTTGTTTGATTATTGATCACGCGGATTTTTTCAAGTTTTTGATCACCAATCAATTCTTTAGCTTCAGTAAAATACATGAACTTAATTTTTGGATTTGCAAGCGCTCGCTCTTGCATGATCTTTGATGCTCGTAGTTCATCCCGACGAACCAAAACTGTCACTGACTCAGCAAATCTGGTTAGAAAATTCGCCTCTTCCATGGCCGTGTCTCCCCCACCAACCATAACTACTTTTTTATCGCGGAAAAAAAATCCATCACATGTTGCGCAAGCCGAAACTCCCTTACCCTTAAATCGATCCTCTCCTGGAATACCAAGCCATCGCGCTGATGCGCCTGTGGCAATAATCACGGCGTCAGCCGAATAAGTGTCAGACCCTGTCTTAACAACAAAAGGCCTTGATGACAGACCAACCTCTGTAATTGTCTTTCCAGCAATTTCAGCACCAAATCGCTCAGCTTGTTTTTTTAACTTTTCCATCAAATCTGTCCCTTGAATTCCATCTGGTTCTCCTGGCCAATTCTCAACCTCAGTGGTAGTTGTCAGCTGTCCACCCGGCTGATCGCCAATAAAAACAATTGGATGGAGCTCAGCTCGGGCAGCATAAATCGCAGCAGTATACCCAGCCGGACCAGAGCCGATGATAATAAGTTTGTGATGCATAGGTTTAGGAAGTAGAAAGTTAAAAGTTTAAAGTAGAAAGTTGAAACTGGAAGTTAAAGATTTTAGCTTTATACTTTTAGCTTTCCACTTTCAACTACCATCTATCCGTTACTCCAAATGCTTAACGATTTTTTCTTTTAACATGTCCTTGCTCATTGATCCTGAAAATTGTTCAATAACTTGTCCGGATTTGAAAATAATAAAAGTTGGAATGGAAAGAATATTAAACTGTCGAGCCAAATCTGGATTTTCATCAACATTCACCTTACCTACAACCACTCCATCAAGCTCTAAAGCAAGTTCGTCCACAATCGGGCTCATTAGTTTACAAGGTCCACACCATGTGGCCCAAAAATCAACCAGCACCAAACCCTGTGCTTTTAATACATTTTCGTCAAAATTATTGGTCGTAAGTTCCATAGAAATGATTATTATTAATTAGTAATCAGTGCTGGCATTTTATAACGAGAGCGACATCTGTGCCAGTGGATAAAAACCTTCTCCCCCCATCCCAACGCCAAGATGAACCTTCTTAATGGGTCTGGGGATTGACACTCACCAAACTTTTTGCTAATATTCCAACATCGCTTCAACCACGCACGGAGGTGCAATTATGAGCGAAAACAGAGTAAACCCCAACAATCAACTGGCGTCGGACCTCAACATGCTCAACTCCTCCATCGCAATTATGTGCATTCTGGCCGTCGTATTCTGGTACATCGCGTGCTGTTCCGCCTATGACCAGATCGCGACCATGAAGCGAACCCAAACAGAACACGAGCAACAGATCAGCGAGCTGAAGCAGCTCGTCATCCTCCAGATCGAGCGCATCGATGCGCTCGATCCCGATGCAGAGGCCAAGGATCAACCCAGCTCCGAACCGGGACAGCTCGTGACCTACGGCATCGGTGGCGCAAAGCTCTAGACCTGACCTCGCGCCCCCCTCACCGCTTCTCCCCAGAGAGGCGGTTCGTGCTTTGAATAAACATTTCACTTAGTGAACGATCGTTCACTAAGTGAAATGCAAATGATCAAAAAAACTCACAAAAATATGGATTTATTAAAATAATATTTTTCATAGTATGAACGATCGTTCATACTATGAAAAATAATTATGTACTTTATTGATCACTTCAAAAGCTTAGAATTTGTGTTTAGTCTTCTAAAGTAAATGATGGATAATAGCAAAATTTCGGCAAATACAATTGAAGTAATGTATGTCAAAATCAAAGCATTGTATTGTTCAAGGGCAATTATCGCCAAAATGTTTGAAAGTACATACATTATCCAAGTCGATATTGTCTCGCTTAACGGATCTTTATAGGTCTTTCGGTAGCTTGGTATAAACCCTAAAACATCAATCGCAGAAACAATTACCACAGCCAGAATCGGATTATCAAGTTGCCACCAAATAAGAATCGCAACCAAAGCAACAATCAAAACGGTTGTATCGCTATGAGTAATATCTCTTGTTCCAAACTTAATTGAGAGCAAAAACACAATAAAAACAAGAACCAAACATATTGTAAGTGTGATCGCGCCAGCTCCCCCGCCCCCAGTCCACATTGCCACAACCGCTGTCCCTTGTGTCAAAACCCAGATCAACCATGTAAACATATGTGGTCTTGTCTTCTTTGTTAACATGTCCTTGATATAAGGAGCAAAAGCAGCAATGCCAATAATCGCTGAAACAATTCCAATAAATAATTTGATATCCATACAAATTAATTCTATCACGATCAAAAAGAATACGCCGTGATCGTCAAAATGATCGTCAAAATAAAAATCGCACCAATTGTCTGGTGCGATTTTTTTATTCTATCTTGACTTTGACCCTTCAACTTCCAAGGTTCTTGCCTTTTCCTCTTCTTTGTAAATCTCCAAAATGTCATCTGGTTCGATTTTGGCTTTGCCTGCAAACTCAATTCCACAATCATTTCCTTGTTCAACATCTTTTACAACCATCTTTGATATTTGCAAACCTTTAATTTTTCCTTCAGCTATAACCTGTTCGTCACGGACAACACGAGCAGTGGCGCCAACTTCGATTCTTCCTTTTGTTACTTTTCCTCCAATAACACATCCTTTTTCCATCTTCTGGAATGTTGCCAAAATCTTTACTGACCCTAACTCTGTATAAACCTGCTCGGCCGGAATAAGTAGACGCAAACGATCAACTAGATCTTCAAAAAGTTTATAGATTACTGCGTAACGAGAAAGCTCAACTTTTTTATCACGAGCCAAAATTTCTACAGCTGTTGGTGGCTTAACATTGAATGCGAAAATCCAAGCGTTTGAAGCTTCGGCACTAAGTACATCAGCGTCTGTGACATTTCCTAGACCACGAGCAATAATCTTCACTCCAACATATGGACTCTTAATTTTATCAATCATTCCGATAATCGCTTCCAGAGAACCAAGCACATCAGCGCGAATAATAATATTAAGATTGACCTTTTTGTCTGAGCCCTCTTCTTCTAATCCAGCATCTTCTCTTTGGGAAGAATGAACTTTCATTTCGCCTGCTCCAATTTTTCGCGATGGTTGCTCTTTTAGTTTCTCCAAAGACTTTGCATCTTCTGGAACCTCCATTACATCTCCAATTGAAGGAGCGTCTTTAAAACCAAGAATTCGTACAGGGGTTGATGGCACTGCCTCGGAAATCTTTTTTCCATCCCATGCTTGCATGGCCCGCACTTTTCCATAATAAGCTCCCCGCACTCCCAGCGCATCTCCAAGATGCAAAGTTCCTGATTGCACAAGTACTGTGGCAACTGGACCTTGTGATTTTTCAACTTTGGATTCAATAATTGTGCCTATAGCTCGACGGGTTGGATCAGCCACAATCTTTTCCTTTTCCATATCAGCCACAAGCAAAAGCATGTCCAAAATCTGATCAATGTTTTGATTTAGCTTGGCAGAAATCGGAACCATGATTGTTTTTCCTCCCCATTCTTCTGGAATTAACCCCAGCTCGGCAAGTTGTGTTTTTATTTTCTCAATGTTGGCGTTTTCCTTATCAATTTTGTTGATGGCCACTAAAAACGGGAGCTTGGCAGCTTTGACAATATCAACCGCTTCCCGAGTTTGAGGTTGCACTCCGTCATCGGCTGCTACAACGATTATCGCAATGTCGGCAACTTTCGCGCCTCGTGAACGCATGACAGTAAATGCTTCGTGACCAGGAGTATCAATAAAAGTTATTTCCCGATCATTGCGCACAACCTGATAAGCACCAATGTGCTGAGTGATTCCGCCGTGCTCAGTATCAACCACATTTGTGTGACGAATTGCATCGAGCAATTTTGTTTTTCCATGGTCAACATGTCCCATCACCACCACAACTGGCGCACGATCTGTGATGTTGTCTCTATTTGCCAAAACTACTTCTAACTTTTCTAAACCTTTTTGATCATCTTCCTGTTGAGTTTTATCTTCTGGTTCAGTTATAAATCCGAGATCCTCGGCAATAATAGTTGCAGTATCAAAATCAATGCGTTCATTTAATGAAGCTAAAATACCGGCACGCATCAGTTCTTGCATAACCTTAGCAATTGGCATTTCCAGCTTGTCTGAAAATTCTCGAACAGTCAGAGCTTGCGGAATGCTAATTTTTTGTGCAGTTCCTTCAAGTACTCTTTGCTTGCGCTCAGCTCGGGCTCGTTGTTCGTCACGCTTTTTTCCTAAAAACTGACGCTTTCGATATTGTCGCCAAGCATATTCAATTCGACCAGCTTCACGATCTGGAATTTTGATGGCCTTTGAACCAATATCAAAACCAAGTTCTGGCAGCTTATCTCGTAGCTCGTCAGTTGAAACACGCAATCTTCGTGCTAATTCTGAAATATTCATGGCACAATGATACGAAAATTAGGGGAAAATGTCAATTTAAAGGGTTTATATGATATAAAGGGACGCAGAGGTCGAAAGGGTAAAAATGTTTAAGTTTTCTATCTTAAGAAACAATCAGACACTTATCGAACCAAACTCATCAACCTAACCGAATCTGATCCTGATGGTGCGCAGGCGCCGACTTCTAGGACGCTATTTTCAAAAAGAAGATAATAACCTGTTCTGGCCCGAGAAAAATCTTCATCAGCAGTGTCATAGACAAAATCAGGTAAAACCTCAGGCATATAAACCTGCAGGTCAAGACAAGAGCCTGACATTTCCCCGGCCGCACATTGACTGCCATATAATTGATCGCAACCTTCTCCAATACCAATCATCGCCTTTTTATCTTGCGCTTGCAAAATTACTTCTTGAAATAAATCAGGATCTTCTTGCTCAAGTTGCAACAAAGCTTGCATGTATGTCCCCACATGATTCACCTGCTGATTTCGATAAGCGTCCTGGAATGAATCGCTTGGGCCAGTTAGCGCAATAACAATAAGCGACAAACAAATAATAAGAACAAACGCAATGATTAATTCAATAATTGTGTAACCATGGGGTTTGTTCATAAAAAAGGTTTAAAGAGTTGAAAGGAATGAAGGCATCGCTTTATTTCCCATTCCGACGGTAGGAGGAATCTTCTCGAGAAGACCTCTCCTATCGTTAGTGTGGGAATAAGCATATTTATAAAGTGGAAGCTATATTAACCCCCTCCTACTCCCCCTTGCGAAAGGGGGAGAGACCGAGTTGTCGTCCGGCATCTGAGTTCTGTCGTCTGAGTTCTGTATACTCTGCGATCCCATCTCATGTATACTCCCATTATATGACTAAATCTGGATTTCTTCTAATTGATAAACCAATTAACTGGACGAGTTTTGATATTGTTGCCAAGTTGCGCAGTATCACTGGCATTAAAAAAATCGGCCATGCCGGTACGCTTGACCCTTTTGCTACCGGTCTTCTGATTGTGGCAATTGGACGAGACGCAACCAAACAGATCGACCGGATCGTGGCATCAAACAAAACTTATGAAGCGGAATTTGTAATTGGTGCCACCACAGAAAGCCTTGATACTGAAACTGAAGCCATCATCGATCCTAATATGCCCGAGATTTCGCAAGACCAGATCGTTAAAGCAATGACAGAACTAACCGGCGAAATAGACCAAATCCCACCAATGTACTCAGCCATCAAAATTGATGGCAAGCGACTTTATAAATTAGCGCGTAAAGGTGAAGAGATTGAGCGCGAGCCACGGCATGTGACAATCCATGAATTTAAGCTAATAAACGAAATTCAAGAAGACCTCCCCCTCCCCCTCATTCGTAAGGAGGGTGGATCAAATCCGGAACTCGCCTCCCCTCCTTCCCAAGGAGGGGGTGGGGGTGGTTGCCTATCAACCGTGACTCAAACAAAAGCAAAGAGTAAAGAGACCGATCGATCGATCATCATCAATGTAATAATCCAATGCTCCAGCGGAACATATGTCCGAGCCTTGGCACGAGACTTGGCAAAAAAACTTGGCACAGTTGGTTATTGTAAAAACTTACGACGGACTAAAATTGGCGATTTTGACATTGCTGACGCGATTGAAATCAACCAGGTCACTTCTGAGAATTGGCAGACATTTTTAAATAAAACAATAGCGTTATACTAAGCGAACAAAAAAAGTCTAAGGATCTCCCATAAAAGGTTCCTCGACTACGCTCGGAATGACAAAATAAAGAAACACAAAAGGGCGGTTCTTTTCAAAACCGCCCCACGATTAGGACTCAAGGAACAAGGATCAAGGCACCAGGAACCAGAAGGTTCAAGGTTATCAAGATCCAAGCTTCAATTACTGCGGAACAGAGAATCCTGACACAGACCCGTAGCTGACGAGCGGATCGGAGACCCTGCCCGTGCCAAGCTCGAGCTCGCCGTCGCTGAAGTAGAAGATCGGCGCGTCCAAGAACTGACCAACGGCATCATACGAATACTCGTCGCCAGCGCAGTCGATCCACAGGTCGTTGAGGTCCTGCAACCTGTTGTCATGAGTAAGAAGCATGATGCCGATCTCAAAGGCACCCAGACCGAACTCGCCAGACCCCATCACCGCACGGGCGCGACGAACAGAGCGACCTCGGTGACGGATTCCGAACTGTGCGGGAACCACCAGGACGGCGTGACCTTTCTGAGCCTCGGCGATGGCCTCGAAGGCAGCAGCCTTCTTCGCACTCTCGCGCAAGTGGTCGGAACGGAGCTTTCCCTTGATGTAGTTGACGAACTTGCCACCGAGAGTCTTGCTCAGCTCTGCGAGCACGCGTTCCACGGCTTCACCGTAGGTCTTAGCCAGGAGCTGCCAACGCAGAAGAGCAAATGGTCCTTCGACCCATTCAGGGAATGGTCCTTGCGAGGCATTCTTGTCGTAGGTCGCGGACGCAAGCTCCGGGAAGTGGGTCTTCAGGATGGCTACCTGCTCGACCATGGGCTTGGGAGCCTGATAACCGGAATGGTAGCCGTGGCGGCTCTCGACCTCTTCGTTGGCGAAGTCCTGGCTTGCCGACAAGCGTACCAGTGCTTCACGCACTGCGTTGCCGATCGGCTTCCTGAACTCATCACCAGAACGGCGGACCTGCTCCGCCCCCTTCTTGGTCAATACGCCTTCGCGGGCCATGGAGTCGATCACTCCACCGGCGACTGATGCCACCATGGCAAGAAGCTGATCTTTCTGTCCGGACGTGATGCTTTCGCCCACAATCCACCTCACTGCTGACATGCCCGAACTGCTCGGAGCCGACAACTTATCCCACCTTACGAGACAAGTATTTGATCAACCTTTCAAGATTGGCCAGATACTTGTCTCGTTTTATTTAAAAGAATAGACTTAAACCTAGCAAATATTATGCCCTATGTCAATCCGAAAACTCAGAAAATTGGCAAAACCTAGTCAAAAACCTTGAAATAATGCAGATTGACGAAAAGGCCTTATCGTGATATTCTTCAGTCAGTAAAAATTAACCGAGTTTGGAATAAAACGGATGAAAAAGACTGAACATATGACTTTCACTAATGAAACCGCAAATCAGGAAAGATACTTATTTGCGCAAAACATCGTGACAATCAAATAGCATACACCAGACTTCAAGTCTTCATCTTTTTGTTTCCAAACTCCATACAACCTTTATGTTATCACTAGATATTACCCTAGTGCTGACTGCAGGTCTTGGAGTATTTTTTATCGGCTCATTTGTCGGATATGCTATCCGAAAAGTGGTCATGAAAAATAAAGCTCGTTCTGTTGAAGAGCGCGCAGAAAAGATTCTACAGAAAGCCAAGGCGCAGGAGAAAGAGATTCTCTTGCAAGCCAAAGAAAAAGCACTTGTTGCCCTTGAAGAAAGTAAAAAAGAAGTAACTGATCGTCGCCGTGAAATGCAATCACAGCAACAACGATTAGAACAACGCGAAAACAAATTTGATCAACAGCTATTAGCGCTTGAAGATCGAAAAACAAAACTTGAACAGCAAAAATCTGAGGTAGAAAGAGTTCGTGAGAAAATTGAAGAAATCAAAAACGAACAAGTTTCAAAACTTCAAGCTATTGCTGGACTAACCCGAGAACAAGCACGCGAAGAATTATTTCACGCTATTGAAGAAGCGGAAAAAGAAACGCTTGTTAATCGAACTCGCAAACTAGAACAAGTAAGCGAAGAAGAAATTGAACGCAAAGCCCGTCAGGTTATTTCCTTAGCTGTGCAACGATTTGCATCTAGTCATGTAGTTGATGCCACCACCACCATGGTCGAACTTCCATCTGATGAGATGAAAGGACGAATTATTGGAAAAGAAGGAAGAAACATTAAAACCCTTGAGCGTCTTACTGGTTGTGAACTTATTATTGATGACACACCAGAAATGATTATGATCAGCGGCTTCTCCCCTGTTCGTCGTCAGGTTGCCCTCCGCGCTCTTCAAGCTCTTATCAAAGACGGACGAATTCAACCAGCTCGAATCGAGGAAGCTATTACTGATGCTAAAAAGAATTTGGCAAAGGAAATGAAAAAAGCTGGAGAAGATGCTCTTTACGAACTTGGCGTTCCGGTTTCATCAATTGATCCAAAACTTATCTCAATTTTGGGAAGACTAAAATTTAGAACCAGCTATGGTCAAAATGTTTTGCAACATTCAATTGAGGTTGCTCGCATTTCTGGAATGCTGGCCGAGGAACTTGGTGCAAATGTATTTGATAGTAAAAAAGGTGGGCTGTTCCATGATATTGGTAAGGCAGTTGATCATGATATGCAAGGCGCTCACCCTCAGATCGGTTATAACATCATGAAAAAGTTTGGCTTCCCAGAAGAGATTGCTTATCAATCTGTTGCCCATCATGAAGACAAGCCAAAAACTCTTGAAGGGGTGATCGTCAAAGCCGCTGACGCAATTTCTGGCGCTCGACCTGGAGCTCGACGAAATACTCTGGAAGAATATATTCAACGACTGCAAAATCTTGAAGACACAGCTAACTCATTTGAAGGAGTGGAAAAAGCATACGCTATCCAAGCTGGCCGTGAAGTACGCGTGTTTGTTAAGCCAACTGATGTGGACGAACTTAGTTCACAAAATCTAGCGCGTGAAATTGCCAAGAAAATCGAAACAGAACTTACCTACCCTGGTGAAGTACGCGTTACTGTAATCCGTGAGACACGAGTTGTAGAATACGCCCGCTAACCTTGATTTCAGGCCAAGGTTCGTGATAAACTAAAAACACTATGAATAAAGCAACACTTGCGCTCAGAATTTCCGAGCGACTTAATATCAATAAAAAAGATGCTGAAGATATGATTGCTTCATTGCAAGACATCATTATCGAAGCTCTAAAGCGTGACGAAGAAGTCACCATCGCCGGCTTTGGAACATTTTCCGCTCGTATGCGCCATGCTCGCAAAGGGGTTAATCCCCGCAAGCCAGATCAGATGATTGATGTGCCAGCAGTAAAAGTGCCAAAATTCAAAGCCGGTAAACGACTAAAAGACGAACTAAAAGCAAGTCTTGCCAGCACAACACCTACTTCAAATCCAGTAACAGCAGCGCCAACAGTTTAAACAGATAAAAATCGACCCTTGACTG